>JAATGJ010000157.1 GCA_015654695.1 Chitinophagales bacterium | reverse complement strand
TTCAAAGAACTTTTATATAGTTTTACGGGACACTAATGAATATAAGATGTTAAATGACAATAATGAATACCTATATCGCCTTCATCTTATATTACTTTATAAAAAACAAAAGCGGCGAGAATCCCGCCAAGTAATGGCCCCACAACCGGTATCCAGCTATACCCCCAGTCACTATCTCTTTTTCCTTTTATGGGTAAAATAAAATGTGCAATGCGTGGGCCTAAATCCCTTGCAGGGTTAATAGCATAACCTGTCGGACCACCCAATGATAATCCTATTCCTAATACCAGCAGTGCAACAGGTAATGCATCCAATGCCCCTAATGTTTGTGCAGACTTCGACATGGTCAATGCGCCAAACAATAAAACAAAGGTGCCGATAATTTCTGTCAGTAAATTGAATACAGGGTTACGGATAGCAGGCGCTGTACAAAATACAGCGAGCTTCAGATCCTTATCGCCAGGTTCATCAAAATGTTGTTTATAGGCTATCCATGCAATAACAGCACCGGTAAACGCACCGGTAAATTGCGCAGCGAGATACGTGAGCAATAACGAATTATCAAAATCACCAAATGCACTTAATGCGATGGTAACAGCCGGGTTCAAATGGCCCTTGCCACCTAATGTCAGCGACGCGGATACACCAATAAAAACAGCCATCGCCCATCCGAATGCGATCACTATTAATCCGCTGTTATTTCCTTTGGTTTTGCTAAGAACGACATTGGCTACTACCCCGGCGCCCAGGATGATGAGCAGGGCCGTACCGGTAAATTCGGCGAGAAAAGGTGACATAAGCAATCAGTTTGAAGTGGGAAGATAGTTTTTGGCGATTAAATTAAAGATATTTATTTGTTCTTTTATCCAGGCTTCATCTTTATTCATGGCTGCTGCCATCAGCTCCGCTACCAATGGCGCGGATGCAATAGTTGCTTGGGCATCCAGCAACAGGCTTCTTGTTCTTCTCGAGAGAAAATCTTCTACGGTCATACACATTTCTTTTTCAACGGATGTTGTAATGACTGCTTTTAATTCTTCTGTTGTTAATTGAAAAATTTCAGCCGGCACAGCCGGCTGGTCATGTCCGTATAGTTTTAGTTCCTGCGTGATGCAGATTTTATCCGGCAACCCATTTTTTTCTATAGCGATTTTCACTACGTCTTCCGCCATTCTCCGGTAGGTGGTCCATTTGCCGCCGGTAATGGTGATCATACCTGACTCAGCTATTGTAATTAAATGGTCCCTTGATAATGCCGCCGTTTTCTTACTGCTTCCTTTCACTAGTGGTCTTAGTCCCGCGAACATGCTTTTGACATCGCTTAGTTGAGGGTCTTTTGAAAGATAGCGGCCAATATGTGATAAGATAAAATCAATTTCTCCTTTTAATGGTACCGGTTCAAGCAGCGATGCAGGATCTTTTGTTTTTACCGGGGTATCAGTTGTTCCCAATACAATTTTATTATGCCAGGGCACCGCAAACAATACCCTGCCATCATCCGTTCTTGGTATCATGATGCCCGTATTGCCGGGAAGGAATTCTTTGTCCACCACTAAATGGATCCCCTGGCTGGGCGAGATCATTTGCTTGTGCTTCGGATCATCCATGTTCATCACCGCATCGGTAAAAACCCCGGTAGCGTTGATGACCACTTTGCTTTTTACCGCGTATTCTTTCCCGGTAAAAAAATCTTTTACCTGCACACCGCAAACTTTCTTATTCACTTTTAATAATCCTGTTACAGGGAAATAATTCAGTAATGTGCCATGGTGCAATGCGGCGGTTTGCGCCAGGTTGATCGCCAGCCTTGCATCATTAAACTGTCCGTCATGATAAGCAATGCCTCCTCTTAATCCTTCCGGATCGAGAGTTGGCGCTAATCCCAATGTTTCTTCTTTGGATAAAAACTGGGACGGTCCTAATCCTAACTTACCTGCCATCCAATCATAAATTTTCAAACCAATTCCATAGAAAGGACCTTCCCACCATTTATAATTGGGAACAATAAATTTTTGATTGTGTACTAAATGCGGGGCGTTCTTTATCAGTAATCCTCTTTCTTTCAAAGCTTCCATCACCAGTTTGATATTGCCTTGTTGTAAATAGCGAACGCCGCCATGCACTAATTTGGTAGAGCGGGAAGAAGTGCCTTTGGCAAAATCATGTTGTTCGAATAAAACAGTCTTTAATCCTCTTGTTGCCGCATCAACGGCTGTACCCAAGCCGGTGGCGCCCCCACCAATGATACAGATGTCCCACTCAGTAGCGGATTCAAGTTGTTGTATCATTCGTGTTCTGTTCATATTTTCAACACAGAGTTACAGAGTAGTATGAGTTACACAGAATTTAGTTTGCCATTAATTTTTCTGCGAGTTCCTTTTTTTAATCCGGAGTTACAGAGGATATGAGTTATACAGGGTTTAATTTACCATTAATTCTTCTGCGGATTCCATCCTTTAGCAGTACTACATTAAAATTGATTAACAAACCAAGTTTCTTGCCGGATAATTTAAGATAAGTAACCAGTTGCGCTTCATGAACGGGCAGTATGACTTCGACAGACTTTAATTCGAGGATAATTTCGTCTTCCACTATAAGGTCAAGGGCAAACTCTTTTTCTAACTGTACGCCTTTGAATATGACCGGAAGAATAACCTGGTTTTTGACAAACAATCCTTCATCTTTCATTATTTTTTTTAAGCAAACCTCATAGACCGATTCCATCAAACCAGGCCCGAGCTCTCTATGGACTTCAATAGCAGCCTTAATGATTTTTTCAGTTATAGAATTATACCAGATTTCATTTTTTATTATCATACCTGAATTTTATCTCTGTGTAACTCTTTACCTCATTATACTCTGTGTTGAAAAAATCAGCCATTCGCCCAGCTTATTGCAGCTTTCACTGCTCGTTGCCATCCATATAACAAATTCTTTCTTTTTTCTTCGTCCATCACCGGAGAAAAAGTCCGGTCCACCTGCCATTGTTCCTGTATGTCATCAATATTTTTCCAGTATCCAACAGCTAGTCCTGCTAAGTAGGCTGCTCCTAATGCAGTGGTCTCCGTTATTGTTGGCCTCACCACTTTACAATTCAGTATATCACTTTGAAATTGCATCAACTGGTTATTGACAGTAGCGCCGCCATCCACCCTTAATTCTTTAATACTGATACCGGCGTCAGCTTCCATCGCTTTCAGCACATCATAAGCCTGGTAAGCGATACTGTCCAATGCGGCTCTTGCAATATGCGCATTGTTGCTTCCCCTTGTTAATCCAAATATCGTTCCTCTTGCATAGGGATTCCAGTGTGGCGCACCGAGACCAGCAAAGGCCGGAACAATATATACGCCATCCGTATCCTGCACCTGCTGTGATAATTTTTCTATCTCCGGGGATTTGCGGATGATCTTTAATTCATCTCTCAGCCATTGTACTACTGCACCAGCAATGAAGACACTTCCTTCCAGCGCATATTCTACTTTATCATTTATTTTCCAGGCGACAGTTGTCAGCAAATTATTTTTTGATGTGATCGCTTTTTCACCCGTATTCATCAGCATAAAGCAACCGGTACCATACGTATTTTTTACCATACCGGGTTGCGTACACAGTTGCCCGAATAAAGCAGCCTGCTGATCACCCGCGATCCCTGCAATGGGTATCCTTGAATCAGGAACAAAACTTCCTGTTGTTCCATATATCTTGCTGGATGGTTTTACTTCCGGCAATAAATTTTTTGGAATATCAAACAACGTTAATAATTCTTCATCCCATTCACAGCTGTGGATATTCAGCAACATGGTCCGCGATGCATTGGACACATCGGTTACATGCAATTCACCTCCCGATAGTTTCCATGCCAGCCAGGTATCAATAGTGCCGAATGCTAATTCACCGTTACCTGCTTTCTTCCTTGCTCCCGGAACATTATCTAGTATCCATTTCAATTTGGTAGCGGAGAAATAAGCATCAATGATCAGTCCTGTTTTTTGCTGGATCATTTGGGCATTACCTGCCGATTTCAATTCATCGCAATAGGCCGCTGTTCGCCTGTCCTGCCATACGATGTCATTGTAAACAGGTTTGCCGGAGCTTCGTTCCCATGCTACTGTCGTTTCGCGTTGATTGGTAATGCCGATACCCCCCACTTGCCGCATCGTGATATTGGCTTTCGCCACCGCTTCCGCCATCGTACCATATTGCGTACTCCATATTTCTTCCGCATCATGTTCCACCCAACCCGGCTCAGGAAATATCTGCTTAAATTCTTTTTGCGCCACGCTGATGATGTTGCCCTGTTTATCAAACAACATACTGCGGCTGCTGGTAGTACCCTGGTCAAGGGCAAGAATAAAATGTGGCATGCAATCTTATTTATGAAAGGAAGATAGTAAAAAGTTTTTAGCTGAACTGAATTACATGAAGATGATGTATACTACTAATGATAGAAATGAAACTCATACTTCAATAAACGCCGGATAACATAACAGTTGATTTGTTTTATTAAAAACTCAACCGAAAACTCCCAAATACACCAAAGCCATCAGTTGTGGATTTAGGCAATCTTAAGGGCAGCAATCGCCATACAAAGTCAACCCGGAGTACGCGGAAAATATTATCAATACCGGTACCCATTTCCAAATAAGTTTTTCCATCCAGCGTTTGAAAATTATTACCCCCTTTAAAGTTCAGCGCTTTGTTAGCTTCTGAGATGCCGCCCCAGAGCGCTTTCGCCGTCCAGAACTGGCGGAATTTCAATTTGGGGAATAACCGGAATATACCGTTGCCAATATTATGCTCAAAATTAATACCGGCATACTGGTCATGTATGAATTCAAAACGGTTCATCATATTGAATGCATACTTGTTGTAATAATACAGTTCGTTGCCCGGGGCTATATCAAGCAATACATACGGTAAAGTACCGAATGTTTTTCCGCCATATACCTGAAAAGACACATGCCCGTACGGAGGCGTATTAATATAGTCAGACACACTAGCGGATATTTTTACATAGTCATAACTGCTTTTAAAAATACCCGACACGCCTTTGGTAAAGGTCAGTTCACCGATGGGGTAAGGACTCCCAAGACTTGTACGGAAGAAGGTGTTTTCCAGGAACTTTTCAAGGTAAGCAAACCGCAGGCGCAGGGAAACCTCTGCGGATGCCAACGGTGTCCTGTTATTACCAGTGGCGAAAGAATCTTTGGGCAAAAGATTTTTTAAAGGGGTGTACATTTTATGTGTGAAGGCGAGAAGCGAAGAAAATCCTGACCGTGTTTCATTAAAATATTCGAACCGTTTTTCATTGACCTTTAAAAACTTTAAGGGGATGTTTTGTTTGCGCACGGCTAAAGCAAATATGTTGTCCTGTGATACTTCACCGTAATAGTTCTGGCCAAAATCAAGATCATTGGTGTAAGAAGCATATAAATAAAAGCGGGGATGCTTCTTGGGGAGGTAAAACAATTCACCTTTCCCTTTCAGTTTTCTATCGCCAAAGCCATAAGCGAGATAACCGTGCCACCACCATTTTTTATCAAAATGTTTATTGGTCCCAAAGTCAAAACGCACCCGGGTGCCTTCCCATGAATTAGAGGTGACCCAGTTATACCAGGGACCTATTTGAAAATTGCCGATATTCAAATAACCCGTGGCAATAAAGTTGAGCCTGTTGGTGAATTTTTGAAAGACCGGTGCGTTCATCAGGGTATCAATCATACTGATGATCCCTTTTTCTGATTTATTCAGTTCTTCATGACGGGATTCTTCCCAGTAAGCTTTTTCTTTTTCATCAGCGCCAACTAATGTAATGATCTCCTCCAGCTTTTTATTTTTATCAAGCTCCGTTGTTACGGAAGTATCATTAATAACAACGTTTCTGTAGGTAGTGGTCTTACGTCCTATCACACCCGGCTTTTCTTTACCGATAGGTGAAACATCCGCTACAAATTTATCTTTTGAAAGAAACCAGGTAGTATCATTGACAAGGCTGTATTCCTGCACCAGGCTTAATGTTTCCAGGAAATTGATGTTAGCGTCTTTCCCTAGTCTCAGGTTCATTTTCTGTATAGCGAAAGTACCGGCCTGAACCCAGCAGTCACCTTCAAACGTATCAGTTCCTTTGCGCCTGGGCGCGAACACCAAATGATAAAAACGGTTGTTGCCCATCTGCTGCGTATCAATCACGTTGTAATTATAATACAGGTCGCCGTTATCGCTGGCAGGGCTTACCAGTTGTTTGTCAAAGACAAAAATGAAGTTATTATAGATATTTATGACCTGGTCCATACCGCCCAGGAATTTGATCATGCTTTCATTCTTAATACCATTGGTATTGGCAGCTTTTATTATCTCTCTTCTTTTTTTGGGATTTTTCTGGTAATAATAGTCAGACAACGCTTCGGTAAGGTAGGTGGGCAGGTATTTTATTCCTTCGGAAGAATCAATATTCTGGTTGATGATCTCCCCGGCCGCCCTGAACGGTTTGAACCGGGCGATCTTTTTGAAATTAAGATTTTTTATATCTACTTCCAGTTTGTTATAGAGTTCGTAGGAAAAATTATCAAACCGGTACCGGTCATTCCGTGGTTTATTTTGAACGATCTTTCGCCAGACTAATAACCCTTTATTTACTTTGGCTTTTATTTTTACTCCTTCATTAAAAGTTCCTCTTTCCATGCTTATAACAAGCGGAAGCGAATCGTTGCTTTGGTCAATGACAAATATGAATGGCTGGTATCCTACGCAGGTAAACTCTAAAGTATCGGAAGGCCATTCTTTCATGGCGAAGTAAAATGCACCGGATGAGTCTGTGAGTTTGCCGGTAGAAGTATTCCTGAATTTTACAGAAGCAAAAGCTATCCCTTCCTCGCTGTGGGAATCTTTTACAATCCCATTGATTACTTTGTACTGCGAACTTGCCCGGAGAACAGGAAAAACAAAAAGGAAAAAAAACAGAACCCTGGGGATGATTTTCAAAAGGACCATGCGGTGCAAATTTACTTACAGCGGACCATTTTTCTGTCAGCAATTTGAGAGTGGTAAAGCCGGGTGGTAAAATTAATTTGGAAATGCGATACAGGTGTATTTACTTTGTTATACAAAGTGCTTTTTATGACCGAACAAAACCAACCACAAGATACTCTCCAGGAGGTAAAAGACATCCGCCGGCTGATGGAACGGTCCAGCCGTTTTATTTCACTCAGCGGCCTCAGCGGCATAGCCGCGGGGCTATTTGCACTTGCCGGGGCGGGGATAGCCCGGTATGTTATTTTTAAAAATTACTACGCTGAGTATAATGACAGGAGGTTCTTTGACAGCAATGACTTTGTAAAACTAAAAATACAATTGTTCGGACTGGCTGCGGCTGTCTTTGCTGCTGCATTTATTTCCGCATTTTATTTTACCTGGCGGAAATCAAACAGCCAGGGCCGGTCGCTCTGGGATCATACCTCCCGTCGTTTATTATGGAATATGGCCATTCCCCTGGTGACAGGCGGTTTGTTTATCCTGGGTATGCTGCAATACAGCGATTGGCGGTTCATAGCGCCGGCATGTCTTATTTTTTATGGCCTGGCTTTGGTCAATGCAAGTAAATATACATTTACAGACATCCGGTATCTTGGTTACTGTGAAATAATAATTGGTCTTATCAATATGCAGTTCATTGGTTATGGTTTATACTTCTGGGCCCTGGGATTTGGTGTGCTGCATATTATTTATGGCGTGGTAATGTGGTGGAAATACGAAAGGGATTAAGTTGTTTAATGGTTTAAAAGTTTAACGTTGAAAAATCCGATAACAGGTTTAAATAAAGTATTTGATAACAGGATCCGCCTGGGTGTCATGAGCATCCTGGTGGTGAATGATGAGATCAGCTTCAACGACCTGAAACAAATGCTGGAAGTAACGGATGGCAACCTGGCTACTCACCTGGTGAGCCTGGAAGAGAACGGGTACATTAAAGTACACAAGGGGTTTATAGGAAGAAAAACAAATACCACGTATTCAGTGACAAGAAATGGAGAAAAGGCGTTTACGGATCATATTACCGCGTTGGAAAATATGATCAAAGGGGTAAAATAATTTTTTTTGTACTTACACTTTGAAATACAAAGCACTTTCTAATATGAAAAGACAAATTATCATCACCAGGCGCTGGATCATCTTTTTTATGATCAGTCTTTTTGTAAGCGGGTTGACAGCTATGCCGGCAGAAACAGAACTGGCATTTCTTTCCCGTTGTTTTTCACCGGATACGATGTTAGGAGCATGGATAGATAAGGTGTACAGGGGTGTAGCCAATACCAATAAAGATTATCCTTTTATCGCGTATGGATATGACTGGCTGGCCTTCGCTCATTTCGTACTGGCTGTTCTTTTTATTGGACCGTTAAGAAACCCTGTGCGCAATAAATGGGTGATAGAGTTTGCGATGATCGCCTGTTTGCTCATCATTCCATTCGCACTCATTGCCGGTCACATCCGGGGCATACCTCTTTGGTGGCGGTTTATTGATTGTTCATTTGGAATCATAGGCATTATACCCCTGGGTATTTGCCTGGGAAAGATCCGGCAATTAGAATCCATCATTTCCACAAATGAGGAATTAGAAAATACAGAGGAAGTATTGTTTAACTATAAGTAAAATACAATGTTCCTACACGCTTTTAATACATGGTTCCTGGCCAATCTGCTGCATCCGTTAATGTTACTTGCCGGGATGATTGCTACCCACAAACATGACACTCATATTTTCAGTACAGAATCTTTTAGCGTATTGGTGCTAGGTTTTATCTTTTCTATATTTTGTTCTCTTCCTTCCCTTTTCTTAAGCTGGTGGCTGTTACAAATAATCGTTTCAGCATGCGATACAATGCTGGAGAAAGTTATAACCTGGCTATTAGTCACAGCTTTATTGATTGTTCTTGAGGTGCTGGTAATTCGTCTTATCATCAACGAACGAATCGAAATCCGTGGTTTACTGTTTTCACTTCCTGCAATAGCTGCAACATGGATAGCTATTGGTATCCGCTGGAAGCAATTCATGAATTTAAGTTATCAGCATGAAGTAAGTAATGATGAGAATAACCCCGTTAAAATAACTGAGTAAAATGAAAGCAAAAGAATTTTCCTTTCGTGCAAGGGCCGGTAGTTTACGATTTGCATTTAACGGGATCAAAGAATTTTTCCGGCAGGAACACAATGCCCGAATTCACCTGGCAGCAACCATCGCAGTGGTTATCGCAGCATGTTGGTTAAGGTTATCCGGTACTGAGATCATTTTACTGGTTATTGTTACTGGCTTTGTATGGTCAGCCGAGATTTTCAATACCTCCATTGAGAGGATCATGGATTTTATTTCACCGGAACACAAACCCGAAGTTAAATTGATTAAGGATCTCGCTGCGGCGGCAGTATTCATATCGGCATTAATCGCCTTTATCACCGGGGCGATCATTTTTATTCCTAAACTTTTTTAAATGATACAGCAATCAGCGCATAGAGAAAAGATTCCCCTTTCATTTACACTGCACCAGTGGTTCATTGCCTCCTGTAGTTTTAGCTACCTGCTGCTGTGTGCCAGGGTAGTGGCCACAGGTGATTTGACCTATGTTTTCCTGCTATGGAATTTGTTTCTTGCTTTTGTTCCTTATGCAGTTAGTTACTGGTTGTCGCGCAATATCCGTGTAATGGAGAATAAATGGATGCTTGCATTGACTTTAGTTGTATGGCTTTTATTTATCCCTAATTCTTTTTACATACTAACCGATCTTTTTCATCTCAGGTATATCCGTTCAGCGCCCAAATGGTTCGATCTTTTGTTGTTGTTGTCTTTTGCCTGGAATGGTCTGTTATTTGGTATCGTTTCATTACGAAAGATAGAAGTGGTTTTGCAAACCGTCAGCGGCAGAAGTTCCTCCCTGTTTATGGTATTTGCTGTTATGTGGCTGAATGCGTTTGGTATCTATATCGGACGTTTCCTTCGCTACAATAGCTGGGATGTGATCACCCAGCCATTTTCCCTGTTCAGCGAAATGCTGGATATGTTGCTATACCCTTTTGCCAATAAAATGGAATGGGGCATGATATCCTGCTACGCTGTGTTTATGACATTATTATATATCACTGTTAAAAAGCTATCTGAAAATTTTAACCAGGTCAGCAAATAAATCATTCACTCAAAATCAACAAAAATGGAAACAATTGTGACAAGTATCTGGCAAAAAAGTAAACTGCTCATCAAGGGGCTTATGATAGGCGCCCTCGTATTATTATTGCTCATACCGGCTTATTTTGTCCAGGATATTATTAAAGAACGGGAAGAAAGGCAAAAAGAAGCGGTAGCTGAAGTAAGCAGTAAATGGGCAGGCAGGCAAACCCTTACCGGGCCTGTATTGGTTATTCCTTACAACGAAAACACAGCCAGTAGCGATGGAAAGTTAATGACGATCCGTCACCAGGCTTATTTCCTTCCTGATAAACTCGACATTAAATCCACCGTTGTCCCGGAAAAAAGATACCGGGGTATTTACCAGGTGATGTTGTTTTCATCCAATACTACAATGACTGGTAAATTTTCCCGGCTTCCATTGGATAAAATGAAGTTGTCAGATACGGATATGTTGTGGAATGAAGCGTATGTTTCTATGGGAGTTTCTGATAGCAAAGGTCTAAAAAATGAAATTCAGCTGAAATGGAATGATTCCTTACTGGGGTTAAATCCCACCGCTTCAGGCAATGCATCCTTACGTGAATCGTTTACAGCTCCGTTGTCATTAACAGAAGCAGATATAAAAAAAGATATTTCGTTTTCAGCTGATCTCAGCCTGAATGGTTCTGAACAATTACTTTTTACCCCGGTAGGTAAAGAAACTGCGGTCGAGTTAAAATCTGGCTGGCCTGATCCTAGTTTTACGGGTAGCCAGTTACCCATCACATCTGATATAAAGAAGACAGGGTTTACGGCCAGGTGGAAAAGCCTTTCTCATACCCGGAAATATCCCCAGCAATGGAAGGATAATGCATACACAACTGCAGATTATATTCCAAAGTATGGCGGAGATACGATGAACAGTATCACAAGCGAAGCTTTTGGCGCTGATCTTTTTGTCCCCGTAAATGGTTACCAGAAAACCATGCGTTCCGTCAAGTATGCCATCCTTTGTATCTTACTGACCTTTGCCGCTTTTTTCATTATTGAAACCGTCAATAAAAAATCGGTGCATCCTTTTCAATATGCACTGATAGGATTGGCGCTGATACTTTTCTACACCTTACTCTTATCCTTTTCAGAATATACCGGTTTTAATATCGCTTATATCATTGCATCCATAGCAACAGTGGGATTGATAGGCTGGTTTGTAAAAGGGCTTTTGCAATCCTCCAGGCTTACTTCTGTTCTTTCTGTGATACTGGTGCTGATGTATTCATATGTATTCACCATACTCCAGTTACAGGATTACTCATTGCTTCTGGGCAGTATTGGTTTATTCCTGACACTCGCTGTTATCATGCACTTTTCCAAAAAAATTCAATGGTAGAGCATTTAAAAACAAGTTGTGAAAAACAGGATAGGGAAAAATCAGTTACGGGCAACCAGTTTCATCGAAACAATACATACTTATCAATAAACAATTTTTATGCACCTGCTTAAACAAAAACTTCAAAACAAAGAGTACCTGGCCGGGCTTATTTGTATAGCCGTTTCGCTATTCTTTTTCTGCCTGCCCTTTTTTATCAATATAAAGGAAGAAAATGCTTTTGGCCTGTTTACCGCCAATTTCCTCCTGACGCTGGTTTATTTTTTTGTCCTGTTTTTTAACAGGAAAAGTATTCAAAAAGAAGATAAGATCCATAATACCTTTTTGTTCATGAATTTATTCTTTATCAGCGCCTGGTCATTGAACAGGGAAATGACTGTTTTTGAAGATTCTGCTAACTGGTTTGCCGGCCTGCTAGTACTTATTTGTGTAAACTATATATCGTTTGCTTATAAAGAGGTTTTACCAAAATGGGCAACACACCTGATGTCCTTTACAGCGGGAGTAAGTTTTGTCACCTTCCTTTATTTGTCCCTGTACTTACTGCCATTGTATCCCGTTGGACTCATTGGCTTTTTCCTTATCGGTGTTTCATTGCATGTTTTTGTTCCCCTGCTCTTCATGGTCTATACATTGGTTTTAATGAAGAAGGTTTCAGCGACAGATAAAAAGTATTGGGTAAGTTTTTCAGCAGGACTTGTATCGGTCATCGCTTTCGTCGCTTGTTATATCGGCTTATGGAATTCTTCAAAAAAACAAATTGACCATGCGTGGCTGGAGAGTAATAATAAGACAGGTCTTCCTGCGTGGGTAAATGTGACGCAGAAAGTAGCGCCCGGTTTTTTTGTAAATAAGATGATGAAAACTGAATTGATCTTTAGCGTACCTGAAGCAGCGACGGGTGATTTTTTATGGCGGGTGCCGGTTAAAAATTTTGGAGAAGAAAGAAAACATGATCCATTGGTTATGACGGCGGCATTATTATCAGGAACACCAAAAGTTGAAACCGATAGCAGGATCAAAATACTTGAATCTATGCAGGGCCTTCGGCATGAAGGCCAGGAACGTCTCTGGATAGGAGATCACCTTTATACGGAACAGGTGAATACAGAGGTAAAGCTATGGCCTGCCTGTAATATGGCTTATACCGAAAAGACGATCACCGTTACGAATGGCAATGAAAAAACAGCGTGGACAAGACAGGAGGAGGCCATCTATACTTTCTATTTGCCGGAAGGTGGCGTTGTTACTTCTTTATCGCTGTGGATAAATGGAAAAGAAGAAAAGGGAATTATGACGACAAAAGCAAAAGCTGATTCTGCCTATAAAAGAATTGTGGGCGTTGAAAACCGTGACCCTTCAGTAGTACAGTGGCAGGAGGGAAACACCGTTTCAGTAAGAGTGTTTCCTGTTTTTGCAGGAGAAAGCAGGATGTTTAAGATTGGTATCACCGCTCCTTTAGAAAGAATACATGGCAAACTCCAATACGAGAACGTTTATTTCAAAGGCCCTTCTTTTGAAAATGCCCATGAAAATATCCTTTTTGATTTTGAACAACCTGTCAGCAATTATCAATTACCTGCTTCTTTTGTTTCAATGAGCGGACAATCTTATAAACGAAAAGGAAAGTATGAACCAATATGGAGCATGCAGATCAAAGATCCTGGTTTGGCTGATTGCTCTTTTAGTTTTGATAATACTACCTATTCTCTGGCTCCTTATCATAAGAAATTATCACCTGTTCAGATGGATGCTGTATATCTTGATATCAACAAATCATGGACAAAGGATGAGTTCAATAAGATTACTGATCTCACAAATGGTAAAAATGTTTTTGTGTTTGACTCAGAGATAATAAAACTACAGCCAGGAAACAAAGATGAATTATGGGGAAAGCTTCATGTAAAACAATTCAGTCTTTTCCCTTTATTTGAAATTACTGATCCCGTTCATTCATTGCTGGTTACCAAAAGTTCTGCTGTTTCTCCCAATATAGACGACCTGGCGGAAACGGATTTTATGAAAAGAACCAAAGCTTTTCTCAATAAAGATCAAAAAGTAAAACTGTTTGATATGGGAAAGGAATTATCTCCCTACCTCCGGTCATTGAAAGAGTTCCGGGTTTTTCAGTATGATAAAGGAGATGTACAGTCATTTACTGATATGCTGGTGAAAGGAAATTTCCCGGATGACCTGGAGAATAATGACCAGGTAATTATTCATCAATCAGACATGGTCATTCAAAGAACGGGTGGCGCAGGAAATTCTTCCGGGCCGGATCATTTGATGCGGTTATTCACTTACAACCATATCATGCAAAAGCTTGGAAGTGGATTGCTTATTGACAGGCCGCTCAATGACAGCCTGGTGGAAGATGCCCGTAAAGCTTATGTCGTAAGCCCTGTTTCCAGTTTGGTGGTGCTTGAAACACAAGAGGACTATGAACGGTTTAATATCAAAGATGCTGATATCAGTTTAAAAAACGCTGCGCTGAAATCGAAAGGCGCTGTACCCGAGCCGCATGAATGGGTGCTTATTATTATTGCATTACTGGTATTGGCTTATGTTATGAACGGTAAAAAAATCCGGTTTAGTTAGCATGACGGGATCACTGAACATATTATTGAAAAAAAACAAGGTACTGCAACCAGCGGCTTTAATAGCAACAAGCTATATCATTATCGCTGTCATTGGTCTGCATAATTACCTGCCCGTTTCATCTCCCGGTTTTTTGCTTGGTATGATCGCATTGCCATTTGTGTTGCAGACTTATGCCGGCCGCCCGGCAAGTTACCGGTATGCATGGATAACTTTTATTGCCGGGTTGCTTTGCTTCTTTATGCCTGTCAAAACCTTATTTTTCTATACGGTCTGTTTTGCTTTAATTTTTGTCAAAGAAAGTTTTTATGGCAGGACAGGAATGCTAATGCCTGCGATTGTCATGCTCGCTTCCCCGGTGTTTCACTACCTCGCAAATACATTCAGTTTTCCCATTCGTATGCAGCTTACCCAACTTGCCGGGTATATCTTTCAGCTTCTGGGCTATACAGCGGAAGTGCAGGGGAACGTGATCATACACCACGGCAATGAGTTTTCCGTTGACCCGGCCTGTATGGGACTGAACATGATAACAACATCTCTTTTGCTGGGAGTAATTCTGATCGCTTTTTATCAAACAAAATTCAACCGTAAGGCCGGAAATTGGCGGATAATTCTTTATCTTTTTGTTATTCTCCTGTTCAATATCATCGCTAATCTTTTCCGTATCCTGCTACTTGTTCTTTTTAACATACCACCGGAATCAGTGTCTCACGATGTCGCAGGCATTGGTTGCCTGCTGATCTATGTTTTTTTACCGGCTGTACTGCTTGCCTCTTTTATAGTCAGAAGGTCGCCTGTGAAGGAAAAAATAAATGAATCAGCAATTCCTGTTACCATTTCATATAAGCCGCTACTGTTTCACCTGCTGGTACTTGTCTCTGTTTCACTGCTGGTGTGGAAGGTTTTTACAACAGATACTTTCAATAAATTCAATATCCCTTCGCAGCAGGAGATGGCAGGATATTCCATAACATCACCTGTTCCCGGAATAGTAAAGCTTGAAAAGCCAAACGCCCTGATATATGTAAAGTATATACGCGGATTTTATGATACAGATCATAATCCCATGATATGCTGGACAGGCAGCGGCTATCAATTCGAAAAAATACAAAACGAAAGTATAGGAGATAAAGAGGTTTTTACGGCAACACTGGTGAACGGGAATGATAAGTTGTACTCAGCCTGGTGGTATGACAATGGAATAAGTCATACTACCCATCAGTTTGAATGGCGCTGGAACCTGGTGAAGGGATCGGGTCCTTATGTATTGGTCAATGCTACCTGTTCATCAAAAGATAAACTGTGCAATGAGGTTAAAACTATATTTCAGCAACAAACACTGCTGCCTTTTTTTAAAAAGTAAGAAATCTTATAAACTCATTGGTACCTAACTCTTCATTTACTGTTTTTATCTATTATAGTATTGTAAATGATCTTTCCGGTATAGTTGATGAATTGAAGCATGGCCTGGTTGCCGGAAAAGGAGAAAGTCACAAAGCCCTGCTCAGAGGCTGCGAACTTTCCGCCTTCGGGATGCATAGCAGTCTTGCGTGCTTCGGAGCCGGAACCTGATATAATGTAATGTGTAATTCCTTCCGGTTTGGTGTACTCTAAATGGTGTTCATGCCCGGCGATATAAAAGTTGACCCCATACTTTTGAAACATAGGTTCCAAAAAAGCACGCATTTTTTTTGTTTCCTGGGTGCCGGATCGCCAGCCACCGGTATAAACAGGATGATGCCCCACAACAATCTTCCATTTTACAGTGTTATCATTTAACACCTGCTCCAGCCATTTCTGCTGGTCTTCTGTCGAGCTGACTGTATATTTAACACTATCTGTTTTTCTTCCCTGCATTTTTTTCTCAAACGGATCGGTATCTATGAAAGCTAAAAGAACACCCTGTGTTGTATCTCCGTTTATAAAGTATTTTTTAGAATAATAACGTGAAGGCATATCCCAGCGGCTGCTGATCTGCGAATATTCGACCTCCGCATCAGGATTGGATATATAATCATGATTGCCGAGAACGGGAAACCATTTCACATGTAATGACTGGGCCCTGTAAATGGTTTCAAATGACGCTATCCAATGATAATCGGCAGTACTTTTTACACCGTAAGGATAAAAATTATCTCCCGTTGCAATCACAAATTGCGCCCCGATATCACGGGCAGCCTGGCCCATGGCAGTTGCCACCTCTTTCTGATAGTTTTCGCCGTTGCGCCCCCAATCTCCTATCACAACAAAATTCAACGATTGGTCAAGGCTTTTTATTCCTTTTATTGAACCGCCACGATAACCTCCATCATCAATAACAGGCGCCTGTGCAGACGATTGAATGAAGAATAAAAATAATACGGGTACAAGCATGGTCTGTTTATAATTCCAACAATGTTTCATGAAGAACATTTTTATTACTGGTGTTGAACAGGGTTCAGTCCATAACGGTTTAAAAAATGATGTTTATTATTTGTACCCGGAACCATAGGCAGACTTAATGCCGCCAAAGTAACACAGGCGTATTAACGGTAAGTAAACATAGTATTATTATAAGAGTATAAAAAAAGTTACAGTTTATAAAAAAGTTGCAACGGTAATGATTTTTCAATTCTGCAAGATTAACCCGTTGAATCCCTTACTTCAAGCGCAGACGAAATCACCAGGCTTTCTTTTGCTAAATCAAAATTAGATTTACCCAGCACTTTGAATAAAAGTGTAGCAGCTATTTTTCCCATTTCAAAAGCAGGCTGTGTTATGGTAGTGAGCGATGGGTTCAGAATAGGGGCCGTTTCAAGATTGGAGAAACAAACAACTTTTACATCACCGGGTATTTTCAATTTTAACGCTGCACAAGCCTTGTAAACAGGCATAGTTAGTTTTTCAACTGATGATACAACGCCGTTCGGCCTGTTTTCCTGTTGCAGCATTTTTTTTATTAACGGGTAATTTTTGTTTGTATCGTTAGTGCAAAGAATAATATTCTTTTTATCTGCTTTCAATTGATGATCCCCAATAGCCTGTAAATATCCTTCCAGTCTTTTGCGGCTGATGGATAAACTCTTTGAAATATCGAGAAAAGCGATTTCGTCGCAACCTTGTTGTATCAGGTGCTCCGTGGCCCTGTAACCGCTTGCAAAATCATCAGTAGTAATTTTCGCTGTTTCTACGTCTTCGCAAACCCTGTCAAATAAAATAAGGGGCACCCCTTTTGAAATTAAATCATTAATGTGGCCGCTTTGAGATGTTTCTCCTGAAACCGACATCAGCACGCCATCCACTCTTCCTCCCTGGAATTCCTTTAAAATGGTTTTTTCGTTTTCAAAACTTTCATGTGTCAAACAAATCAATACATGGTAACCTTTTTCATGAGCTACTGATTCAATGCCATTGATCGCCAGTGAAAAAAAACTATCCGCTACTTCAGGTATTACTACACCAATATTTTTACTTTTCCTGCCGCGTAAACTGCTGGCATAAGGATTAGGAACATAATTGAGTCTGGCTGCTGCTTTCAGCACACGCTGCTTGGTTTCTTCACTTATTTCATGACTGTCGTGTAATGCTTTTGAGACGGTGGAAACCGATAGTTTCAGTTCGCGGGCAAGTTCTTTAATATTGATATTTTTCATGGACTAAATCTTCAGAGCCTGTCATCTTTAGCAATATTACGCAGCTAAATGCAGGTAAAAAGCTGCGGGTTACGAAAACGGTTTCGTAAATAAAGCTAAGCCATTATGTAAATAGTATGTCAAAAAAACTTCAATTTAGGGCTGCGATTGATCTCTTCAATAACTAACTACTAATTGCCATGTCTTCAGTACAAAAAACTTTCACACCGGAAGAAATAAATCCTTTAGCCAGTCTTGATGTATGGGAAGATGATGTTTTGGAACGTTATCCTGACCCGGACAGCATTGCCACTGCAAAAAAAACAGAAGAATACCGCAATTATGATGAACCTGCGAGAGATACAGTAAAAGAGTTTTACCGGTTAAACCATACTTATCAAACCTATGGATTTGTGCAGGAAAAACGCAACAACTTTTTAAAGTTTGATAAAAAGGAAATGCCTGTCTGGGAAGCGTTTCAGTTCTTAAATCAGTTAGTAGACGATTCAGATCCGGATACGGATCTTGACCAGTTTCAGCATTTGCTGCAAACATCCGAAGCCATACGCCGCGATGGTCATCCTGACTGGATGGTGCTCGTAGGCCTGATGCATGATATGGGAAAAGTACTTTGTTTATTTGGAGAACCACAATGGGCTGTAGTGGGCGATACTTTCCCGGTGGGTTGTGCGTGGTCAGATAAAATTGTGTACCCTGAGTTTTTTAAGCACAATCCTGATTTTTCCAATACTGAATACCAAACACAATATGGCGTTTATAAAAAAGGTTGTGGTTTACGCAACGTGAATATGTCGTGGGGCCATGATGAATATGTTTACCAAATGCTGAAAGATCACATACCCGAAGGCGGATTGTATATGCTCCGTTATCATTCATTTTATGCATGGCACCGTGAGGGGCAATATGAATACCTGCTGGATGACCAGGACAGGAATATGCTGAAATGGGTAAAATTGTTTAACCCGTACGACCTGTATTCAAAAAACCCCGAGCCCCCCGACTGGAATAAGTTAAAGCCATATTACGAAGACCTTGTGGCAAAATATCTCCCTGCGTCATTAAAGTTTTAATAACTGAAAAACAATATTGAAATCCTGGTTATTGTGAGATGCCTGAGTCGTGTTAATAGTAAAGTAACATACTGTTGATAATAGGGAAACATGGGGCCAATACCTTTGCGCTTCCAAAATAATTAAGTGTTCTTTTTGTATAGTTTTTATTTTCCAAAATGAGCTTTTAATGTGGTAAGCTTTAACAAGGAACAGGTTGATTTTCTTCCACATTTTTTTGTAACCAAAACAAAACTACTTCTAATGAGTAAAATCCATTTTTCTCAGCGCTGTTTAAAATTATTTTCTGTAGTACTGGTAACCGGTATTTGTTTTTTCCTGCCCCAAAATGCTTTTGCCCAGCAAACAATCAGCGGAAAGGTCAGGGATGCTGCCAATGGCGCTCCGTTATCGGGAGCAACTATAGCCATAAAAGGAGGATCCAAAAACACCGTTTCAGACGCTAATGGCGTTTTTACAATAGCAGTAGCTGACAATAAAAGCATTCTTACCATCAGTTATGTTGGATATGTAACTCAGGATGTTCCCGCAGGAACAGGTGATAATCTTGAAATAACATTACAACCCAGTTCCGCTGAATTAAACCAGGTGGTGGTGGTGGGCTATGGCACGCAACGAAAAAAAGATATAACAGGCTCCGTAAAATCATTGAAAAGCGAAGACTTTAACAGGGGTATCATCAATAGCCCTCAACAACTTTTACAGGGTAAAGTAGCAGGGGTAAATGTTACTTCTGCAACGGGTGAGCCGGGCGGAGCATTAGGTATAACGATCAGGGGACCGGGTGGTGTAAGATCCGGCAGTACACCGCTTTTTGTAGTGGATGGTTTGCCGCTTGATAATTCCAGTACCGGGGGTGGTGATCCGCTAAACTTTATTAACCCGGAGGATATTGAATCCTTTGACGTATTAAAAGATGCGTCGGCTACTGCCATCTATGGAGCACGGGGTGCGAATGGTGTGGTTATCATCACCACTAAAAAAGGAAAAGCAGGCTCGTCTTTACTTACATTATCAGCTAACCTTGGTGTTTCTAACCTGGCCAATAAGATACCTGTTTTTTCAGCCGATGAGTTTCGCAGGGAGGTGGTAAGAGTAGGTGGTCTTTTAGATGACAAGGGCGGCTCCACTGATTGGCAGGACCTGGTAACAAGAACAGCGCTTACGCAAAATTATAATGTAACACTTAGCGGCGGGACTGATAAATTAGTTTATTACGCATCATTTGGCGCACAGCGGCAAGAAGGCATTATAAAGAACAATTCATTGGACAGATACACGGGACGTTTTAATGCAACACAAAAATTCTTAGATGACAGGTTGATCGTTGAAGCCAACCTGAGTATTGCCCATACAAAAAATGAAAGACCCCCTATTACCAGTATAATTGGTGAAGCTCTCGGTAACAACCCCACTTACCCGGCCTACGATGCTAATGGTAAACCGGCGATATACCAGAATGTGTTAAATAATCCATTGATCTATTTTGACCTTGATAAGGATGTTGGTACCATCAACCGGTTTATCGGTAATATATCTCCATCCTTCAAAATAATAAAAGGACTGGTCTATAAGCTCAATTTTGGTATTGATAACTCGAATGGCGTACGGGATATCCAGGGCTTAGCAAGTACAAGTCCTCCCCGCGATGGGCGATTGGATACATACCTGAATTATAACAGGAATACCCTGGTCGAAAATTACCTTACCTACAACTGGGTAAAATCCAAACACAATGTTTCTGCACTGGCAGGTCATTCCTACCAGAAATTTAATATACAGGGAAGAAACTTTAGTATCAATAGATTTCCTGTAGGAGGAGTGGAGCCCATTTATAATCCTGGTGTTGGGCAAGAGCTTACATTGGTAAATAATCGCCCGGGCGGCTATGCCGTGGTCAATGAACAGCAATCATTTTTTGGGAGAGTAACCTATCAATACAACAGCAAATACCTGGCTACTGTCAACTTCAGGGCGGATGGATCATCCAAATTCGGTGAGAACAACAAATATGGTTATTTCCCTTCTTTCTCGCTGGGCTGGAAGGTTTCCGAAGAAGATTTTTTAAAAAACTCTCCCATATTCAGCAATTTAAAATTAAGAGCAGGCTGGGGCAGGACCGGCAACCAGGAAATACCATCCAAAATAACCCAGGCTTTGTTTCAGTCAACCGGGGGAAGTTACCCTCTTTATCCTTCCGGTACTTACCCGGTGAGCTATACTTATGTAAGATTGGCTAATCCTGATATACAATGGGAAGTATCTGAGCAAACGGATATCGGTGTGGAGTTTGGTTTATTGAATGGTGATCTTACCGGTACTATTGATTATTTCAATAAACAATCCACTAACATTCTTTTGCAGGTTACACCAGCAGATCCTGTTCAGCCTTCATCAGAGGTCTGGACCAATGTAAAAGACATGACCATTACCAATAAAGGATTAGAAATTGAACTGAACTACCGCAAGAAGATCAATAATGATTTGAATTTTGGCATAGGAGGGAATGTTACGTTTATTAAAAACAACATAAAAAATTCGCCGTACACTATCATTCCATCCGGTTCTGCGCAAGGATCAGGGCTGACTTCTGCTACACTTAACGGATATATTAATGGCGAGCCTATCGGTACATTTTATTTGCTGCAATATACCGGCATAGGAAATGATGGCCTGAGCGCCTACCTTGATGCGGATAAGAACGGGACGATATCCAACGACAAAGACAGGGTTGCATCCGGTACCGCTTTACCCAATCGTTTGTATAGCTTTTATGGAAATGTAGATTTTAAAGGGTTTGACCTGGCCATTAATTTCAACGGCGTTTCGGGGAATAAAATTTATGATAATACCGCCAATTCTCTTTTTTATAAAGCTAAACTGGCAAAGAGCACTAATACTACCAGTGAAGCAAGCCTGAATTTGAATGAATCCAACAACAATGCCGCTCCTATCAGTACCAGGTATCTTAAAAACGGAAGTTACCTGCGCCTCAATAATCTTTCATTGGGTTATAATTTCAATACCAAAGCACTCGGAATAAGCAAATGGGCCTCTGCTATCCGTTTATCCGTTACAGGTCAGAATTTGTTTGTTATAACTGATTATGATGGCTATGATCCGGAAGTGAATATTGACAGGAACATAGGCAGCGTCAGCTCTTATGGTATTGATTATTTAAGTTATCCCAAAGCAAAGTCTGTCATCTTTGGTATAAATGTATCATTCTAAAAATTGATGAAAATGAAAAAGAAAATTTTAAATTGCTTCTTCCTTTTTGTAAGTATTGCTACGATAAATAGCTGCACAAAACTTGACGAAAAAATATTAGATGAGTCTTCGGTAACCGGCTTAACCGATAAACAACTTGCGGAAGGAACCATTGCCCCGGTGTACAATGTGCTTCCTACTATTTATCAGCATACCCTCTATTTTGCTTTGCAGGAAATTTCTACCGATGAAGCGATCCTGCCTTATCGTGGCGGAACAGACTGGGGTGATAACGGTATCTATATTTCATTACATAAACATGAAACCACCAGCGGCGATCCTAACGTAAGAAATACCTGGAATAATATTGTGCTGGGGTTGTCCAGATCAGTTACAGCCATCGCCTCATTGGCTACTAATACGGATCCCAATGCGAAGATCTTTTTGGCTGAAGCAAGAGGAATGAGGGCTTATTATTCGTTAATGACCCTTGACCTTTTCGGTGTAATATTTATAAAAGATGACCCAAGTGGTATATCAAAAGTTACCAGGGGCGAAGAAGCTATCGAGTATATTAAATCAGAACTGCTGGCCATAGAACCTGTATTGGATAATAGCGCAGGTCCGGGACGGATAACTAAGGCCGCTGTTTGGGGTCTGCTGGCAAGGCTTCATCTGAATGCTGCTGTTTACAGGGATCCCTACGCCGCCACCTTTACTCACAAGCCGGAAGATATGGATAAAGTGACCGAGTATTGTGATAAGATCATCAGCTCCGGTCAGTATGCATTAGCGCCTGAATACTTTTCCATCTTTAATGATAATAATCACACGAATAAAGAATTGATCTTCGCCGTTGACCAGCGTGCCGATCTGAATGGTCATAACCGGATGGCTTATTTTTCTTTATCCGGTGATCAGTTTCCTTTACCAGCCTATACCGCTGCTAACGGAACAGATGGCCCGGGCATTACTCCTGATTTTTATCAAACCTGGGTAACAGCTAATGCACCATTAGATCCTGCCGCCGCAGATCCGCGTTTTTATAAGCAAAACTTATCTGTCTATACCAATCCGGCTGATTCCTGTGTTGATGCTGCCGCTTTTAATATTAATCGTGGAATACTAAGAGGGCAACAATATGGGTTGACTAAAAATCCTGACGGCTCATTTAAAAAATGCCCGGATGGAAAAATGAAAGTAAGTATGTTGTTCAATGTAACCCGGTCAAGACCAACGTTGCCTGTTGAGTTTACAGAATTTATAGATTTTACAGTAGCGGGTAGTAATTATAATACTGGCTACAGGGTGGAGAAGTATGAATTCAGCCGCGGATCAGTAAGTGGAAGAAATTTTGGCGAGCATGATATTGTCATTTTGCGCCTGGCTGATGTTTATTTGATGCGTGCCGAAGCAAAACTGAGAAAAGGCGGCGGCGAAGCGGCAGCGTTGGCTGATGTAAACATAATAAGAGCTGCCAGGACAGCTACTACGCCTGCTGCTCCATTGACGACTATGTCATTGGATATTCTGTTCCGTGAACGCGGATTTGAACTATACTGGGAAATGCTCAGGCGTACGGACATGATTCGTTTTGGAAAATATGAAGGCACCTGGACAGAGAAAAATAATGCGGATAAACAAAAAAGGATTTTCCCGATCCCGCAAACAGCTATTGATGGGGCATCTAATTTACCCGGTTATTTAGTACAAAATCCCGGGTACTAAGGAATATTTTTTTGGAGTAAAGGCTGTTTTAAGAATATGAGACAGCCTTTTTTTATTGTTATTACGGGTTAAACAGAAATAGTACTAAATGATCTATTTTTAAAAATCCATTCAACTAACATTGCCACATGAACCATTTACAATCCCTGGATTATGTAATCTTTTTCATTTATTTTATTATTGTAGCCGGGTATGGATACCGGGTTTATCATCGCAAGATGTATCACCAAAAGAGATCCGGGGAAATGGATTCAAAAGACTTTTTTCTTGCCGAAGGTTCTCTTACCTGGTGGGCCATAGGCGCTTCATTGATTGCATCAAATATTTCTGCTGAGCATTTCATTGGCATGTCGGGCTCTGGTTTTGCTTTAGGGCTTGCTATTTCCAGTTATGAGTGGATGGCAGCAGCTACGCTCATCATTGTTGCCGTATTCTTCATTCCCATTTACCTGAAGAATAAAATATTTACCATGCCGCAGTTTTTAGCGAAGCGGTATAACGAGATTGTAGCTACGTTAATGGCGATATTCTGGTTGCTGGTATATGTATTTGTCAATTTAACTTCTATCATTTATCTCGGCGCTCTTGCTATCAATTCCATTTCCGGGATCAGCTTCGAATGGTGCATGGTGGGCCTTGGCATTTTTTCAATCGTAGTAACATTGGGTGGTATGAAGGTAATTGGCTATACCGATGTGATACAGGTGCTGGTGCTCATCATGGGCGGGTTGGTAACCTGCTACCTGGCACTCACACTGGTATCGGAAAAGTTTGGGTTTGGCGGAGACATTTTAAAAGGCTTAAGTGTGATAAAAGACAAGGCGCCTTCACATTTTCACATGATCTTCGACAAATCAAATCCTCATTATACAGATCTTCCGGGTTTGTCGGTATTGGTAGGAGGTATGTGGATCAACAATCTTAATTACTGGGGTTGTAATCAATATATCACACAAAGGGCCCTGGGGGCCGATCTGCATACAGCACGAAAAGGTATTCTTTTCGCAGCCTTCTTAAAATTGCTGATCCCCCTTATTGTTGTCATCCCCGGCATTACCATGTATGTCATGTACCAGAACGGAATGTACCAGGCAGAGATGACAGATGTAAATGGAATGTTGAAACCCGATCATTCCTACCCAACACTTATGAACCTTTTGCCTAACGGTTTAAAAGGACTTGCATTTGCAGCGCTCACCGCCGCGATCGTAGCTTCGCTGGCGGGTAAGGCAAACAGCATTTCAACCATTTTTTCACTTGACATTTATAAAAAATTCTTTAAGAAAGACGCAACTGAAAAACAATTGGTGCGCACAGGCCGTATCACTGTGATAGTTGCCATGCTGCTTGCATGCGGTGTAGCGCCTGCTTTACGAAATCTTGACCAGGCTTACCAGTTCATACAGGAATATGTAGGTTTTATTTCACCGGGTGTACTTTCCATTTTCCTGTTAGGATTTTTCTGGAAGAGAACCACATCTGCCGCAGCGCTTGCTTCAGCCATTATCACCATACCTCTTTCAACTGTTTTAAAATTTCTTCCGGGATGGACAAATGGCGCTTTCCCGGATTTTCCTTTTATGGATAGGATGACCATTGTTTTTGTTTTTCTTATGCTGCTGATGATAGTAATGAGCCTTGCTGATCCAAAGAGTAAAGACAAACCCAGGATGGTGCTTATAGATAAAAGCATGTTCCGCGCTTCACCCGGATTTATAGTAGGATCATTTATTATCATTGGCATACTTGCAGCGCTCTATACGGTGTTTTACTAGATGCTGGTAATGATCAGCAGATTAAAGCAGAATGACCTCAACATCCCGTTGCGGCATTCTTCAATTTACCTTTTCTTCATCGGAAGATGCACATATCATTATACGGGAAATCAATTTAAATCCTGAATTAAAATATCGGGCGAACGATTATGAAGAACGAATTAAAACGTGGTTCAATTCGCTATATACACTAAGCTGATGTGAGCAGACAGGCAGCGATTAGTTCGCTACATGCCTGCACTACTAATAAATTTTTTAACCCGATTAGAAATCAAGCCCCATTGCAAAATACCACATCGGTTTTCCCCTGAAGAATCCATTCATTTCCCAGGCTGCATCTACACGAAGGAAATAACCCAGTAAAGTACTCCTGGCGCCAAATCCATATCCTCCTACAAATGGCCCGATACCACCGGCCTTTATTCTCACTGTCACTGGTGGTGTGCCATAGATAACCGATGGTCTTTCTATTTTATCAAACTGGCCATTCCAGGCAGTACCAAGATCAAAGAACTGCGTTAACTGGAAGTTGCGCAGGAATGCGTTATTAATAGGTTTATTAAAGAAGGTGGAAAATACAGGCACCCTGAACTCACTGTTGAGTACAACAGCGTTACTGCCATTGGCTACGTTTTGATTAAACCCGCGCAGGTTCACAGCCAGTGATTGATAGGTATAGGAAACATCAGGGTCAGGTGTATTGGCATCATTGAATTTTGGGGTGAACCAGTTATCAACACCACCTAAGTAATAAATAACTTTCTGGCTGCCCCATGAAAAATCCCCGGCGGCTCTTACTGCCCATATCAGGTTGCGGTATAATGGCAGGTAATGACGTGCATCAAAGCCTGCATTGAAAACAAATTTTCCATCCGTAACGTTTACACCACTTAACTGTGTGAACCAATCTGCGAATACTTTATAACGGAGCCCATGCCATATATTGGTTGCAGGGTTAAGGGTATTATCATATACATATTCGAGACTCACCTGGCTATATATTGACTTCTCATCTGGTTCTTTTAACGAAGAAGGGTTGACAGAAACCTGTACTGCCCTTTCAAAGCGCGGGCCAACAGTAGCACGCAGGCTTCTTGTCCTGCTGAAAGGATATTTTAATCGTGCCAGGTAGTAATTGGAAAATACTTTGTCGTACTGTTTATTATTTTTAATAATACCGTCATTGTTGCTCATGCGGTAATATAACAATCCCCAGTCAAGTCTTTTGCGAAGGTTTGTGTACTCAAACAGCACGTCATTATCCTTAAGATTAGGAGCGATCCTGATACCACCTGAAAATTTCACATCTTCCATAAGGTCGGATGTGCCCATCCGGATCAGGCCATTGAAGTCATTGCCATTTGACATATATACAGGTCCGTAACCGCCGCCATAAGGTTGAAACTTATTGACAGGTAATACTGAATTGCTGAATCCTGTCACTACATAATCCGCAAAGAATTTCGGCGGACGGTACTCATATACTTTTGCTTTTCGTAATACTGTTGTTTTCGCTATCTCCGTTGATTCTATCACTGTACCTGTTTTACTCGCCGTATCAGGTTTTTCATTTTGAAATTCATTCTGAAAAAAATCGGTTTGTTTACTGGTAGTATCCTGGTTAGTTTCTTCTTCCTGCGCCGCGTTTTTCAATAGTGTTCTCCTGTCGGCATCTATCATCTGTTTCATATATTCAGTCGGTCTTGCGGAAATATTCCGTCGACGGAGAACATTCTCGTCCACCTTTAAACGATAAAGCAATTTTACATCGCCCAGTTTTACTACTTCACTTACCTGTTGATTATCCCCCGCCGTTCTTGTTTCCAGCAAACTGCTCTGGTAATTGGTCAGCGGGAATACGTAAGAAGAATCATTGGTAACGGAGACGAAACCTACTGAATCAATATCAGTTTTATTCCATTCCTTCAATACGCTGTCCACTTCACTTATTGGCGGGTTGCGTAATATTTCATCACCTATAAATACCAATGTATCCAGCCCCGCTCTTTCTGTTCTGAAAAATCCTGCATAGCGGTTGTTAACGCCGTTCTCATCACTGACGAAAGTGAAGTGAGAGGTATTGTATTGTGAAGGGAACCTTGCGTTACCATACCTTAATGAAGAGAGCTGGGATATTTGTTTGAACTCGGATTTGTTCCAGTTATCAACCAGGAAAATATTGAAATGAGGAGCCGGCAATGAATCATCGGTGCTGGCGGCATTGGCCGACGGGCGGTTACTGGAAAAAATAATTCCTGTCTTATTCGGAAATGCTACGAACGAAGGATCAAGGTCATCATATACATCATTGGTCACCTGGTCAAAACTTTGTTTATCTATTTTATAGGTGTAAATATCCGTTTGCCCGCTGCGAATAGCGCTTAATAAAAGCGTATTGGCATCCAGCATGTACTTAGCATCCTCTATCTGGTCAAACATGGGAAGCTGCTGCTTCGTGATCTTGAAACGATTCACCACATCATATACAAACAGCTTTAGTTTACCTTCTTCGCTGTATATAACAGCCAGTCTGGTTCCTTTTCCGTCCCAGGCAAGAATGGGGTAGTTGGGATTTTTTTCATCGCCTTTTGACCGGGTACCAAACTTGAGCAGTACTTTGCGGCTCACAAAATTTTCCATCAGTACTACGGAATATTTTCCCTGGAAAAATTCCACCAGCGCATATGTAAAACTTTTCGGCTGGGGGTTGGCGTTGAACCGGATAAAATCTTTTTTCCCGATCACTTCACTAATGGATAATTGTCCCTTCGGTGAATTACGGCGGCCCCGGAGATCTTTATAATATCCCTGCGGCACTTCGATCATAAAATCTTTCAATACCTCTTTGAATTTTTTCTTCGCTACTTTTTGTGAAGCGCTGTTGAGGTTGCGGTACACACGGGAGAGGTATAATAAATAAGTCGTTTTGCTTTTACCATATTTATCAGCGATATATTTCCAGAAAGCATGCCCCGCAAGATTGGGTTTATCAAAAGCGAACTGGTAAAAATTATTGTATTTGCCGGCAAGCATGATCCCGCGGAGATCATCATCCAGTGCCGGGCTCCAGTTCTCCGCTGCATATTCGATATAGCCATCAGTCAGCCATTTGGGAAGATCAAGCAAAGCCTGGTTAGCGGCAAACTCACCAAGATCATCACCAAACAAAATATTTTCTACCAGTACGCGGGCAATACCCTGGCGTATCTGGCGGCGAAGATTATCATGATTGCCATCAAAATAGACCAGCATTTTGTTATTCACCAGTTTGGTGATACCGCCTGTATTCTGCCATTCTATACCGAGACCGATATTGGATTGCTGCATCTCATCAAAATTGTTATACACCACAATATTCGTCCGGCGTTGTAATCCATACTCAACAAATTCCTCCAGGCCCGGCAACTGGTCTTCAGCAATCTGGGCCACATATTTTCCCAGTCCAAGGCCATCCTGGCTGAAATAGGTATTAAAATTTTCTGTCTGGTAATACTTCCATTTGAATTTCTGGTATTGAACCCGGTTCTTTCCAAATTCCACCGTGCTTACCTGTGCGGCAGCATTCATACACCAAAGAACGGAAAGGCAGGCGATCAGGGTTGATAGTTTCTTCATAAAATCATTGCTGTTTCTAAGCTCTATAATAATCGTTCCAGTTATCCTTACTGTTGCCGGTTGTGGTTATTATTGAATAAAAAATGGGTTTATCCGCAGGGGCATCCCAAAATACTATTCAAATTACGATGAATCGGTTAATGAGGATGTATCTTCATTTCTCAGTACCGTTCACCCGGTGATTTATATTTAAAAGTACAAAAAACCATCCATGTTAAGCGTTAAGGCGTTCACATTTAGCCCGGTGCAGGAGAACACTTATATCCTGCATAACGAAAAAGGGGACTGCTGCATTATAGACCCCGGTTGTTATTTTCCGGAAGAAAAAGATAAATTAAAAAAGGATATTGAAAAAGCAGGCCTGGCGCCGGTTTTGCTGCTCAATACCCATTGCCATCTCGACCATGTTTTTGGCAATAAATTCGTGCATGATACCTGGGGACTAACACTCCATATCCATGCGAAAGAGAAGCCGGTACTGGATTTCGCCCCGCAGTCCGGGGAAATGTGGCAACTGCCTTTTGATAATTACGATGGCCCATTGGCCTGGTTAAAAGAAGGAACAAGCATCAGGGTGGGTGATGATGAACTGGAAATATTTTTCACACCGGGTCATTCGCCGGGCAGTGTTGCATTTTACTATGAAGCAGGTGGTTTTGTGATCGGCGGTGATGTTTTGTTTAATGGCAGCATCGGCAGGACTGACCTGCCGGGCGGGGATTTCAAAACTTTAATAAATAGCATCCAAACACAGTTCTTTACCCTCCCGGATGAAACCAAAGTGTATTCCGGTCATGGGCCGGTGACGACGGTGGGTTTTGAGAAAATGAATAACCCGTATGTGAAGCTGTATTGATAAAAGCAATGGACTTTTAGTTTTAAGCAGATCTGATACATTGATCGGGCGGTTCGGGAAGCTTTACCGGTAATTGCTTAAATAATAAAAAGAAAAAGTAAATTTGTAGGAGTCAAACATCTTACCATGCACGGCGAAGCCAGGAAATTATATTTAATAGAAGCCCTTCTTCGGGAGAATAATGATGCGGTATTAAATGAAGTGGAAATGGCTCTTTCCAAATCTGCATTAAAAGCCGTGCCCCGCAAAAGTTTTACAGAACTTACCAATAGCATAAGTAAAGAAGAGGCTGAGGAATTGGAAAAGATCATTGAAGACGGATGTGAACAAATCAATCCTGATGACTGGAAATAACTGCCTTTTGGACACCAGTGTGATTCTCCATGTTTTTAAACAGGATAAAATAATAGCTGCAAGGTTAGATACGTTTAAAGAAATATATGTAACACCGGTTGTTGTAGGCGAATTAAGTTATGGGGCCTATGCCTCTGGTGATCCTGCCAGGCATATCAAACAAATAGAGGATTTTTTACTGCACTGCAAGACTGCGTACATAGATAATACTACTTCTGATATTTATGGGAAAATAAAAGCAGCGCTTAAAAAGAAAGGCAAACCCATACCTGAAAATGATATATGGATCGCTGCGGTGGCTATACAGCATAACCTGCCATTATATACCACTGATAAACATTTCTCGGAAATAGAAAGCTTACATCAATTGTAGGAGTAATGATTTCCGGTAACGACGGTAGGTTTTGAGAAAATGAATAATCCGTACGTGAAGTTGTGCTAAGAAATTTTCGGTTTAAAAAACTTTCCAATAACAGGCATTCTCTCCAGTTCCTTCCTTTCAATTTTCGAAACAAAGAAAGTAAAGAACAATAACAGCAAAGTAGCCGAACCAATATTGAACCAGCGATTGTCCCATACATAAGTCAAACCGCGGTGTGCCCCATACATTAATACTACCAGCACCAGGTAAGCGATCAGTTTTTTTCTTGCATAGGGTACAGGATAATATTTCTGTCCCATAAGATAGCTGATGATCATCATAAACAGGTAACAACAGAAAGTGGCAATGGCTGCACCGAGGTAGTGAAACTTTGGTATCAGCAGGATGTTCAATACAATCGTGATAACAGCGCCGGCAATAGTGATCATAGCGCCTGTCATATTCTTATTGGTTAGTTTGTACCAGATACTCAGGTTGTAATAAACACCCAGAAAGACATTGCCTAGTGCCAGTAAAGGAACAATATTTAATCCTTCTACCCAGGCCGGTTTGTGAATAGCCATAAAGAACCATCCAAATACATCTATGTATAAGCTGATAAAAAGAAACATAAAGCAACAGGCGATCACAAAAAATTTCATGATCCTTGCATAAGTCTTTGGTGCATTCTCTTCTTTGCTTTGATTAAAAAAGAATGGCTCGGCGGCCATACGGAAAGCCTGTATCATGATAGTGATAAGAACAGCCAACCGATAGATATTTCCAAAAATACCGAGTTCATGTTTGGCCTGCTGCTCCGGAAGATCCACCACATGCTGGTAGATCAGCCGGCTCAGCATATCATTTACCATACCACCCATACCTACTATTACCAGCGGATAAGCATAGTGCATGATCTTTTTCCAGAGACCACCGTCAAAATGAAAACGTATCTGCTTGAATTCTTTCCAGAGTATAAGGAATGTAAAGATGCTGCCGCAAAGGTTGCCAATAAGGTAATAGCCGATGGGGTCTTTTCCGTTATAAAATTGCCCCCAAAAACTATCCGGGTTATTCTGCGCATATTTAGGAATGATCCCGAGAAATAAAATCACCACCAGGATATTCATCACTATCCCGGCTATCCGGGCAAAAGCATAACGTTTGGGCCGGTTTTCCTGCCGCAACCTTGCAAAAGCCAGCGTACTTATAGCATCAAAGAAAATAATACCGGCCATCCAGTTGATATATTCTGCGTGTTTGTCAAGATTGGCCGCATGTGCAATATTGTCTTTGAAAATGAAAACTAAGCTGGTAAGAAAGATAGTGGAACCGATGAGTGAAACGGAAAGCGTGTCGTATAATTTTTTTTGGTCAATCTCCCGGGAAAACCTGAAGTAAGCGGTTTCTAAACCGTAAGTAAATAACACATTCAGGAAAGGGATAATGGCATAGACCTGTGTCAGGTCAGCTGTTTTAGAAGGCTGTGCGAAAATAAGCGGCAGCGACAGGTTCATCAGGTAGCCGAGAAAGCGGCTCGCAATGGTGGGTATGCCATACCATAGAGTTTGCCCGGCCAGTTTTTTTATACCACTCAAAAGGATTGGATATTTGTCAGCAAATGTAAAGTATGGTTGTTCAAAAAACGAATGAGCTGCTGCTAATTACTTTCTTTAACAGCCTTGCAACTGATTTTGCCTTTCCTCTATCTTTGTGCAAAATTCATTTAATATGAAAAGAACGTTTCTTTTTTTGCTGATGATTCCTGTTTTTTCAGCCACTGTTTTTTCACAGGCCTATGAAGGCACTATTGAATACAGTAAAAAAAAGCAGCAGGCTTTTATGATTGACTACCCTTACCCGCCGGAAGCGGTAGAAAATGCCCTGGTAAAAAAAATGGAACAGCTCGGTTATAAAAGCAAAGAGGAAAGAGGTTTGTTCAACAAGGATAAAGGTTTTCGTGTGTATAAATCTGCTTTTATTACAGATATCAGCGAAAGCAGTATGGATTATGCTTTCAAAGTAGAGGCGAAAGGGAAAAAGGACAAAGACCAATCTGTTGTTTACCTGGTCCTGATAAAAGATGGTGAAAATGCAAAGTCCACCTTTGAAGCTGCTGGTGTTGAAAAAGGCAAATCATTTTTGAATAACCTGCTGCCGCTGATGGAAGAAGCCGGCCTGGAACTACAGATCAAAAACCAGGAAGAGACAGTAACCAAAGCTGAAAAAAAATTAAGCAACCTGAAAGATGACCAAACTAGTATGGAGAAGAAAATAAAGAAGCTGCAGGAAGACCTGATAGATAATGCCAAAAACCAGGAGAACCAGCAAAAGGAAATAGAAGCGCAAAAACTGGCACTGGATGCGTTCAAAGGTAAAAGAAAAGCTTCCTGAAAATAGTTATGGTTTTTTGAACCCGGGGTCAACCAGGAATGAAGAATCTGTCAGCGTTCGTAAAAAAAGACTGAGATCTGCGGCCTGTGAGTTGGTCAATGCAATTCCGCCCGTCAATAACGGATCAAGCGTTACACTTTGCTGAATACCGGTACGGTAATGATTGATACATTGCGCCAGTGTATTAAAGCGGCCATCGTGCATATAATTAGAGGAGATATAAACGTTGCGCAATGTCGGCACTTTGAATTTAAGTGAATCTGACTTGTCCTTCGTCACCCGCATTCTTCCATAATCATTCAAAAAGTTATCAACCGGCAGACCGATGTTACGAAAGCTGTAATCTGTGAACATAGGTTCAGGGTGACAGGTAGCGCAATTGGCCTTGAAGATTTGATAGCCATTTAATTCCTGTACACTATAACTTACCTGTCCTTTTTTATACCGGTCATATTTTGAATTGGCAGATACCATATTCCCTGTGAATTGCGCCAGCGCTTTTAAAATAAATTCCGGCCTGATAAATTCGCTTCTGAAAACATTTTTGAATTCCTTCCTGTAAGCTGCATCCTTTGATAATTTATTGATCACACCATTAAAAGATTCTGCCATTTCAATATGTCCATTGATAGGCTGTGCTGCTTCATCAAACAATGATTTGAATTCACCATCCCAGTGAAAACTTTTTTGCCATGCAAGATTGAAAAGTACCGGGGCATTGCGTAAGGTATGCGAACCGTTATAGCCATGACTGCGGTCATGCTCAAACGTGCCGAATGCAGCTATCTGCTGGTGGCAGGAGGCGCAGGGAAAATTTCCATCCAAGGATAATGCACCATCATAAAATAATTTCCGGCCAAGTTCAAAACCTTCTTTGCTGAGTAGATTGTCCGCAAACCTGTAAGCGGGATCAGGAAAGCCTGCTGGTATTTGCTGATCCATCATGTTAAGATTGTTGGGATTATCCTTTCGGCAAGACCCCAGCCCGTAAGCCAGCAGGATCACGGAACCAATTATTATGAGTATAGTCAGGAGGGCTTTAACCATTTTAACTGTAAAGAATACTGGTATTATAAACGTTTATGTATAAAAAATATGCGGTAAATAAAATAGGCTGCCGCTTAAATACTCTCTTTAGGAAGATAGAGGGTCTTTAATAATCCCCCGGCCTGAAACCCTTACGGCCTGCTTTTATCTCTCCTTTTTTCTTTTTAGACTCTATCCGTCGTTGCTTTGCTGCTTTACTTACTTTGGTGGCTATACGGGGTTTCTTCTTTTTTAACGCATCGGCTACCAGTTGGTTGATCTTTTCTATTACTTCTTCTTTGTTGGACAATTGTGTGCGATGGGTTTGAGATTTTACCTGCAGAAAACCATCACCGGTTATCCGGTTAGCCAATTTTTCATGGATAAGTATTTTTTGTTCCTCTGTTAGCAACAAAGAATTGTCTATTGGCAATGATCCAATAACAGCGGTCTCCACTTTATTCACATTTTGCCCGCCTTTTCCTCCGCTGCGGGTGGTTTGGAATTGTATTTCTAAAGAAAAGTCTATCATGATTCTTGTTCCTTGTTCTTTGTTCCTTGTTATTACATTTGCAGCAATAAAGATACAAACTATG
>JAATGJ010000006.1 GCA_015654695.1 Chitinophagales bacterium | reverse complement strand
CGCCTGCTTTTTCGTTTCCAAAAATGACCGCGATTTTTTCGTTCTTGTCAAAATCAATAGCATTTAATTTAAAGCTTTCTTCTGCCTGTTCCACTGCATACACGTTATATCCATTTGCTCTCAGGTCATCAATAGCTTCAGCGGAATCAGTAAAATGCTTCCAAAGCACTGTATCTTCTGCACCGAGGGCCGTCTTCTTTATTTCTTTATGGGGAGGCTGCGATGTATAGCCGATTATATAAATCGCTTCTACTAAAAAAGCATCGGAGGTGCGGAATACGCTGCCCACATTATAGGCGCTGCGGATATTTTCCAGCACCACAATAACAGGTGTTTTATCAGATTGCTTAAACTCTTCCACCGATTTCCGGCCAAGCTCTTCCATCGTCAATTTTCGCATGACGCAAAGATAGCTATGGACTGCGAGTTGTGAGATTCGGGCTTTGAGTTGCGAGGCAAACACGCAAAAAACCACGACTGCTTTAAATAAAGCACATCACTCGCAGCTTGTAACTCATAACTCGTAATTGTCCTCACAAACTCATCCCCCAGTTAATCAACGCATTCACTTCTTCCAGCAAACCATTGACCCTATTGCCGGAACGTTTATGACCAAGACGTACCACCACCATATTCTTGGAAGGTATTATAATAATGTACTGGCCTAAAATCCCTCTTGCATAAAATACACCGGGAAAAGAAGGACATAGCCACCACTGGTAGCCATAATAATTAACGGGCTCACCTGAATTGTCAGGGATATTGCAGGGAGCAATGGACTGAGTATAATAATCCGGGGTAATAATCGCATTGCCTTTCCAGCGGCCACTATCCAGCATCAACTGCCCGATCCTCGCAAAGTCACGGGCATTGGAATTAAAACAACAGAAGGCTTTCTCTACTCCATCTTTTTTATCCGTACTCCACAAAGCCGGATGTTCAGCGCCAAGTGGTTGCCAGAGCTTTTCACTGGCATACTGGCTTAATGATTTACCGGTTGCCTTTTCTACAATCAGTCCCAGTAATTCAGTATCACCGGATTTATAATAATAATGAGTGCCGGGTTCCCTGTTGATCTTTACACCTGTTGCAGTTTTATATAAATTGCTTCCATAGTAACCTTCCGTTGTCACAGAAAAAGGATTAACATAGGCTTCATCCCAATTGCTGCCACTGGTCATCGTCAACAGATCCTTTATTTTTAATTTAGCCGCCAATCCTTCTTTGAACTCCGGTAAATAATTACTCACTGCTTCATCAACAGATCTTATTTTCCCTTCCTTGATAGCGGCGCCGATCAGCAAACTCGTTATGCTTTTCGCCATAGAAAAAGAATTGGACAAAGAAGAGTCACTATAGCCATCCCAGTATTTTTCATACAACAGTGAACCATTTTTTATGACTACTACGGCAACCGTCTTCAACCGCTTCAACAGATCATTCAATGTGTCGGGGCTGCTGACTGTATTAAAATCGCCCGCAACCGGCCAGGGTTGTGCAGTTGTTGTTCCAACAGTATCATTGGTAAAAATCTTGTAGTCATCAATGCCGGCGAAATTATAATACACAGCTTTGAACAAATATGTTTTGCCAGAAATAAGAGCATACCCGCAAAAAAGAACAATAATTGCAAATAGAAATAAGAAAAACCGTTTAATGAATTTTTTCATGGCGGAGGTTTTGAGTTATCGAAATTAGCGCAAAAGTAGCAGGCAGATGATTATTGAGCACTGTCTCAATTTGAAACCAACAGGAGAAAGGCTTTCTCCTCTTCTTTTAGTGCTTTGCCAGTGCCTGCACATACATTTCCCCTTTACCATCTATGCCTTTGAGCAATCCTTGAAGCGAAAGATGAGCGAAGGATGAGCGAAGGGTACTTACTTTGACTACCTTATTGAACACTCCACACTTTACACTGCTGTACAACTGGTATTATTTTAAACTGAGGCACTACTGATTATTGCTTTACCCCTTTACGAATAAATTTTTCGCCTGCGGGAGTTTCAAAACTGAAAAAATAGACCCCGGCACCCCATTGACCCGATGGGATACTTACAGTATTAAATCCAACAGATAGATTATGACGGCCGCCATATACTTTCCTGCCTGCCACATCAAATATATTTATGCTGACCGCCTGGAGAACTCTTGATTGAACAGAGATAGTGCAATTGCCCTGAAATGGATTGGGATACAATGAAATAATAACCGACTCTTTGATGTTTGCCGGATAATGATAATCGTAACAAGCACCGCTATTGGGAATATTAGCATCTATCCATTGCAGTCTTGCGCTTATCCATGCTTTTAAAGAACTGATCTCGCCTTCATACGTCGTGGGGATGGGTTGCGCATTGGGCCATACATATTGTCCTAATACAGGCCAGCGCTGAAAATGCCGTTGCCTTGCTTCATTCACCAGGTTAAAAACAGAATCTATCAACGTATTAAAATGCGTTTCGTTCAGCGTAGTACTGCGCAACTGCTTCCAGCGGCAACGCAAACCGCTTTTAAAGGCGGTATCCTTCATAAAACTATTCCACCAGAAAGGAACCAATCCTGCACCGTCACCCGGGCAAACAGTATTAAATTCGTAAGCCCATCCTGTTAGCTTACTGCCGTCACAATAATCGGCATTGCGAAATGCCAGGTCATAATCCCATACAGGGCCCGCCACTATTTTGGAATTTTTACTATTACGGTCCTTATAAAAATAAGAGCTGAGGCGATAGCCATCCACGTTCCTGCTTACTTCATCCACGATAAAATAATCAATAAAAGAAGGTATGTCTGCAAACTTTCTTACTCCTGATACCGGATCCTGGAACTGCGGGCCTGCCAGCGCATTTTCAAAACTGTCCACATAGCTTTTGATATAATCTTTCTGTTGCTGCACTATGTTCTCCAATTTCGGGTACACATAAGAAAAACGTCTTTTGTTTCCATTAGTTGATCCGGGGGCTACATAAGATGAAAACCATCCGTCGGGTTGCTTATCGAGGCTGAAAATATAACCGCCGGTCACCGCATCCCCGCTAATATCTGTGGCTGCCATCTTCGCAATATTTACCCGGCCGCTTCCCCGCTTTATTTTTTCCATAAAAACATAAATGCCTTTATAGTCGCCGTTAACGATCACTTCCACGTAGCGGCAATTGGCGGCCCAGTGTCCCATTTCCCTTGACATGGTATAAGCGAGAAAATTTCGCATTAACGTTTTATCAGTGTATGGCGCATACAACACCCAGTCGCTTTCTTTGGGCAACCCAAAAAGAACTTTTTCCTGCGAACTGCCCGTATTATCCCGCAACTCTATTCCATAAGGTTTCATCGGGAACTGCTGGGATGACTGGCCACGGATCTCAATACCTATTTTGCCATTGTAATGATTAAAAGGATCTGTCACATTATTTCTTACACCCGCACCATTATAGATAATGCCCATATCGGCTGTGATCTTGGGATCATCAACAATAGCCTGGCCATTTGTATTGATAATAATTATGGGAAGATTGGATGATGTAAGTGGCTGGGCGGTGGAAATAAAGACCATCAGCAACAAGGGTAGCGGAAGAAATATTTTTTTCATATAGCGAACTTGATCACTAAATTACTTCTTTCCGGCAAGAAATTCTGTAAAAGAAAAGGGGAGGCTGTCTTCTATGTTTACAACACAGGCATACTGAGTGACAGAGAAACACAGAGGATTTATTTTCAAATTCCATTTTCTCTGTGAAACTCAAAAATCTCTGTTACTCTGTGTTTATTCTTGCTTTTGACAGCCTCCACGGGTTTAAAACGAATCAATTTATTTCAGGTTTACGATCTTCTTATCTTTTGGATATTTCACGCTATACGTAAATCGCAGTTTTTTGCTTTCTCCCGGTTTCAATGCGATCTTCCATGTCAGCACTCCTACTTCCTCATTTACCATCGCTTCACCGCCATCTTCCAGTTTCACTTCTACTTCTTTGATGGTACTTAACGGGTACTGATCTTTCAGCAGCATGTTCACATCCGTCAGTTTATTATTCTTCACTATTATTTCATACGTGAAAGTTTGTTTATTGCTGCCTCCGCTTGCTTTCAGGCTGCTCAGTTCCTTTACCAAAGAACGTTTTACCGCCAGCCTCTTGTCTTTTCCTAAAGAAAGATTCAGTGTATCAGCCGTAGTATTCGGATCAATCACTGATTTACCGATATAGGTATTATCCATAATGATATTGGCATCGCCGGGCAGCAGATCAAGATTTTGCCAGTCTGCTACTTCTGCCAGCAGGTATGCTTCCTTATCTACTCTGGGTATCGCATAATTTTTTAGTATGCAATCTATCTCCTGGTCCTTAATGGTAACACTGTGCAGTTTACCATTTCCTTCAATATCATAAGGCAGATCAATTTCAAAATTGGTATTTAACTGCCCCTGGTTGAGCGTAGTGAATTGTTGTAGCGTACTTGGATCAATCGTACTGACACGGCCTGTTATATCCTTCATTTTGTATCCTTCTGCTTCTGAGGTAATAACCACTTCATTCAGTTGCTTTTTCTCTCCGAAAGACTGTACACTGTTGCGCATTACATTAATGCCGGCTACTTTGCCTTGCAACGCATTATACAATTCCGGCACATATAATTGCAAATACCATGGAGAAAGAATGGGCGCCGCTACTCCGAAGTTTGGCGTACCGGTGCTCAGTGTCAGTTTGGTTTTCTTCCAGTCAATACCTGTATTCTGTGTAATAGATGCTTTATAAACCAATTTTACTTTATTGGTTTTTGAATTCACCCGGATATCATACATCGGCGTCCAGCCTGCATTGTTGGTGTAATAAGATAAAGCAACCGGTATCTCCCCGGCATTTTTGCAAATAACCTGTAATATTAATTGACCATAAGGTTTCGGATTTTGTATGTTGGTAACCTTACTCAATGCATTAATTCTTTTACGGATGTCTTCTATCTTTTCGTTAGCCAGGTCAATGTTTTGTCCATAGTTGAAAATATTGGTCCTGGATTTTTCAATCTTTGCATTGTAATATTCTACCAGTTTTAATAATTCATCGCTCGTTACCGGCTTACCATTACTGCTGCCTGTACTAACCGTGGTTTCTATCAGCAGGCCGGTTTTTGTCATGGTTTCCTGTTCTATCGTAATAGTATTACGGATACGGTTAATTTCTTTATTGATCAGCTTAATACTGTCTTCCATCTTTTCCGCTTCCCTGCTTTTAATCACAATGGGCACTGTTGGGTAAAATAGATTGTACTGGTGGGATAGCAGGGTTACATCTTCAGGGCAACTTATCTGCAAACTATTCACATCAATATTAGTGCTGAGTTGGTTGATCATAATGGTTTTAGTAGTAGCGCTTCCGCGAATTTTTGCCGTATGGGTTAACTCGGCTCCGTAACCAAAATAAACCGTAGCATTGGTGATCTCCGCATCGGCTCTTGCAGTGTCTCCATTTTCACGGGACAGGATTTGCGCATTCGAAAGGGTACAGGATAGTATAATCCCGCTCATCAGGAAAATTTTCTTCATGGCTTCTTTATTTTTTAAGAGATGCCGGAGAAAGAAGGGTTACATAAAACACTTCCTTATTTTTGTCGCTTCCTGATAAAACGGCACAAGTAATGGCAAAAGCGACTACCGCGGCGGAAACTCCTTTAATGCAGCAACATGGGGCTATCAAAAAAAAATACCCGGATGCCATATTGTTGTTTCGTGTAGGTGATTTTTATGAAACATTCGGGCAGGATGCCGTCCTTGCTTCGCAGATCCTTGGCATTACGTTAACAAAAAGAAATAATGGAGCGGCTTCCTCATTAGAACTGGCGGGTTTCCCGCATCATGCATTAGATACGTATTTACATAAATTGGTAAGAGCCGGCCATCGTGTCGCTATCTGCGATCAACTGGAAGATCCCAAACACGCAAAGGGTATTGTGAAAAGAGGCGTGACCGATATGGTGACGCCGGGAACCACTGTGAACGATAAATTGCTGGAACATCACAGCAATAATTTTTTAGCCGCGATACATTTCGCGGATGCTTCGGCTTCCGCTCAGCACGATCAGTATGGTCTGGCTTTCCTGGATATTTCCACCGGGGAATTTGTAATTGCTGAAGGCGACAGGGAATATGCGGATAAATTATTGCAGAGCTTCAAACCCGCCGAAGTTGTTTTTCAGCGGCACAAACAAAAAAGCTTTAAAGAACTTTTTGGTGGTAAGATTTATACTTACGCATTGGATGAATGGATATTCGATGCTAATTATGCCAGCGATACATTGCTGAAACATTTTCAAACCCATTCATTAAAAGGATTTGGTGTAGAAGACCTGACAAACGGGTTAACAGCGGCCGGCGCCATCATTCATTATTTAAAAGATACGGAGCATCCTAACCTGCAGCATATTACTTCACTGCAACGGATGGATAAAGAAGATTTTTTGTGGATGGACCGCTTCACTATACGAAACCTGGAACTGGTATTTGGCAATTCAGAAGGTAACCACACTTTGCTGAGTGTACTGGATAATACGGTGTCACCCATGGGAGCAAGATTGCTCAAACGATGGATCATTTTCCCGCTGAAAGAAATAAACAAGATCAATGAACGGCTGGAGCTAGTAGAATTTTTAATTAAAGAAACTGATCTGCGGAATAAGATTTCGCAATCTGTCAAACAATGCGGTGATATAGAAAGATTAGTATCGAAGATACCGGTGAAGAAAATAAATCCACGGGAAGTACTACACCTGGCAAAGGGATTGAAACAGGTGGAGATCATCAAACAACTCTGCCTTTCTTCTTCCAACGAATATTTAAAACGACTGGGCGATGCGCTGAACCCCTGTCCCTATATCGCTGATAAAATTTTTAAAGAGATCGTTGATAATCCACCGGCACTGGCGGCAAAAGGCGGAATGATCAACAGTGATGTCAATGATGAACTGGATCAACTAAGAAAGATTTCTCATAGCGGAAAAGAATACCTGGTGCAAATGCAACAGAAAGAAGCGGAGATCACGGGCATATCTTCTTTAAAAATTGGTTTCAACAATGTATTCGGTTATTACCTGGAGGTAACCAACTCACATAAAAACAAAGTACCGGCAGCCTGGATGCGTAAGCAAACATTAGCCAATGCGGAACGCTATATCACACCTGAGCTAAAAGAGTATGAAGAAAAAATAACGGGAGCTGAAGAAAAGATATTGCAGATCGAACTGCAAGTGTATGAATCATTGCTGAATGAATTATCGGATTACATTGCCCCGGTCCAGCACAACGGCAATATCCTTGCTATACAGGATTGTATCATCTGTTTTGCCAATAACGCTTTACATTTTCACTATAAAAAACCATTGCTGCACGATGGACAGGAAATGATCATCAAAGAAGGCCGTCACCCCGTGATTGAACGCAACCTCCCGGTTGGTGAAGCGTTTATCAGCAATGATCTTGAGCTGAACAAGACCGAACAACAGATCATCATCCTTACCGGGCCTAATATGAGTGGTAAAAGCGCTTTACTGCGCCAGACGGCGCTCATCACCTTAATGGCGCATACCGGAAGTTTTGTACCGGCCAGCGATGCGAAAATTTCTTTGACCGATAAAATATTTACAAGAGTCGGGGCTTCAGATAATTTGACCGGCGGTGAATCCACCTTTATGGTGGAGATGAATGAAACAGCGAGTATCATTAACAACATTACACCACGCAGTTTGATTTTGTTAGATGAAATAGGACGCGGCACTTCTACTTATGATGGCATTTCCATTGCCTGGAGCATTGCAGAGTATTTACATCAATCTCCTCACCAGCCCAAGACAATATTTGCTACACACTACCACGAGCTGAATGAACTAGAAGAAAAATTTTCGCGGGTAAAAAATTATCATGTCCCCAACAAAGAGATCGGCAACAACATCATTTTCTTAAGACCACTGGCAAGGGGAGG
>JAATGJ010000118.1 GCA_015654695.1 Chitinophagales bacterium | reverse complement strand
GCCAGATGATGCAGTATACCAATCAATGATAGTACCACCGGGACTTGTTGCAGATATGGTTACAGTACCCGTTCCGCATCTTGAACCATTAACAGGAAGTGTTGCTGCAGCAGGCGCTGCATTCACTGTTGCTGTAACAGCAACTCTCGTTGCAGATAAGCAACCTGTCGTTGTATTTCTTACTTCAGCATAATAAGTTGTAGTTGCTGATATGCTGGGTGTAGTGAAACTTGCACCGCTTCCCAACAATGTACCGCCGGATGCTGCATCATACCAATCAATGATAGTACCACCGGGACTTGTTGCAGATATGGTTACAATACCTGTTCCGCATCTTGATCCATTAACAGGAAGTGTTGCTGCAGCCGGACCTGGATTGACTGTTGCTGTTACAGCAAGTCTTGTTGCTGAAGTACATCCTGTCGTTGTATTCCTTACTTCAGCATAATAAATTGTAGTTGCTGATATGCTGGGTGTAGTGAAACTTGCACCGCTTCCCATTAATGTACCGCCAGAGGCTGCATCATACCAATCAATAGTAGTACCACCGGGACTTGTTGCAGATATGGTTACAGTACCTGTTCCGCATCTTGAACCATTAACAGGAAGTGTTGCTACGGAAGGCCGTGCAAGTACCGTTATTATTTCAGTCTTTGGGCAACCGTTGACTGTATAAGTCACAGTAGCTCCAGACATACTGTTGGCCGTGACAAGCCCTAAACTGTTAACGCTGACACCACCTGTAGCTGACCAGGTACCACCCGAGGGTGTACCGATTAATTGAGAAGTTGATCCGATACAAACACTAAAATCACCCGTTATTGTTGGCAAAGGATTTACATTGACCGTAACTGATGACTGCGCCGAACATCCTGTAGTAGGCGACGTTACTGTAATTGTATACGTGGTAGTCTGCGTTGGAGAAACAGAACCATTTAATCCATTAGGAGGCACCGGGCCTACAGGGCTGGATGTCCACGTAACTGTTCCTGCTGAGGTCTGGTAAGTAAAAGAGATAGTAAAACTGTTGAATACCGCTGTATATCCTGTACCCTGATCATCAACCATCATGAGACACCAATCTCCGGTAAGATTTCGGCTATTAAGCGTGCTGAAAGAATTTTCCGGTGCGAAAGTGCCTGTAAAAGGAGGTGTACCGGATGCCCCGACTGTATTCCCGGGAGGAGCGGTACTGGAAAAAGTAGTATTGATATAATTTGCTTGCGTACCGCCATCATCAGCAGCCAGGGCGATAGAACCAGCTCCAATAGTTTGGGCGTATGTTCCATTCGCAGCATTGGTAAGTGTGCCGCCAGGCGCCACCAGGTAAAATTCCAGTTCTTCGTCTCTTTGATGATTGACATTCAGCGTTACACTGATACCGATGAGGTCACCGACAGTATTTATACCGGCAGGAAAAGTGCCTGCGGGTATATTGATACATCTTTCCAATCTTCGAAGAGGGCCTGAATTCTGGAAAGCGCCTTGTGTTGTATTACTAAAGGATGCTGTGGTTGTTTGTTGTAGTGAACTTACAGATGATAAATTGACTGTAGTACCGGCACAGATAGTTGTTTGATTTACTGAAGCCGTTACAGTGGGAGCCGGCTGCACATCTATTACTTTGATAACTGAATTGCTGCAACCACTTCCATTAGTATAAGTATATGTTATGGTAGTACTGCCCGTAGATACACCCAGTACTATCCCATTGATGTTATTTATAGTAGCTACTCCCGTATTACTGCTGCTCCAAACCCCGGCCGGACTACTAGTAGCATTATTTAAATCAACAGTACCACCCTGGCAAACATTGAACACATTTGCAGGGGTTATCGGAGCAACGGCAGGAGGTGGAAGTACAGTCACAGAAGCTTGTACCGGCGTACATCCGTTGCCTGAGATAGTAAATGTTGTTGTTTGTGGAACGGTTGTGAAGTTTATCAGTGTTCCTCCTACGGATGTTGTGCCCCCGGGTCCTGCATTTTCTATACCCCCTAACTTACCATCATCAATTTGATTATCTCTTGTCCAGTTGTAGTTGCCGCCTCCGCTAAAAGTAATATTGAAAGCACCTCCTGAACATATAGTTTGGGTGGCAGGTGTAGCGCCGCATTGCTGTGCATTAACATTTGAATGCAACAGAACCAGTATAAATATGGCAAAAAATAGCTTGACACCGCTTTTCAGCAGGTGACTAACAGCATTCATGCTTACGGAATTATAACCGTTGATATGTCGGATGTTCATGCGTAATGTTCTGTTTATAGACATTTTACGCTTTCATAAAGGGGCACATTGACATACGGAATGTCATCGGATGAAGAACCTGGTTCTTCCGGCTTTTAATACTATATATGGAGTGGTTTCCGGGAAAGTGGGTCTTAGGGTGGTTTCTAGAAGATCAGATAGAACTATTCAGAAAGCTCTTATATGGTGGCAACCGCGGGGGTCAACCAGTAATTTTTATACTTGTATGAAATTAAAGTTTGAAAATAAGCAGAACAGAACCCGGCTTTGAGAAGTGTAAAGAAAATCATAATCAGTTGTTTAATGGTTTCAAACAAATAAAATCGTAATTCGTGATCTAAAAACTGCTTATGCTCCGGAAGTTGTTACGTGTAATGCGTAGGAAGGATTTTGAGAAGATAGATAAAACTAATTTAAATATAATTAAAAGCCAAATAATCAGAAAATTAAATTTGCTCACATAGTTTAAGGGCTCTGTTACTTGTATTGTTTTCTATTGAAAGCGGAAATAGATCCGGAAAAAACCACGGAAAACAAAACAGTAAGCTCTATAGAATACTAGTTTGGCACGGAGCCGGGAATGGTTTACGTAGTTTTCCGATACTTCCGGATTATTTTCTTTGCGAATTAATTGAGCCGGGAGGAGAAAATCGTATTGAAACACCTAACGGGAGTAAACCATTTCATATCTTAATTCAAAAGCCAGCTTTGTTTATTTACATTTTTTTAAACCGGTGAGTGAGGTGCAGTTTAATTTCCATCAACAATTTATCATGAGCCGGATGTATTGAACGTTTTGAATCTGTCACATTTCTATGTTGTGGGAACCACGGCTCAATTCCAAAATTATAGGGAACAAGTATAAAGAGGAATTGCGAAAAGCAAATGCCCCCGGTGAAACGCTTGTTGGATCAAAATTTATTTTGACAGGTATCTTCACCAATTACAAGACGCATGAATTTATTTTCATTGCATATCTCGCTTAGTTCATCATAACTTTTAAACCTGGCTAATTCGTCTCCGCAGACATTACACCAGTGAATAGAAACTTCTGTTTTTACATACTTCCAGTTAGCATCGTAGCTGTCTATATAATAAGTGACGGCCTGGCAATCGGAAGTTAACGGGAGATCGCCTTTACGGCATGAGAATAGCAATACAAGGAAGATAAAAATCAGTGGTTTTTTCATGATCTGTGGATTTTAAAAGTAATATTGGTATAGTAAAGCTACAATACTATTTATACAAATCACAGCTTTTTAGCGCAGGTTGTTCACATTTTCCTGTAGTGCGGAGAATTTTATTGCATCGTCGAATAAAAAGTAATGATATCCACTTATGTAAATCAATAGAAATTTTTGACTCTGGAATGGGGAGGTTTGAGGATGTAGCTGGGAGATGCGTGGAAACCTACGTGCCTTCACTCCCCATGTGGATCTCATTCAGAAAATCATTCAGCGTCTGGCCCTGCGGTACCTGCAATTTTTTCCTCAAACGGTACCTGCTGATTTCCACTCCCCTCGCCGAAATATTCATCAGTTGTGCGATTTCCTTCGTCGCCAGTTTCAACTGCAGGTACGTACATACTTTCAAATCGGTACTCGTCAGGTTCGGGAATTTTGTTTTCAGGTTTTTAATGAAGTCGTCATTGATCTCATCGAAATGAGCAGCAAACTGTTCCCAGTTAGAATTATTCTTTTCGATCTCGTTAACCAGTTGTATCGCCCGTTGAACATCATGGTTACCGCCCGTTTTTTTGTGCAGCCTTTGCAGTTCATCTTTTACTTTGATGAGCGCATCGCTTCTTTCTACAAGGTGCATACTTACGCCGGCAAGCTCCTTATTCTTATAGACCATTTCGTTGACAAGTTTTTCATTCTGCAACTGGATGATCTCTTTTTCATTTTTCTCTACTTCTAACTGGTGAATATATTTTAAACGTTTCTGTTCCTCTTCGAATCGTAACTGCTGAAGGCTGAATTTTCTTTTCTGCCATTTATATATATAATAGAACAAGGTCAGCAGCAACATTGCATAAAAAAGATAAGCCCATACTGTTTTATACCAGGCAGGATTGATCACAAAACTGTAACTGACGGTTTCCGATTCATTGCCAAGATTATCATAAGCCCTGATCAGGAATGTGTACCGCCCTTCGGGTAAATTGGTATATTCTTTTCCCGTCTTAGATGTAGGAGCAGACCAGCCGCGGTCATATCCCTTTAACTGGTAACTATAATTAATATTGCTTTGCAAACCGAATACCGGGGAACTGAATTCGAAATGAAATGAGTTATTACTGTTAGGGAAATGCAACACTGTATTGCCTTCCGGGCTTCGCAATGAATCATTGCGTTGAGGAAAATACCCGCCAAAGATCAGGCTATCAGATTTGCCCGACATCTTAACCTGTGCTAACAGGATACCCGGTTTAACATTCCCGGTTATATATTTTTTATAGTTAAGGTGGATAATACCAATAGTTGATGCGATGAAAATATTTTCTTTGTTATAAGGATATATATATTCAAAACCTGATAGTATTTTACCGGTCAGTTCGGGAAAATATGTCAGCGCGGGAATATTGTTCGCACCTGCAAAACTTACGACACCGATCTTTTTGCCTGCACAAAACCATATATTGCCATCTGCATCTTCATTCAGGTACTGGATCATTGTACTCCCGAAAATGCTGAATAATTGCGGAGAAGGAATAAATCTTTTTTTCACCCCGTCAAACTCATAAATACCTTTCTCAGTAGCAAAGACTACCCTGTTCTTTACCCTGAATACATTGTTCCGGAAAGTGGAGGGGAGGCCATCTTTTTCTGTAAACAGTTCATACGTGAACGAGCGGCCATCCGGCGCCAGCATTATTTTATATACACCCCTGTAGGGATGAGAAGCCCAGATGATATTGCTATTATCCATAGCCATAAAACGGAGCGACTCATTCATACCTTTGACCTCTCCATGGTTGATGAATTTATTATCCGAATACTCCAGCATCACAAGCCCGCCATACATACCTACTAATACATTTTTTGACGGAGAAACAGAAGAAGCAGGAAGAAATATCCAGGCTCCTGCACCATGTGTGAGCTGAATCGCCTCATTTTGCCTGATCAAAAAGCTGCCGTTATGATGGCCAAGCAATAGCTGGTGGTTCACTTCATCCAATTGCCACGCTTGTCCGCCGCTGTTCTTCAACTGCAAAAAATCAGATTTGGAAAAACTAAAGTCCTTGGCGGTATTAGATAAGGGAGCCACATATACACCATTGGAAGTAGCCACATACAACTGATTATTATATACCCGTGCAGAATACCCCGACACTTCATCTGGTTTTCCCGGCTTGATATACTTGATAGCAGAATTATAAGCGATAAAACTGATCCCATAGTCAAGTCCTACCCATAAATTATGATCCTTATCCAGGAAAACAGAAAGCACATTATTATTCTGCAGACCTTCAGGGAGAGCGATCTTCTGTACTACCTGGCCGGCAGCATTGATCACCAGGCAACCTTCAGAAGTGGTACCGGCAACAAATTCGGTACTATTGATTTGCTCGAAGCAATACGTATGATTTTTAATAAGACTTTTATCACCATCTATCTTTTGTAAAATCCCTTTGTGATAAATATATAAACCCTGTTCCAATGAACTCACCAACAGGCTATCATTATTCAATGCTACTATCCCTGTAGCCTCAAATTGGGGAGCAGGGGATTCACCGCTGCTCATTGGTTCCCATACATTATTTACGAACTGGAAGAACCCCTTTTTCTTATCCTGGGCGATTAGTTTATTGCCGGTCTTCTTCATAATATGCCACCCGGTTTGAGCAGGATAAGTTTGGATCGCACCATTTTTGTATTCAAATATGCGGTCCCATGTACGGAAGAAAACGGATTCTTTAAAAATTTCGGTTTCCCATACATCGGTGAACGTGCTGTATTGTTTAGGTATCAGATCTTTAAGAGAGGTATATTTTAAAATTCCTTTGCTATCTGGCGCATAATATCCCAGCTCATCCTGGCCGCCGGCATAGATCCTTTCCTTGTCCAATGCTATAGAACGCAGGATAGTCTTGTTGGGCTGAGGGTATAATTTCCAATAACTGCCATCGTACGTCAGCAGGCCTTCATTATTGGCAAAATACATCCTGCCTGTTGCATCCTGCCTTATATCCCAGGTTTGTGTACCTCCTTCAAATGTATTATTGGTAAAATTGATGATCTGGGGTAGTCCAATGGTGTTTTGCCCCCATGCGCCTGCATAAAAAGTCATGAGCATGTAAAATAAAATCATATACCTCATTATACAAATATAAATATTCTTATGATGTAGTGTTGATGTGTTTTAGATAAATTGATAATCAGTTTGTTAAAATTGTTTGTTGTAGTTTTGATGTATAGCTAACAACCGTTAATATAGTTAGTCAATTTACATTTGTTTGCTTATAATTATTAATTGCTTTTCAAAACAAAAAACTTGCGTATGAAAAAACTCTCTAAAGGGGTATTCCTCCCCTTTTTGCTCCTTCTATGTGCCATTTCATGGGCGCAAAGCAAAACAATAACAGGTAAGGTAGTTGATGAAAGTAATGTTGGACTCGCAGGGGCCTCCGTTACGGTCAAAAATTCAACCACAGGTACCACTACCAATGAGAACGGTGAATTCACCCTATCGGTACCGGCATCTGCACAAACCCTGGTAATTACTTCTGTAGGATACACGTTAAAGGAAGTAGCTATTGTTGGTACTACCATTTCTGTCTCCCTTGTAAAATCTGATGCTTCTAACCTTGACGAGGTAGTAGTAGTCGGTTACGGAACCCAGCGCAAAAGCGTTGTTACCGGTTCTATCTCCAGCGTAAGAGCCCGGGATCTCGAAAGAATCCCTAACGGCCGTATTGAGCAATCTTTACAGGGCCGTGTTTCAGGTGTTACTATCCTGCAAAACTCAGGACAGCCCGGCTCATCTTCTACTATCCGTGTGCGTGGTATTACCACTTTCGGTGGTGGCAATAATCCGCTTTGGGTTGTTGATGGTGTTGTGGTGGATGCAGGCGGTATCGGCTACCTCAACCAGTCCGATATTGAATCCATTGAAGTATTGAAAGACGCCGCTTCTGCAGCTATATATGGTACACGCGCTGCAACAGGTGTAATCCTGGTAACTACTAAAAAAGGTAAATCCGGAAAGTTAAGCGTGAGTTACAACGGCTTTTACGGCACATCGGCACCCGCTAAAGTGGTGGATGTACTCAATGCAACGCAATACGCAGTACTGCTCAATGAGCGTTCTGTTGCCGGCGGTGGAAATGTACTGTTCCCTGATGTTACTTCTTTTGGTAAGGGTACGGATTGGCAAAAAGCGATCTTCAATAACTCCGCCAACAGGTACTTGCATGAAGTAAGCCTGAGCGGTGGTAATGAAAAATCCACATTTTATCTTTCAGCCGGTATCCAAAACCAGGAAGGCATTGTGCTCCCGGAAATTTCTAATTATAACAAAAAGAATTTCCGCTTAAACTCTACACATAAAATTGGTAATATCTTCACTTTTGGCCAAACCCTTGGTTATACCCATCAAAAAACTATGGGCATAGGAAATACCAACAGCGAATTTGGTGGTCCTTTGAGTTCCGCACTCAACCTCGATCCCATCACACCGATTGTGGTAACAGATCCGCTGGTAGCAAATGGAGCGCCTTATAGTGTAAATCCTGTCTTCAGGGATATTAATGGTAATCCTTATGGCATCTCTTCCATCGTTGGCCAGGAAATGAGCAACCCGATTGCTTATGTCCAGACAAGTCTTGGCGACTATTCATGGTCTGATGATATTGTTGCCAATGCTTATCTCGAAGCTGCCATTACTAAAGACATTAAAGTGCGTTCTACCCTTGGCGCCAAAAGAGCATACTGGGGTAATTTACAGTTCACTCCTGTATTTTATTTGAGTGCGACGATCGGCACCAACCAGAACAACTATGGCAAAGGCGAGAACAAAGTCTTTAACTGGAACGTAGAAAATACGATCACCTATACTAAAAAAATAGCCGATCATAATTTCACTGTGCTATTAGGACAGGGAAGCTATGTAGAAAATATCGGCGGTGGCGTAGGACTTACCCTCTACAATTTGCCGATCAATAGCTGGGAGGATGCTTCTTTTGGTTTCGATATTCCACAGGCCAATCGTACTTCCAGCGCTTATGATGCGGTAGAGCACAAGCTCACTTCATTATTTGCCCGTGTGAACTATAGCTTCCAGGATAAATACCTGTTCACCGGTATCGTTCGGCGTGACGGTTCTACCCGTTTCGGCTTCAACAACAAGTTCGGTATTTTCCCTTCTTTCTCCGTTGGCTGGAATGTGAACAGGGAGAATTTCTGGCCAGTTAATGATGTGGTCAAATCGTTGAAAATACGCGGTGGTTATGGTGTAGTGGGTAATGATGCTCTTGCCGATTTCAGGTATCTCGCTACCGTAGGTGGTGGTTACAACTACGCCATTGGTAATGCAGGGTCAGTAACTACCGGCTATTCCCCAAGAACACTGGATAACCCGGATCTGCGCTGGGAAGAAACTGCATCAGCAGATATCGGCTTCGATGCACAATTATTCAGCGGGCTCAACCTTACAATGAATTATTTCAATAAAAAGACTTCAGGTATCCTTCGCCCGGTTAATATTCCCGGTTATGTAGGTGTTCCTGAACTTCCCTGGGATAATATCGCTGATATGAAAAACAGCGGGATAGAAGTAGAGTTAGGTTACAATAAAAGATTCGGTGAAGTTGGTTTTACCGCAAATGGAAACGTTACTTACCTCAAAAACGAAGTGACCTATGTAGCAGCGGACGCTGACTTTATTGCTGGTGAAGCCGGCTTCCAGTCTATGGGTAATATCACAAGAATACAGGTGGGACAATCCTACAATGCATTCTATGGTTACAAGACAAACGGTATCTTCCAGAATGACGCAGAGATCAACAACAATAAGAACCCGGCTGGTACGCTGATACAGCCTAATGCACGCCCCGGCGATTTTCGCTGGCAGGATACAAATAATGACGGAGCTATTACTGAAGCTGATAAAACTTTCCTCGGTACCAATATTCCTAAATACACGTTTGGTTTAACGTTAAGCGTGGATTACAAAGGTTTTGACTTCATGGTTTTTGCACAAGGCGCAGCAGGCAGTAAGATCTTCCAGGGATTACGCCGTCTTGATGTCGGTAATGCAAACTATCCTGCTAAGGCGCTGGGTCGCTGGACAGGAGAAGGTACATCCAATGATTATCCAAGACTGGTAAGCACTGACCCCAATGGCAATTTCACCAATATGTCTGATTTCTACCTGGAGAAAGGCGATTATGCCAGGTTGAAAGTAGTGCAACTGGGTTATACCTTACCCAATAAATGGTTTGGCAAAACAGGGGTATCAAAGTTCCGTTTATACCTTACTGCTGAAAACCTGCTTACACTAACTGACTATACGGGTTATGATCCGGAAGTTGGGGGAGGGGTATTTGGTATTGACAAAGGGCAATACCCCCAGGCACGCGCATTCCTTGGCGGTATTCAACTTCAATTCTAACTCATTAAATCATTGTATATGAAAAATATTAAAATAAACACTTCATTGCTGGCCGCCGCAGTAGTACTCCTGCTCGGGTCATGCAAAAAGGAATTTGTAACGATACAACCAGAGGGACAATTCTTGTCACAGAACTACTATTCCAATGCTGACCAGGCATACGGCGCATTGGTAGGAGTATATGATGTGTTACGCAAAAATGCAGGTGGTTTTGAAAACATGATCACCATGATGAATGCAGGTTCTGATGATAATTTCGCTGGTGGTGGTAATTCCTCCGATGGTGCAGGCATACAGGGGTTTTCCAATTACACCATAAATGCCAATATAATGCCGGGCAGTTTCTGGAACGATCATTACCAGGGCATCTTTAGGGCAAATGTATTGCTGGCAAGGTTACCGGATATCAACATGGATGCATCGTTAAAAGCACGGTTCACCGCAGAGGCAAAGGCATTGCGGGCCATCTACTATTTCAACCTGGTGAGATTGTTCAAAAACATCCCTCTCCTCACCGAGCCGCTCACTACTGCCAATATGTATGAGGCTGTGCAGGCGCCACCCGCAGATATTTATGCACAAATTGAAAAAGATCTTACTGAAGCTATAACTGTGCTGCCCAATTCTGTGACAGCTGCAACAGAAGCAGGACGGTTGACCAAAGGCGCTGGCCAGGCAATGCTTGGTAAAGTGTACCTGTATGAAAATAAAGGAACCCTTGCAGCGGCCCAGTTAGCATTGGTAAATGGTACTACACCCGGCCTGCCAAACCAGTATGGTAACAGGCTCCTGGCAAATTTTGCCGATCTGTGGGTTTTCACCAATAAATTCAATGCTGAATCTATCCTTGAGGCTCTTCACACCAATGCAGCTAATTCTGATTGGGGTTTCTGGGGTAGCGGTGCAGATGAAGGAAATTCTGTAAACCAGATGGTGGGTCCCCGAAGCTATTCAAGACCTGCCGGTTCTCCCGCACCTGATATACCTTCCGGATGGAGTTTCAATGTATTCACGCAGGATTTCTATGATGCTATTAAGACCGATCCGCGTTTCGCCGCCACTGTCTTTGATATGAAAGCATTAAAAGCTGCCGGGCAGGCGGATTATATCGAAGGATACCAGAATACCGGTTATTTTCTTAATAAGTTCATTCCAAGAAGGTCTGATGTGCGCCCAGGGGGCGGAGCACTGGAATTGAACTTCCAGCAAAATGACTATATCATCCGGTTAGCCGACTGCTACCTCATGGAAGCCGAAGCATTGGGCGGTACGGGTACAAGAGCTCAGGCACTGCTTGATGCAGTACGTGCAAGAGTGGGTCTTGGTTCTGTTCCTGTTTCACTGGCTGCCATCAAGGCTGAACGCAGGCTGGAACTTGCCGGTGAAGGTCACCGTTTCTTTGATCTTGTACGCTGGGGCGATGCTGTTTCTAAGTTAGGAGGCAGGGGCTTCGTGGCTGGTAAAAATGAAATCTTTCCCATTCCAACCAGGGAATTACAGGGTACCAAATTGGTTCAGAATCCGAACTACAATTAAAAAAATAAATCATCATGAAGAAAATAACAATAATAGCTGGCCTGGCAATCTTACTCGTGGGTGCCATGGGGTGTGAGAAAAAAGATGGTATAGATGATGATCTTTCTTTTTTAAACACTGCCACAACCGCTAATAATAATAAGATATTCGATATCAGCAACGACAACTCCGGTAATGTAAAAATTACACCTACCGGTGAAGGAGCAGCATCTTACCTGGTGGCTTACGGCCATGGCACAGGTGCGGGAGCTTCAGCCATTGTAATGCCGGGCAACAGCACCACGCATTCTTATCCTGAAGGGACTTATACTGTTTCTATTACTTCCAAAAGTGTTTCCGCTCAGGAATCCACCGCTACTTATCCGTTGCAACTGGTTTACAGGGCGCCGGAGAATATATCGGTGACAACGACGAAAGAGGCGCATCTTTTAAAAGTAAAAGCTACTGCGCTCTATGCAGCTTCTTACCTGGTTTATTTTGGTGATGTGGTTGGTGAAGCAGGTACTCCTCTCGCTACCGCTGCTGAAGTGTCACATACCTATGCAGCGCCAGGTGTATATAATGTAAAAGTAGTAGCATTAAGCGGCGGAGCTGCGAAGTCCGAAACAACTACACCGGTAACTATTTTCGATCCATTTGGTTTCCCCATCACTTTTGACCAGGCCACCGTTGATTATTTTTTTGGTACGTTCGGTGATGGTCAGCAATTTGCGAAAGTGGCGAACCCTGATGCAACCGGCCTCAATACCAGCGCTAATGTCGGCAAATTCACCCGTGGTAATCAAGGCTGGAGCGGAACGTATAGCCCGTTGAACCTGCCTGTTGATATGGCAATCGGTAATAAAGTAAGAGTACTCGCTTACAACCCCGATCCTGCGTTGGTAGGCAAGATGCTTAATGTAGAACTGGAAGCTGGTACTGTTGCCAATGGTATCGCAATACTCAAAACAGCATTTACTACATCCGGGGCATGGGAAGAACTCGTGTTTGATTTCAGCACGATTGCCGCCATACCTGCTACGGCCAAATTCAACCAGCTTGTTTTGCGCTTTAATGACGCCACTGACGGCGCCGGCGCTGTTATTTATGTTGACAATTTCAGATTAACCAATTAAACTATTACAACATGATACGCTTTATAAAATATTTTTCTGTTATGATCGCAACGATCATTATGATCGGCGGTTGTGAGAAAAAAGAGCACAGTATGGGAGACCTGGCTGCTCCGACCGAGGTTGTTATCAATACTACCATTGTCGGCGTGGATGCAACACATCCGAATGGTGACGGCTCAGGTGATGTACAGATCGCCCTCACTGGTAAAAATGTACTTTCCTATAAGATTGATTACAATGCTGCTGACGGTATCAGCCTTGAACACCTGCCTACCGCAACAGTCACCAGGAAATACACTTCACTCGGTTTGAATACCTACAGGATAACTGTTGTAGCTTATGGTCCCGGGGCCACTCCCACTACCGTTACAAAAGATATCCAGGTAAGAAGCGATTTTACACCACCCGCTTCTATCGTTACCAATCTTACAGGAGCGGGTTCAAAAACCTGGAGAGTGGATAAAGATCTATCTGGTCATTTCGGCGTAGGCCCATGGAGCACCACTTCTGTTACTCCTGAATGGTATGCAGCTACTCCAAATGAAAAAGCCGGTTGCTGCGCCTGTTTCTATTCAGCAAGATTTACATTCACAAAAATCCCTGCATCAGGAACATATACGCTGACTGTTGCCAGCCCTGATGGTGCATTTACTAAAACAGGCGCCCTCGCAGGCGGTCTTCCGGGCATTCCGGGTTCAGGTGATGAAGCATGTTACGCCTATGGTGGTGGAACTTCTGCCTTCTCTTTTGTTCCATCGGGTTCAGGTATTGCTGCTTCCGCCCCTTCTACTAAAACATCCATCCTGCTTGGGGGCAATAACACGTATATCGGTTATGGCGCTCAACTGAAAGAATACGAGATATTGGCGATCACGGCAACGACGATGTACCTGAGAGTACAGGGTACTGAAACAGGCAATGCATGGTATTTAAGACTTATCGCGATTTAGAAATAATAATTCCTGCGAAAAACCTTTTTCATATAGCAAGCAGTTAGTATAAGCAGCAGGCACGGGGCAGCAATGCCCTGTGCTTTGTTTAGCTTCATAAAAAATGTTTCTGCTATGCGTATCATTTTTAACCAGCCGGGCATTACAGGCTGATAAAACAAGTTAATATGTTGAAACAAAAATCCGCAGACCTTTTTTTAGTGATGACTTGCTTTGTTGTATTGTTTTCCTGTAAAAAGAAAGGCGAAGAAGCAGCCCCTCCCGCCGTGCCTGTAATTAAGATCGAAGATGCATCCCGGGTGAGAACCACAACAGAGGGTCTCATGCGCTTCAACATTACATTGAATAAAACGACCACCGTGCCTGTATTGGTAGATTATACATTAGTACCCGGAACAGCGATAGCGCCGAAAGATTATGCGGCTGGTTCCGGCACCATAACCATCCCTGCGGGGCAAACGTCTGCGCAACTGGATGTACAGATCAAGGGCGATCCCGCCGATACACGGGAAAATAATCTTGAGTTTACGGTTCAATTAAGCAATGCCAGGGCTGGTGCGCTTGCTGTACTCTCCGCAAAAGGAACCATTATCACGGAAGATGGAATCAATATTTCAACAGCTAATACAGGGTACAGTACCCCTCTTACTTATCCCGGTTATACACTTGCATGGAATGATGAATTCTCTGGTACGGCACTGGATTTGACTACCTGGAACCAGGAAGTTGGCAACGGTTCCGGCGGATGGGGAAACAATGAACTGGAGTTTTATACCAACAGTACAAAAAACACCTTCCTGTCCAATGGTAATTTGATAATTGAAGCACGCAAAGAACCTATCAGCGGTTTCAATTATTCCTCCGGGCGAATGACTACGCAGAATAAAAAGACATTTACATTCGGCAGGATAGATATCAGGGCCAAACTTCCTGTCAGCAAAGGCATTTGGCCTGCGCTCTGGATGCTCGGAGCCAATATTCCTGCTGTCGGGTGGCCCGCCTGTGGCGAGATTGACATCATGGAACTTATCGGTACTTTTCCCAGCCGTTCTCATGGTACAATGCACTGGAAACCGGTGACAGGCACCAACACATCCAAAGGCGCAGAATATAACCTGTCTTCGGGTGATTTTTCACAACAATTCCATGTATTCAGTATTATCTGGTCTGCGGATATGATCAAGTGGCTTGTAGACGACCAACTGTTCCTCACCACCACGAAAGCAGATGTGGGTGCTGCCAACTATCCTTTTAATGCACCCGAATTTTTTATTTTCAATGTAGCCGTCGGTGGCAACTGGCCAGGCCCACCCGATGCAGGCACGCAGTTTCCTCAAAGGATGTTTGTAGATTATGTACGTGTCTTTCAATGATGCGGTCATTGATGTTTTAAATAACTACCAGGCATTTTATTTAATAATGCCACAAAACGATAACCATTATGCGCATTGTTTGCCTGCTCTTCATTATTCTGTGTTTTGTTGGCTGTTCTACTTCTCAAAAAACAGCGGATGCGGGTGACTGGAAGCTTTCCTGGAGTGAAGAATTTAATTATACCGGGTTGCCCGATAGCAATAAATGGAGTTATGATGCCGGGGGGCATGGGTGGGGTAATAACGAACTGCAATACTATACCCATGCAGCTATAACAAATGCGGAAGTCAGCAATGGTTCATTAAAAATAAAAGCGCTCCGTCAAAAGATGGACAACCGCGAATATACATCGGCGCGAATGGTCACAAGAGGTAAGGCCGATTTCACCTACGGCAAGATAGAGATCAGGGCAAAGCTGCCACCGGGACGTGGTTTATGGCCGGCCTTTTGGATGCTTGGGATGAATGTCGGAAAAGAAGGCTGGCCTGGTTGTGGCGAAATAGATATCATGGAGCATGTCGGTTTTGAAAAAGATTCCGTGTTTGGCACCGTTCACACGAAAGCATACAATCATATAAAGGGAACGCAAAAAGGAAGCAAAGCTTTTATTGGGAATCCTTATGACGCTTATCATCTCTATTCAATTGAATGGACGCCCGAAAAAATGGATTTTTTCCTTGACAGCCAGTTATTCTATCATTTCCTGAACGAACATAAGACTACGGCTGAATGGCCCTTTGATTCATCTTTCTATTTATTACTTAATATCGCAATAGGGGGTAACCTGGGAGGAAAACAAGGAGTGGATCCAACTGTTTTTCCTGCCACCCTGGAAGTAGATTATATCCGCGTGTATTCACCAGTTAAGTAATGAAGTGATTATTTTCAATAATGCGTATGAAAACAAATAATAGCCTGGTATTTCGCAGTAAGTGGCTCCTGTTATCAGGATCATTGGCGGCAGTGTTGTTCATCAATTGCAAACAAAATGCTGATGCCGTGCCTCCTGTTCCACCTAACCCGCCGCCCACGCCGGTCAATGAAGTAGATTTCTGGCTAACCAAATCGGATGAAACGGTGAAGCTGCAGAAACAAACGAATATCCTGGCATTTGGCACACCGGTAAATCAATACCCGGCTATTGAGGTTGACGAAACCACTACCTTCCAGTCAGTGGATGGTTTTGGATATACGCTTACTGGCGGCAGCGCGGAAGTGATCAATTCATTGAATGCATCAAAAAAGCAGGAACTGTTGCAGGAATTATTTGGTACTGGGGCAAGTTCCATAAGTGTAAGTTACTTACGCGTAAGCATCGGGGCTTCGGATCTTAATGCCAGCCCGTTCACCTATGATGATATGCCAGCCGGGCAAACCGATATTAGCCTGGCCAATTTTAGCCTGGCCCCGGATATGACCAACCTGGTACCGCTGTTGAAAGAGATTTTAGCTATTAACCCAAACATTAAAATTCTCGCCACCCCCTGGTCGCCACCCACGTGGATGAAAGACAACAATAGTTTTGTAGGCGGCAGCTTACAAACGTTTTATTATCCTGTTTACGCACAATATTTTGTCAGGTATATTCAAAAGATGAAGACGGAAGGCATTACCATTGATGCCATCACTCCGCAAAATGAACCGTTGCACCCCGGCAATAATCCAAGTATGCTGATGCTTGCCGCGCAACAGGCGGAATTCATCAAAAATCATTTAGGTCCTGCCTTCCAGGCTGCTAATATCACTACCAAGATCATCATCTATGATCACAACTGTGACAGGCCGGACTATCCCATTTCCATCTTAAATGATCCTGCAGCCAAATCTTTTATCAATGGTTCGGCTTTTCATTTATACGGTGGCGATATAAGTGCACTATCTGCTGTACAGGGTGCACATCCTGACAAGGCATTATATTTTACAGAGCAGTACACTTCATCCACCGGCAATTTTGGCGGCGATTTAAAATGGCATCTAAAAAATGTAGTCATTGGTTCTATGCGCAACTGGAGCCGTGTTGCGCTTGAATGGAACCTGGCGAATAACGCTGCATTCGGGCCACATACCACCGGTGGCTGTGATGTTTGCAAGGGAGCTATTACCATTGAGACCAGCAGTGGGTTCACACGGAATGTAGCCTATTATATCATTGCACATGCTGCTAAATTTGTACCGCCCGGTTCTACCAGGATCGCCAGTTCCACCAGCGGCAATCTCAATAATGTCGCTTTTAAAACACCCGCCGGCCAAAAAGTGCTGATCGTAGAAAATGATGGCACCGCTTCCGAAATATTCAACATCAAATACAATGGCAAGTGGGTTGTCGTTTCCCTGACAGGCGGATCGGTAGCCACATTTATCTGGTAAAACGGGGAGTTTATCCCGCATAAGGCGCCTGCTTCCAGGCCATTGCCTGACTTCATGCCAATACTATCAGGGCCGGGATCATGTATTCAGAATATTCCTGTACCCGGAAAAAACACTGGCTTCGCCGCCTTATATTTTTAGTAACTTCATAGAATTAAATAAATGAAAGCTTATGTCAGCCGCACGACCGTTAAGCAATCTTCAACAGGAGTTAATTAAACTCTACGCTTCCGATATACCGGAAACCGACCTTTTACATATCAAACGTTACCTCGCCGGTTATTTTGCAGGCAGGGCCATTAAAGAGGCTGATGATATATGGGATAAGAAAGGATACAGCGATGATACAATGAACCAATGGCTGAACGAAGACAATCCCGGGTATGGCAATAAGAACAGTGATTGATACCAATGTACTGGTGGCATCCTTATCATCAAGGTCAAAAAGCCATTGGTTGATCAGGGAACTCCTGGAAGAAAGGATTGATTTGTGTGTTACCGGGGAAATAGTGCTGGAGTATGAAGAAGTATTAAAAGAAAAATATTCCGGAATAACGGCCATTCATTTTATTAATGCCTTAAAAGAATTGCCCAACGTACACTTTACAGAAATTTATTTTCGCTGGAAGCTGCTGAACGATGAAGATGATAACAAATTTGCAGATTGTTATATAGCAGCAGGGGCCCGTTATTTGATCACACATTATAAGGATTTCAATATTTTAAGGAACATTTCATTTCCGAAAATAAATATTATTGATCTGCCCGGGTTTGAAAAAGTATTGGCCGGGTAGTCTTCCGGCACGGGCTTATGTCTTGCGATATTTTCCGGTATATGTATTTACAGGCTGTTTTTCGTGCCTTGCTTCGAATTGGTGTGTTTCGATATTTCTGCTCAACTTTCTTATTTTGTGCTATAAAGCCACCAACTGTAATCCTTTGAAATCAGAGAAACATACTCGTAAAGAGATTATTGACCAACGCCTTAAACAAGCTGGATGGAATGTAACTGACCGCACACAGGTGGTAGAGGAGTTTGATATAATGGTTGATGTAAGTCTTCTTGAAGAAGCACCTACGCTTTATGCTGGTCACCAGTTCAGTGATTATGTTTTATTAAGAAGCGATGGAAAAGCATTAGAAGTTGTCGAAGCTAAAAAAAACTGCTGTTGATGCTGCAATTGGCAGAGAACAGGCAAAACAATACTGCTACAATATTCAAAAAGAAAAAAGAGGAGAACTTCCATTTTGTTTTTACACAAACGGATATGATATTTTCTTTTGGGATTTAGATAACTACCGCCCAAAAAGATATATGACTTTCCTACAAGAGAAGATTTAGACCGGTATGCCTATATTAGGAAAACAAGGAAAGCTTTAGCTGGGGAGTTAATCAATACAAAGATTGCAGGAAGAGATTTTCAGATAAGCGCCATCCGTTCAGTAATCGAAGCCGTTGAAAAGCGGAAAAGAAAATTCTTCCTGGTGATGGCTACCGGTACGGGTAAAACAAAAACCTGTATCGCCTTAGTAGATGCATTAATGAGGTTGAATATGAAACCAACTATTCGCAGAATAGGGCAGGCCCCGATGACAGCAGTTTATGAAAACTTTCCAGGAAGAAATGGTGGAGAAGAATGGTATCAGCAGGAACAAAATTTAAGCTGACAGGATTTCTTCCGAACGAAAATGCAGGGAAGCTTGTAAAAAAATATGGAGAATATTTTAAAAGTAAGGCAAGTAAGATAAGTTTTGTATTACAGCTGCTTAAAGACAAAGGCTTAGATGAAGCAGAATTAATCTCAACACTTTATACTGTATGGAATAACAGATTATAAGGAAAGAAACAATTGATCCCGATCTATTGGCTAACGATGTTTTTAACTGGTCTGAAGAGAAAGGAAAAATATACACGTGCTGAAATAAAGATCATGTATGATTGGATGAATGAAAAAGGATTGAGATTACGAGGGTAAATTAAAAAGAGTTCATTACTTTTTATGTGTGTAATAGTTAGTATTTAAAGTATTGATTTCATTTTGACAATTCTTGAGTTCTTCTTGTAAAGAAACTATCTCGTTTAGTATTTCCGTGGGAGGGCGTAATTGTAAAGTAGATACTGTTTCGTTTGTTCTATAAGAAGAAAATTGAAAATCAAAATTATTCTGTTCAAACATTTTAAAATCAATCTCGATGGCATTAGCTTTAAGCTCGCTAACTTCTGTTTTCTTTTGCGTACGAAAAGATTTCACCATTTTAACTATTGATGCAATATTCTCGTTAGAAAGCTGATGCCTGTCTCTTTGGCGTACTCCTAATTCTGTTGCATCAAATAATAAAACTTTATTATTTTTTTTATTCTTATTTAATACTAAGATAGCAGTCATTACTCCGGTTTGATAAAATACTCTTGATGGTAGTGAAATTATTGCTTCAATAACGTTTGCTTCAATCAAATGTTTTCTAAAAGCCTGAATTTTGCCAGTGCCAAACAAAAGACCTACAGGCACAACTACTGATGCCTGACCAACCTCAGATAAGTGATCTAGAATGTAACAAACGTAATTAAGTTCGTTACGAATTCCTCCAAATTTTTTTGACCATTCTGCATTTTCAAAATTTAATTCTTTGCCTGGCCGCCCTCCGAAAGGAGGATTTGATATTATATAGTCAAACTTATCATTAAATGGATTATCATAAATGTCACATTGCTCTATAATGCATTCAGGAAAGTATAACATAATACTTTTAGACATACTCAATTTCCAGCCAATATGATTATTCGTATTAGCTGAAACCTTAGCAATACTGCCAATCTGTTCAATTGAAGTTGAAAGAATCTGACCCGTTCTACAGTAGGGATCATATAAGGTGGCTTTATTTATATTTGGGTTTATTAGACTTGTCAAAAGCTTTACTATCTCTTCTGGAGTAATTAATAAATGTGCTTGTTTACTCGAATTTGCAAATTCATTTTCAATGATCGAAAAAAAATCCGCAAAACGATTTTTGATACTCAAATCATAGATAACACATACATTAGTACAAATATTTTTTAGCATATTATGACCTAGCGCGTCAACAATCGATCTTTTAGTATCTAATAGATTTTTTAATAATTTACTATTAGCATTTTCCCATTGTTTGAAAGCCCGCAAAATATCGTTGCCAAGATGCGCACTTAATGACTCACTTACATAATTAAAAAAATAGCGTTTCTCTGGAATATTAGCTCTTAATTTAGGGTTCTTAAATTCTTCAGAAAGAAATTTCCACAGCATAAGCGAAACTAATAAATCAGCAATATCTGAATCAGATAAAGCTTGGTTTTTAAGAACACTTATCTCTTGTTTAAGTATGGATTGTAATTTATTTTCCATAAATAATAATAAAAGTTTGAATGATCCCTTGAACAAACAAGAAAATGAAATTGAACCACTTTTTCAAGATATTTATAAATGGTGTTCTTTTTTTCATTATGGGTTTTCTAATTTCAGGTTTATTTACCTGAATATGCACATGGATTTCTGGCTGGAAAATTATTACCGGCCCTTTACACTGATTAATATAGTTATTTTGAACCTTCATTTATTAGATTCAATTAACTCCCAGATATAACTGTCTTTGTATTCTTCAGTTTTCTCAATTAGTTTTTTCAGAATATTTTGTTCTTTTCTAATAACAGTTAGCATATTTATGATTTTTGTTTGAATGGGTAAGGGAGGAAGAACAATTTCAAGTTTATCCAATACTGTTTTAGGTAAGGTGGGAATAGTTACAGTTGATGAATTTCTTAAAAGATAATTTTTTGTAGAAGGTTGGGTTAAAAACCATTCCAAATATTCAGGAATACACTTTTTTAAATCAGGTTTTATTACAAAAAAAGAGCCCGAAGCAATACTTTTATTCAACTCATTTTTAAATAAAAAAACTCCAAATTTTAAACCTTTGTTTGCGATTAACAAATCACCTTTTTGGAGAGTATGTCTATTTAAATTATTGATTTGCTTGCTGTCAATATATGAGGGGTTGTCAGTGAATTCTCCATTCTGAATATCCCGAGGTTGAAAAACAACAATGTCACCAGTCGAATCACTTTGAATAGTATTTCTTAAAGTAACCCCCGTTCTAATTAAACTAAGTTCAGACAGCTTATATTTTGCAATACGCTCCATATTGTAGACAAAGATGGGTAATTTAAATCACTTGACAAAATCTATACGTCACATATTGCAATAAATATCCTCCATTAACTTTATCAGTTCTGTTTCCAAGTGAGTCTTGACAGCGGACATTGGAGATTAAATGAATCCTAGCGGACAGATATATCATCCTTGATGAGAGAATATGCACAAAATGAATCTGACGGGCGGACTCGCCGTAATATGAATAAAAATTTCTGAAGTTGACCAATATTATTCAATCTCAAAATTCAGCAGCTTATTCGGCGGTTTTGCCATAGCTCATTTTTCTCCATAGCTTTTCCATGGGGCCGGTAGTATAATAGCGCATCCATAGATTACTGTATAATACCTGGAAACAATAAATGAAGAAAGCCACCACTACCGATTCCAGTAAAGAAAGATGCCTGGCTGATAAACCCACCGCATAACTGTAAAAAAGCAACATGCAGATGATGGTCTGTCCCAGGTAATTCGTAAGCCCCATCCTGCCAGTATTCGCGATCCATTTCATCAATGTATTGGCTTTGCGGTTGAACAGTAATGAAAAGGCGGCCAGGTAAACTATCGTCAGCAAAGGCGTGCCAATAAAAGAAGCGATAGAATGAAGCATCCTGTCATACCCTTCGTTGCCGGGCGGAAATAAATTTACCTGCAACGTATCAAGGCAGGAAAGCGCTTTTATAACCAATGCAGGTAATACAATTATCAAAGCTATGCGCTTCAGTTGCGGAGCCAGTTCCGTAATACGGTTAAATAAGTTCAGTTTACCGGCGATCAAACCGAGTAAGAACATGATCTCGAAATGGATCATGCCGGCAAGACCCCCTTTTATGGTAATAATCCAAAGCATGGCTACGCCGATTTTTTGCAGGTTCAATACTTCTAAAAAACTACCATGCTGCCATGTATCCACTACCTGCATGATCACCTTATCGGTTTCCGCTTCACTTGCGGCAAACGCTTCTGCGCTTACCGGGAAGAAAACCGTTTTTATTATTTGAAACAGTACGGCAAAACTTGCCAGGCCGATTATCCATTTAACAATAGTGCGGACGGTTTTTTTATGAAAATACAACAGGCTGAAACCAAGCAACGCATACTTATGTAAAATATCACCGAACCAAAAGACCAATGCGTGTATCAACCCGAAAAGCAGCAATGCCCATAGCCTTCTTTTATAAATACGGTGGGCATCCAGTCCGAGCCGTATATTTTTCTGAAGCAGGAGATAAAAACCGAGACCGAACAGGAAACTGTAGATAGTATAAAACTGGCCGCGGAATAAAAGCTGTATCACAAACTGCACCGGGCCATAAACACCCTGTTCATCTAATTGCAGATCGTACACCTGTTCAGGTCGCAAAAAAGCAAACAGAGTATAGGTCTGGATATTCATAACAAGTATGCCGGACAGGACGATACCGCGGATGATGTCTATGCTGTGGATGAGTGGTGATACACGAGAACTCATGTGGTGGTTAGTTGGTTAGAAATGAAAATTAATTAAAATAGATGTACGATAAAAATAACTGTATTAATAATTTATAGCTATTTCAGGACTAG
>JAATGJ010000169.1 GCA_015654695.1 Chitinophagales bacterium | reverse complement strand
AGGATATAATGCAATAAAAGTACCGAAAACATTCCTGGAATACCGTCAGCATTCTGTTGAACAGGCAAATAATATTGCCAGCCTGCATCAGCAAATTAATTTTTACAAAAGCTTAAGTGTGCAAAAAAATAATTTTGAAAGATCATGGATTTACTCATTTAGTTACACGCTTTTCAAGGCGAAAAATATGCCCTTAAGGAAATTAATAAAAGCAATATTCAGAAAGATATTCAGATAATTATTTCCATCCTGCTTTATATTGCTTTTGATTAGTAAAACACATTTATAATTCTATAGTGCCTGCATTTTCCATCATACTTCCCAATTACAACCATGCCGCCTTTCTTTCCGAAAGAATTGAATCTATTCTGCATCAAAGCTTCGAAGACTTTGAAGTCATTATTCTCGATGACAAATCTTCAGACCATAGCCGGGAGATAATTGAAACTTACAGAACGCATCCAAAAATCAGCCGGATAATTTATAATGAAACCAACAGCGGTTCCGCTTTTTTTCAATGGAAAAAAGGAATAGAACTGGCCACAGGTGAATGGATATGGATCGCGGAAAGTGACGACATGGCAGACCCTCGTTTCCTGGAAGAAGCCGTAAAAACAGTTGAACAATTTCCTTCCGCCGGGCTTTACTATTGTGATGGTATTATTATTGACGAAAATGATAAACCCGTCAATACATTTTCTGCCATGAAAAACAATATTTTCAAAACAGAGAAATGGAGCAAACCCTATTTTCAAAAAGGCATTGCTGAACTAAATGAGTATTTAAAATTTGACTGTACGATCAATAATGCCAGCGGAATGGTATTCAAAAAGGAAGTATTGAGAAATATTCCGGAAAAACTTGAATTGTTCAGGTACTATGGCGACTGGTATTTCTATTTACAACTCACCCTGGTGACAGATATCTGTTATTCCAATAAACCGCTGAATATCTACCGGAAACATGGTATGAGCCTCTTGAATGCTCCTATTTCTTCGCTGATCAGCAGAAAGGAATATTTCCTGGTACTGCAACTGCTGTACTATAGTGAACAGGTAACTGGCAAAAAAGAGTTATTGAATCATTTCTGTTATCACTTCCTGACCCTGGGATTGTTCAGTCATTCGCCCAGGAACAGCTACGGGATCGTCAAGAGTTATTTTCATATTGATAGAAAATTGGCCTGTAAAGTTATTCCAGGGTTGATATGGATGAAAATATTCAGGAAGTTCTATAAAACCAAAGTCATGCAAATTGAATACATGGGTCATCCTGTTTGAATCAAACTATAATTTTTAATATTAATTAGTTTCATAATCAGCCTACAAAACTTCAATGCAATTGCCCTTACTTCAAATATTGAGATGTCCTGTTACCCGTTCAACATTGAAGTTGAAAACCTTTTCATCATCATCTGCCGGCAATGAAATACTGGAAGGTATTTTATTTGCTGAAAATGACTGGTTTTATCCTGTCATAAAAGGCATCCCCCGCCTGACAGTGGAAGCGTTTATTGACTATGAAGACTTTTTTGAAACCCATTTTTCAGCCTACCAGGAGCACAGGGATATACTGGAAAAGAAGTATCACAGGCTGATAAAGTATGTGACCGAAAAAAACAAGCGGACAAAAGAGAGCTTTTCCCGGGAATGGAAGCTATTCAATTATAAAAAAGATAAAACCTGGGACCAGGACAGCAATGGAATGATGAACCGTTTTCTTGATGAAACTGGTGAAACTTTGCAAAGCCTGAAGGGAAAGATCATATTCGACGCCGGTTGCGGAAACGGTTTATTAAATCAATATATAGCGGCGGCAGGCGCTGTTGTGTTAGGAATGGATTTCAGCCTCAGTATTGAAAAAGCTTATCAGCAAAATACAAACCCGGATGCTTTGTTTATCCAGGGTGATGTTCAGTTTCCGCCATTAGCCTTTGAGTATTTTGACATTGTGCATTGCAGCGGGGTGCTGATACATACTAATAATACCGAGCTTTCATTTTCCTGTATTGAGCCCTGTACAAAAAAGGGTGGCAAACTAAGTGTGTGGTTATATCATCCGAGAAGAAATTTCAGCCACAACCTGTTTAATTTTATCAGGAAAGGTACTTCCAGGTTACCCGCCAAAGTCCAATACTACCTGTATGCCATTACCTTGTTTCCTCTTAGCTTTATCATCAAACGGATAAAAGGGAATAAGCAAAATACCAGGGAAATGATGATTGATATTCTTGACTGGTTTTCTCCGGAGTTCCGCTGGGAGCATGAACCATCGGAAGCAGCAGCCTGGTTTTATAAAAGGAATTATAGTTCAGTAAAAATAACAACGCTGGGTATTTTTGGATTTAATATTACCGGCATAAAAGATCAAATTGAGGGAAAATGAAAATAGGGATATTTGAAACAGAACATTTTGAAGGGTCGTATCCTGTAATAAAATTGTTTGACAATAACATCAACGACATTACTGTATTTACTTACAGTAATGCATATAAACAATTTCAACATCTATTTGCCACGGACCAGGATAAGTATAAATGGATAGTAAAGCCTGATAAAAGATCCAAATACGGTTTTATTCGTGATATGTTCAGGGAGATCAGGAAAAGAAAAATGAATGTGGTCTACCTGAATACCATTTCGGATAATTTCTTTTTTTATGCGATAATGATCTTTTTTCTCCGTAATACGCGGGTGATTGTTACCATACATAGTATTAACAGTTACTTTGAATATAAAAAATCGTTCAGCCTGCGGAGAATGATACGTTATATTGGGAGAAAAATGCTGGTATCCTTCGTTAAAGAATTTAATGTTGTATCCATGACCATGGTAAGTCATCTTCAGCACAAACTACCAGCCGGTAAAAAAGTACATTGTGTTCCCGGTGCGGTATTTGAAGAAACTTTTTGTATTCAGGCTCAGCCTGGCATCAGAGAACATATTAATATTGTTATACCGGGTTCTGTTGATGACAGGAGAAGAAATTATGAACACGCATTTATGCTTTTGCACTTGTTTGAGCGGGAGAAAACACCTGTTACAATTACTTTTTTAGGCAGATTTTACAGTGACTATGGAAAACTCATACTGGAAAAATGCAAAGCTGAACAACTGGAGTATGCTCACCTGAATTATTATGAGTATGATACTGTTGACCAACCTGAATTTGACAGGGTAATGAACGAAGCTAGTTTTGTTTTTATCCCTTCTGTCATTAATACCATAATTGAGGACGGTGTTGCGGATGTTTATGGAACAAGTATATCATCCGGTAACCTCTTTGATATAATCAAACACGCAAAACCGTTTATTATACCAGAGCAACTGCAAATTGATCCTTTTCTTGAACACAGTTGCTACCGCTACAAAACAGCAGAAGATATAGCTGTCTTTATTTCTTTCATACACAAAAATGAAGGATCCTATATTTCTTTGCAGCAAAGGGCGCTGGAAGCTTCCCAAAACTATACTATTGAAAAGGTCAGGGAAAGAAACGCTTCACTGTTTGACATCAAACAACTTTAACGGGTAATGTCCTGTAAACATCATCTAATGGTATTGATTCAATAACTTCCTTATCGTAAGAAGAAGAATAAAAATATTTATCCAGGAATGGGCTGATCACTTTCTTTAATAATTCATAATCATATATTTCCTGCGGGCTGGTACAATTAAAGATGGCCGTACATGGCCTGCCATAAGCAAGGGCTATATGCATGGCCAGTGTATCCCCGGAAACAATATGGCTGCATTTAGCTATATCATCCAGGTAATCCCGGATATTATTTCGCTGGGCCAGCACTTTAACAGCATGGCCATTGATCTCAAGTTTATGGACAAGCTCATCATATCCCCACCATTGCTTATCAGGCCAAACATTGCCTGACCTTTTTTCAATACCTATTAATTGTTTCTTTGACTGTATGCTATCATCAGTATATATGCGGTAAGGTTCACCTTTAAATTTTTTGCCAATCATGTTGAAGATACAATCCTGGTAAGAGAAGGTATTTTTTGCTTTAAGTGTATTGGCTTTTTCCAAACCATATTTGGAAACACGGCTTATGTCAAACCAGTAAGCCGCATTCTCCGTATAGGTTACCTTATCATTTTGAAGAAATACTCCTGCCAGGCATTGAGTAGTAACTTCACTGGCGAGCCTTGCGCAATCTTTATCTTCTTCAAGGGAGATAACCAGTGAAAACCGGGTACCTTTTAAAGATTGAAAAGCCTCCCCGACTGTAAATTTTACCAGGTTCGGCATATAGTCAGGCAGCAGCCATTTATTTCCTTCAGATGTGACCCAGTAAATATTACCGGACAATACATTCAGCAAACTTGTCGTTCGAACAACATCGCCGGCAGCACCTGTCTTAATGATCAGTATATTTTCCATTCACATGTATTACTACACAAAATAGTCATGATTTTTTTTGTTCTGATTCCCGTAGCAGGTTTTCTTCATCCCAGCCCGTATCCCTCAGGTCATTTATTTGCTGCATATCTGTTTGGATAGTTAGCTCCAGTTCTTCCATCTTAGCCCTGGCTTCTATAATATATTCTTCCCTGTCACGTATGGAAGATAGTTTTTTCAAATTGGCTTCATCCAATTTGAAAAACATACGGGCGGCCCGTTGCGCTGCATAATTCCTGTAACCGAGAAATTTCATGGTATCTACTCCCACCCGTAAAGAAGTGTCCAGTGTTTCCCTGTAAATATGCAGCATACCGGCATTCATCTGGTCATACGCATCAAACCGGTTAGTTGATCTTACCAGCATTCTTAAATTAGGAAAATGTTTTTTTATTGTTTCAATCAGTTCCAGTCTCTTTTCAGCGGGTTCTATCGCAATGATAATGATCTTCGCATTAGTAGCGCCGGCTGAATGCAATAAGTCATACCGCGTGGCATCTCCATAATATACTTTCATTCCAAGCCTGCGCAACGTATCTACCCGGTCCGAATCATTATCCAGGATGGTCATACCAATATTATGAGCCCGCAGGAAACGACCTATCGTATTTCCAAAATGTCCAAATCCAGCAATGATAACCGGGTTGGTCTCATCAATTGCATCTGCTTCTCTTTCCTCCCCGCTTTGTTTTGTGCCGATCCAGGGTTGAATGACTTTTTCATTGATCAGCATCAGCAGCGGAGTTAATGCCATACTGATAGCAACAACCGCTACCATCAGGTCAACAGTTTCTTTTGGCAAAATGCCTTCCTGCAATGAAAAAGAAAACAGAACAAAAGCAAACTCTCCTACCTGGCTGAGGGCAACGGCAAATAATATATTCTGATCAAATCCAAGCCTGAATACTTTTCCAAGAACAAATAGAACAATTCCTTTGACCGTCATTAACAAAGCAACAAGTCCAATAACCACCAGGGGTTGCTGCATGATAAGATTAAAATCAATAGACGCACCTACGGCTATAAAAAATAAACCAAGCAACAATCCCTTGAAGGGATCAATATCGCTTTCCAGTTCATGCTTATACTCACTGTCCGCTAATACTACCCCGGCGAGGAATGTCCCCAATGCAGGACTTAATCCCACCTGTGTCATTAACACGGCAATACCTACCACCAATAATAAAGCTGTCGCAGTAAATATTTCTCTCAGTCTTGTAGCCGCTACTATCCGGAAAAGCGGACGTATCAGGAACCTTCCTGCCAGTATAATGACCGCCACAGAACCAAGTACGACCAATGTTTGCGCCCATCCCGGCAATCCATCTACCAATGTTTTGGCAGGATGCTCACCCGGTGCGATCTCAGGTGGAGCTATTGCCAGTAAAGGAAATAAAGCCAGCATGGGTATCACGGCTATATCCTGGAAAAGTAAAACCGAAAATGAACTTTGACCAGCGGAAGTTTTCATCAACCCTTTTTCATTCAACGTTTGCAATACAATGGCTGTAGAAGAAAGTGAAAGTATCATACCCATTGCGAATGCCTGTCGCCACAGCAATCCGAAAGCCATACCAATAGCCGTCACTAATAATGCGGTGACCAATACCTGTAATCCTCCCAGGCCTATGATGGATTTTCTTAATTTCCATAGCAATCCAGGTTCCAGCTCAAGCCCGATAACGAATAACATGATCACTACCCCAAACTCGGCGAAGTGCAAAATATCCTGGTCTTCTTTACCAATAAAACCAAGAATGGCAGGACCAATAAGGATGCCGGCCAGCAGGTAGCCAAGTACAGAACCAAGTCCAAGCTTCTTGGCTATAGGCACCATCACTACCGCCGCTGCCAGGTAAACCATTGCCTGGAAGAAAAAAGAATTCTGATCCATAGTTTACAATTGAACTGTTTCAGGAATGGGAATAAGTTCATTCAGGTATATCACTTTTTTCCATTCGTTTTCTGTTATACGATCATTGACCAGGGCAACCAGTAATTGTTCATACTGCACAGCATATATTTCTATATCCGCTTTGGTAAACCGGTGCGTGCTGTGCAGCACATAGGGAGGCAGGTATTGCATTTTACATAAATAAGCGGTCTGATCAAAAGGCGCCAATAACTGGGGAATGGTAAACCTGTTTCTCCCGCCTGTGGTATATGCTTCCGCAGATCCGGCGGTTGTAATAGCATTGCAGATCTTTTTACCTGCCAGTTTATTTCCATCTTTTCCATAAGCCCATCCATGTTCCAGCACCAGGTCTTCCCATTGTTTTACCAGGGCGGGGCAGCTATACCAGTAAAAGGGATGCTGCCAGATAATGATGTCGTGTTTCAATAATAATGCCTGCTCTTTTTTTACGTCAATGTCAAAATCAGGATATTCCTGGTACAGATCATGAAAGGTTACCCCATCAAGCTGCTGAACATGGCGGACCAGTTTTGCATGTACCCTTGATTTTTCCAGCGCCGGGTGTGCGAATAATATAAGCAGTTTTGACATACAGACTATTTGCTGAAATTAAGTAAACAAAGCTACCTGCAGAAAAGTTCGTGCAATACTCAAACAGGTGTGATCTGGATGAAGTCCTTACGGTTGATATAATAAAAGAAAAGGAAATAAATGATGGGCAGGAAACTGATGAGTTTTAAAATAAAAAAGCCGGTTGCGAAACCAAGCAGGTAAAGAACAATAAGCAATAAAACACCAGCTATCAATTGCATATCCCCGATCACACAGACGACTTTGAAATAATAAGTATGCAAATGGTGATAGACCAGTTCTACCGGTTGGGTAAAATGATACCCGTCCGTTATTACCAATTTAGGGTTGTTCTGCTGAACAGTAATTGTAACAGGCCGGCTATCCGGCAGCGGGTATATCTCTTTACCATTTACCACTACTTTTATCCGCAGGAAACTGAGCAGTACCTGGTTTTTCCGGGTAATGACTATATGATAGGGTGGTGAAATGTTTTGAGGTTTGATAGTTTGATGATTAAAGTTAGAATCGCCGGCATTGAAACACCATCTGCCCCTGACTATTCACCATTGACTATTTCAACGCCTTAATGATTTCAATAAAATCTGCAGCTACCAGTGAAGCTCCGCCTACAAGTCCGCCATCCACATCAGGGCAACTGAATAATTCTTTTGCATTATTCGCTTTTACGCTGCCGCCGTATAAGATAGAAATTTGTCCTGCTATATCACTGCCGTATTGCGCCGCCAATATAGAACGCAAATGTGCATGCATTTCTTGTGCCTGTTCAGTAGAAGCCGTTTTACCCGTACCGATCGCCCATATAGGTTCATAGGCTATGATAACATCTTTTATCTTATCGGCGGATAAATGAAAAAGGGATTCCTTTAGCTGAACAGCTACATAATCATTCTGGGTACCAGCCTCACGTATGCTTAATGCTTCGCCACAACAAAAAATGGGAGTAATAAAATTTTCTAAACAAAGATTTACTTTATCCGCCAGCACAGCATTGGATTCACTGAAATATTACCTTCTTTCACTATGACCAACTACACAATATGTCACAAGAATAGAGTGAAGCATCTCTACGGATACTTCCCCGGTAAAAGCGCCGGATTTTTTATGATAGCAGTTTTGCGCTGAAACATAATAGTTCTTTTCTTCCTCCACTGCGCTTCTTGTCATTAATAAATAGGGGTAGGGAACAGCGAATATAGCCAGTTGGCCAGGCGACAATTCGATCTTTGCATTCAATACATCATCCAGCAGTTTTTCTCCCTGTTGAAAGGTCAGGTTCATTTTCCAGTTTGCGGCGGCGATCTGTTTTCTCATCGGTTTTGTTTAAAATTTCTCAAATATATACTTTAAAATATTTTTTTCATTTTCAGTAACTCTTTGTTTTTTCAATTGCTTCCAGGCTTCGATATCGGAAAGCGCTTTTTCAAAACCATACTCATTGGTCCCTTCAAATCCCCAGGAAAAATTGCGGATATATTTTGGGGTTAGTCCATTTCCAAAAACATTACTGCAAACACCTATCACAGTGCCCGTATTGATAGCCGTGTTTACAGCAGTACGTGAATAATCACCCATCATCACACCACATTTTTTACCAGCATCCCTCTCCCCGCTTTGTGTCCACACTCTTACTTCACTCGCCGTATTTTTCAGGTTGGAATTAGAAGTGCCTGCGCCCATATTGCACCACTCTCCTATTACCGAATCTCCAAGATAACCATCATGGGCTTTATTGGAGTAACCGAATACCACAGAATTTTTTATCTCTCCGCCGCCAATGCAATAAGGTCCAAGAGTGGTAGCTCCATAAACTTTTGTTCCCATCTTCAGCAATGAACCTTCACCTAATGCAAATGGTCCCCGGATAACAGAGCCTTCCATCACTTCTGCATTTTTAGCAATATAGACCGGGCCAGTTGACGCATTAAGAATACAATGCTCTACTTTAGCGCCTTTTTCAATAAATATTTTCGAAGGTTTAATAACCGTATTGGTTTTAGAAAGGGGTTGCGATTTTCTTTTCCTGGTCAGCAGTTCAAAATCCTGGCGGATAGCCCAGTCATTCAATTGAAAAATATTCCAGGGATACTGAACCGATACTATTTCTTCCGGTATGGTAACAGCCTTCTTTATTTTGATCTTATGTTTTTCTTTTATCTCCTCTTTTGTAAAACGAAATACAATACCCTCGTTTCCTTTTACAGAAAGGAATTCTCCGTTCTGTAACTTTTTAACAGCCTTTACCAATTGGGAGGTGGGCAGTACGTTGCCATGTATCATAAAACAAACGCTGTCGTCCGCAGCAGCCTCATTGATATTAACTGAACGATCCAGGTCTTTATAATCATCTTCTTTTTTATCATAAGAGGGCAAGGCGAGCATTCTTTCCCATTTTTCGCGAATAGTAAGAATACCCACACGGATATCCTGTATCTGGCGCGTCAATGTAAACGGGTGCAGGTTTTCCGGCTGGCAAAATTCTTCCGTGAAAATGATCTTATCCATTACTGAAGTAAGTATATGTTCAAAAATAATCAAACCCGCTATCTTATTAACACTAATTATAACCTGGCAGCCGCTTTTCAGAAATTTATGATTTTTCCCTGTAGTAAAACATTTACATGCTAATAAGTGCTTGCTCTATTTTTTAGAGTTTACTTCCTTCGTTCCTTCGCAACCTGTTATTCATTCATTTAAATCCGAAACCATGAGCATGCGTCAACTTAAAATCACGAATTCCATTACTAACCGGGAATCGGCCAGCCTGGAAAAATATTTACAGGAAATTGGTAAAGTAGAGCTACTTTCTGCTGAAGATGAAGTGCTTTTGGCCCCTTTGATCAGGAATGGCGATCAGGCAGCATTGAACCGCCTGGTCAGGGCCAATCTCCGTTTTGTTGTCTCAGTGGCCAAGCAATACCAGGGTAAGGGTTTCTCACTACCCGATCTTATCAATGAAGGCAACCTGGGATTGATTAAAGCCGCTAAACGGTTTGATGAAACCCGTGGGTTTAAATTTATTTCTTTTGCTGTTTGGTGGATACGTCAAAGTATTTTACAGGGAATAACGGTGAATGCCCGGATGATCCGGCTGCCGCTGAATAAAATGGTTTTAAAAAACCGCATTCAAAAGACGAATTCCTCATTGGAGCAGGAGTTGGGAAGATCACCCTCGACAGACGAAATAGCGGACGTATTGAATATAGATGTGGATGAGGTGGTCTCCAGCATGAGAACGGATGATCGTCATGTGAGCCTGGATGCTCCTTTTTCAGAAGATGAAGATGGCACATTGCTGGACACTCTGGAAATACCCAATGCGCAAAAGACGGACGGAGCGTTACAACATACAGAATCTCTGAAAAGGGAAATAGACAGGTCGCTCCAATTGCTGAGTGAAAGGCAAAAGGAAACAATTTGTTATTATTTTGGCATTGGGGTAGAGCGCGCTCTGAGCCTGGAAGATATTGCTGAAAAATTCTTTCTGACACCTGAAAGAGTCAGGCAGATAAAAGATAAAGCGCTTACCAAGCTCAGAACACCGAAAGCGATCAACCTGCTTCGGGATTACCTATAAATTTTTTAAATAAGCGGTGTAGTACATTGTTGCCTGTGTATAACGCTTACCGGGCTATGACAAACAGAGAAAAACCTCCCGAAGAATCAGGAGGTCTTAAAGTATAGCCATGAAAAACAAACTTTTTTCCCGGTTGAACGGGATCAAAGCTCTTCCACAATTTAATATTATTCCGCTTTTTTAGCGTATTTCCTTTTGAATTTGTCAATACGACCTGCCGTATCCACCAGCATATTCTTGCCGGTAAAGAAAGGGTGAGACATATTGGAGATTTCGAGCTTTACCAGCGGGTATTCATTACCATCTTCCCATTTTACTGTTTCTTTTGTATTGGCCGTAGAGCGACTGAGGAAAGCATGCCCGTTACTCATGTCTTTGAAAACAACTAACCGATAACTATCGGGATGGAGACCTTTTTTCATAATTCCTTGATTTAAAGGCAGCACGGATTTTGCCGTACTGATTATAGATTGATTATTAAGTCGGCAAAGGTAGGCCTGTGAACCGTTTTATCCAAATAAAATTAAAGGAAATAGCCAGGTGGGTTAAAAGAAGAAAGCACCGGATTTCGTTCATATACTTTCTTTCGATCATATACTTACTCATCTGATGCTCTCCGCAATTGTATTCGCTTTTAACAGCTTTTACAATTCTCGCCGCATTTGTCTTATTGCTAAAATTCGTGCAACGATTGTACATGCAATATACCTTTCCAATGCAAGCCTTTCCAAATTTTTAGGGTGGTTGTTATGCACGGCTTCCGCACCGGTTTATCCACAGATAAAAAGCTAAAATCAGGGTTATTCAACATTTTAATCCCTCATATTCACATATTGTAAAGGAATACCCAGGTTAGAATTTTTGCAAAGCTGGATCACCCCCTGCAGGTCGTCAATCTTTTTGCCCGTTACCCTTACCAGGTCGTCATTAATGGATGCCTGTACTTTCATCCCTGAATCTTTGATCAGCTTTACTATCTTTTTGGCGTCTTCCTGCACCAGCCCATTTTTCACTTTTACCTCTTTTTTCCATGCCTTACCACTTTGTCCTCCTTCTTTGGACGCATCAAAAGCTTCCGGCGCGATACCCTGTTTATGCGCCCTGCTGATCAGCACATCAATTAACTGGCGCATTTTCATGTCATCATCTGTTTCCAGCTTAATAATGAACTCCTTTTTATCAAGATTGATCACTACATGAGAGCCTTTAAAATCAAAACGATTGGTGATCTCTTTGGTCACTACATTCACAGCATTGTCCAATGCCTGTGCTTCTACTTTGCTGACAATATCAAATGAGGGCATGTTGAGAAGTTTTAAAATTTCGTGGTTTAAATGTTGAAAGAACTTCAAAAGTAAGATTGTTTTGAAAAGCAGGAAGCAGGTTAATTAATTATAATTTCCGACAGGGGATAAAATAAGAGTCCCCCGTAGAAACGGGGGACGAATTTCACATGAGAAAACTAGAGAGATTTATTAATTAGCTCCGCCTACCCTGTTCTGTTCATCCTGTGAACTTGAACTTCTGCGGCGGGGTTGATTTTGCTGTCCATTCTGACCAAATCTCCAGGTGAATGTAGCCGTTACCTGGCGTATATCCGGGCGGGCCAGGAAATCGCCATCTATCCTGCCATACTTCGTAAGGCCTTCAAATTTTTGCCAGGCAAAAGGGTCACGAACAGTTAACCGAAGTGTTCCTTTTCCTTTCATCACCTGCTTTTGGACGCCCAGGCTGATCTGGTAAACAGGTTGCATTTCAGTCAGGTTATTAATGCCTTTATAACGATAAAACCCGCTTAGCTCTCCGCTATACCCTTTACCAAAATTGAAATTATTGGTGAGATTAACCATGAAGGATGTAAACGACAGGTCAATGTTTATAGTATCATACATACCTTCGTAATCGTTGTTGTATATATTGGTGAAAATATTTGCATTCCACCATTTTGCTACCGTTACAGGCACAGTAAGGGAAATGCCCAGGTTGCGGAATTTAGCCACGTTATCTACTGTCACAAACCTGATCTTACTATCAGGATTATTAGGATCTAGTTTAACGATCTGTGAAATCACGTCATCCGTATTGCTATAGTTCAGCGTGGTAATGAACTTGCTTTTGAAAGAATGGGTCAATTCGATATTATGCGTGTATTGCGGACGTAAATAAATATTGCCCTGCTGGTAGGACAAGGAATCCAGGAAATAAGTAAATGGATTCAGGTTCTGATAATTCGGCCGGTTAATACGACGTCCATAAGAAACAGTGAGACTGTTTTTGTCATTTATAGTATAGCTTACAAATGCAGTCGGAAACAGGTTGGTGGTATCTCTTTTAAACTTGGTTTGCGGAATCACCTGGTTGCCCAGTTGGTTGCCATGAGCAATTGTATTTTCAATGCGGAGCCCTGCCTGGAACGACCATTTTTTTACCTGCTTATTATAGTTCAAATAAGCAGCATTGATATTTTCATCATAAATAAACTGGTTGGACCGTACAAGGTCTTCTTCCCATTTACCGTTCTTGAAATTCTCGTAATTTACACCGTTATTGTTTTTTACATAACTGAATTTGAATCCTGCTTCTATACGTCCCCCTTTCACAGGATGAACGTAATCTGTTTTAAAAGTGTAAATATCAATTTCTGAAGGAAGATGACCTTTCAGCAAAGATGTGCCTGTATGCTGCAACAGGTTATTATAATAATCAGTTGTCAGTAACATATTGGAAGTATTACTGTACACCACGTAATCAAAATCAGCAGTAAGTTCCTTACCTGTTGTGTCGAATGTATATTTCCAGTTCAGGTTGAGTGTTCCATTTTTGAATTTGATCCTGTTTTCGGTATTCGATACCAGCCTGCTTTCCAACCGGCGATTTACATCGCTCAGGTCTCCCACAGTACCTGGAGTTGGATGGCCGCTAAACGTAAACCCGCTCACTACTATTCCAAAAACATTTTTCTTGTCCGCATACCAATCAAGGCCCAGCTTCACCGTATGATTGACATTGCCAAACTTAAAACGGGTTTCTGTATTGTTGTAGCCTGTTATATTTTTATCATCATCTAAAAACCTGTTTTCAAAGGTCAGGGTGTTGCGACCGCGGAAAACATTAGGATTATAATTGCCAAAAAAATTGATCTTATTCCTGCGCCAGTTAAAATTGATACTATTCTGCGATTTGGGTATAAAATAGGTTGTAGTACCGGGTCTGTATATACTGGAGGTGATCCCCACCATAACGCTTCCATTAAAACCTGCATTCTTTCCCTTTTTTGTTTTAATATTTATGACCCCGGAATTGCCAGCCGCATCGTACTTCGAAGAAGGATTCGTCATAATTTCAATCTGGTCAAGCGCGGACGCTGGCATATTCTTAAGCATATTGGCAAGATCTGCGGCTGATAAATACGAGAGTTTACCATCAAGCATTACAATCACACCGGCTTTACCCCTTAAGCTGATATTACCGTCATTGTCCACGGTTATGCCCGGTGATTTTTCGAGTATTTCCAATGCTGTAGCACCGGCACTGGTTGGCGAAGCATCTACATTCACTACTGTTTTATCAATCTTTGTTTCGATAAAAGGTTTTTTTGCCGTAACAATGACACCTCCAAGCGCTTTTGCTGATTCAATTAATGTAATCGTTCCGAGATTTATTTCAGAATTTGTTTCATTTATATCAAAAGCGGGACTAAACGTTTTATCATAGTTCACAGACGTAACGCTTACCAAATATTTACCTTCGGGTATATTGACAAATTCATACTCACCATTCATATTGGCAACGGTAAATTTTACAGAAGAAGAATCTTTGGCTCTTAATAAAGTAATAGTGGCTGATTGAAGATTTTTTTGCGTACCGTCTTTTATTGTACCGCTGATCTTTCCAATTTTCGTTTGCGCATCTGCAAGCATGATCATGCCTGGGAAAACAACAAGGAGTGAAATCATCTTTCTCATAACAGCGGGTTTGTTGTTTAAAGATGGCAAATGCAAAATTCATTTTTGCGGGAAATATGATAACCTTCGTACTTCCTGTGTTGAAGGGCAATAAACACTTACCGATACATCAGCGGTCTGAATTGATTATGAAAGAACCCTGTTGTGAAAAATTGTTAAAAAAAGAGCAAGTCCTATCCAGACCTTGCTCCTGGCTTAATGGTTAATGAATTCAAAAACTTTTATTAATTACCACCTGACTTGACCCGGTTTTGTTCGTCAGACGCTCCGCTCCTTCTCTTACGCTCGGGGGCGATATTATTTTTTCCAAAGCGATAAGTAAAGCCCAGGTTAACCTGCCTGCTATCTCTCTTGCTTGAAATGTTCACATCCACATCGCTGTATTTTGCATAGCCGCTGAATTGCTGGGTATAGAATACATCACGTAATCCTAATTTAAGCGTGGCTTTTTTCCTGAATAGTTGTTTGGATACTGCAGTATTAACGGCTCCCATATCATTAGCCACCAATAAACCCTCAGCGCCTTTAGTACGATACCAGCCACTTACTTCCGCACTCCAGCCTTTGCCAAGAGTAAAGCTATTGGTCATGTTGGCCATCATGCTGGTGAATTGTATATCAATGGGCTCAGTCTGGTAGATACCGCTATAATGATTATTGAACACATTTACATAGATATTACTGTTCCACCATTTCTGAACAGGGATATTCGCCATAACCGCTATGCCGAATTGTTTCATGCTGCTGAAATTCTCTCTTGTCTGGTAGGTCTCATTCTTTTCAGTATTCTGCTTCAGCAACTCCGTGATGATATCATTAGTGACTGTGTAGTTCAGCGTAGTCGTAAGAAACCTGTTGAAAGTATGGCTGAACTCAATATTATTAGTGAATTGCGGCAGCAGGTAAGGGTTGCCCTGGCCATAAGTCAGCGAATCCAAAAAGAAGATAAAAGGGTTCAGGTCATCATAGTCGGGCCGGGATATCCTGCGGCTGTAACTCAGGTTGAACTGGTGTTTTTCGCTGGCGGCGTAACTTAATCCAACGTTAGGAAATAAATTGGTGTAATTCCGTTTGAAAGAAGAATCGTTACTTACCTGGTGTCCTTTTGCAATGGTGTTCTCCACTCTCAGGCCTGCATTCAGTTCCCATTTTTTAATTGTTTTGGAGAAGATCGCATACGCCGCATTAATATTTTCGTCATAGATGAAATGATTACTTCTCTGGTCAGCTACCCAGCCACCACCATTATTATTACGCAAATAATCAACCTTATTATCTGTATTTACAAAGCTCGTTTTTAAACCCGCTTCTAATTTTAACCCGCTTTTGAATGGATGCACATAATCAATCTTGCCGCTGTAAATATTTATAACGGAGGGAATGATACCTTTCAAAACAGCGTCCCCGTTCTTGATATCATACGGATCAAAACTTTGTGTGGTAAGTTGAGTATTGCTCTTATTGTTATAATAAACATAGTCGAAATCGGCTGTGATTTCCCTGCCTGTTGAATCATACGTGTGTTTATAATTGAAATTGGTAGATACATTGGAAGATTTGCGGGTATTATCACCATCCGATACAAGCTTGGATGTAATATTTCCTGCTTCATCCCTGATATTAGTTCTGCTAAAAGGGTTTTCATCACCGGTATTAAAATTGCCGTTTATGACAATACCTCCCACATCTTTTTTTGAAAAATTATAATCAATCCCGGCTTTCAGACTATGGTAAACCCCTTTGAAATGTGGCCTGGATAGCTGGTCAATAGTTCTTACCAATACTTTATTTTCATACAGGTTGCGGTCAATGAGCAGGCTATTAAAACCTTCCCAGGTGCCCGCATTATAACCTCCAAAGACATTCAGCTTATTATTACGATAATTAAGATTAGTACCCGCATTTACCCGGCCATAAATACCTTGTGTATATCCAAGGTTAGCGGTTCCATTCATGCCTTTTATTGTCCCTTTTTTTGTTTTGATATTGATGATACCCGAATTACCAGCCGCATCATATTTAGCAGGAGGATTTGTCATGATCTCAATTTGCTCAAGGCTGTTGCTCTGCATATTCTTTAATAAAGCAGTAAGGTCTGCCCCGCTCATATACGTGGGCTTGCCATCAATTAATATTAATACACCCTGTTTGCCTTTCAGGCTGATGTTCCCGTCATTGTCAACTGACACACCGGGAGCTTTTTCCAATAATTCAAGAGCCGTCAAACCGCTGTTAGTAGGCGAAGCGTCCACGTTGATGAGTGTTTTACCAGCTTTCTGTTCTATCAATGGTTTTTTAGAAGTAACCGTAACGCCGCCAACAGATTTAGCTACCGGTACCAGTTCAATTGTTTTTAACACCACCGAAGAGCTGGCCTCATTGATCTGAAAAGTTTCAGAAAAACCTTTTTGATGGCCTATTGCGGTGATAGATACGATATATACGCCTTCTGCCACGTTATCAAAACTGAATTTACCTGTCTTATCAGCTACACTCATTTTAGCCACAGAAGAATCCTTTGCTCTCAGCAAGGTGATCGTGGCTGATTCAATGATTTTTGTGCTTCCGTCTATCACTGTTCCGGTTACTTTACTGTTTTTCAATTGCGCAAAGCTTGTAAAAGAGATAGCGGTAAAGGCAATTGTCAGTATGAGTAATATTTTTTTCATCTCGATGATTTTAGTTGATTGTTTCTTATGCCTGGTTGGCTTGTCAAAGGATAGGGATTAGTAGTTTGTCTTTTAACAAAAGCCCGTATTTGCAACGGGCTTTTGTTTGCACACGGATAAAATAGGAAAGAACTTAGTTTGTACTGTATCGAATAAGGTTTAATAGCGGATGGTTTTAGCTGCCTGCTTTCACACGATTCTGTTCATCGGATGCTCCCCCGTTCTTCCTGTTATTACCTGCTTTCAGCTTTCCCTTATTAAACCGGTAGGTGAAACTGATACTCACTGCACGGCTGTCATTTACATTTTTGAATTGTGCATCCACCGTTCCGTATTTGCTGTATCCTTTGAAAACACCACCGGCAAATATGTCACGTACATTCAGACGAACACTTGCTTTATTCTTCATGATCTGTTTGCTGAAACCTGCATTTACCTGGCCGATAGGCTGGATAAAAATGACTCCCTCCACACCTTTGGTTCTGTAAAAACCGCTTACTTCAGCACCCCATCCTTTACCCCATTTAAATTGTTGCTGTACCTGCATCATCAAACCCGTAATGCCAATTGAGATATTATCACCATTCACTACTCCTTCGAAACGGTTGTTATAAACATTCACATAAATATTACCGTTCCACCATTTGGTAATCTCTTTATAAGCGCTGATGGCTAACCCTACCTGGTGCAGGCTGGCGATATTTGCTTTTTTGATATAGGTCTCATTGGTAGTTTCATTTTGCTCCAGTACCTGCTGAATGATATCATTAGTGCTGGTGTAGTTCAACGTAGTGGTCAGGAATCCTTTATAGGTATGGCTCAGTTCAATGTTATGAGCAAATTGTGGCTTCAGGTTCGGGTTGCCCTGTTCAAATGTGTACCTGTCAAGAAAATGAATAAAGGGATTCAATGATTCATAGTCCGGGCGATTGATCCTCCTGCCATAGTTGATCACGAATAAATTTTGTTCACTGGCTTTATATTGCAAATAAGCTGTAGGGAAAAGCTGTGTATAATTTCTTTTGAATTGAACACCTGTTGTCAATTGGCTGCCTTTCGCGTTTGTATTCTCCGCACGGAGACCAAACTGGCCGCTCCATTTTTTACCAAGGGGCCTGCTGTAGTTTACGTAAGCAGCATTGATATTTTCTTCATACACAAAATGGTTACTGCGGTTGAAATCATGCACCATTTCCCCATTTTGAATGCTGTCGTAACTGGCATTGTTATCCGTTTTTACAAAACTGGTTTTGATACCCGCTTCAAATTTTGCTCCTTTTTTCAGGGGTAATGAATAATCAACCTTACCGCTGTAGATCGTTATGTTCTGGGGCAGTGTACCCATTAATGTATCCGGTGTTTGCTTCAGGTTACCTGCATTATCGTAATAAGAGCTGATAAGCGGCTGCACACTGGTGGATCTGTATTGTATATAATCAAGATCGGCTGTCAGCTCCTGCCCTGCTGAATCCAGTACAGTGCGCACATTGAAATTGCTGCTGAAATTTTTCCATTTCTCATCATTTCTTGTTGCGGCTTTTGTCTGTGCTGTCAGTACATCATTCGGATCAAAAATATAGGTATTGGTTTTGCTTTCCCATGTACTTGGATTATAAAATCCATTCAGTACAACGCCTAAAGTCGTTTTCTTGCTGGCAGAATAATCAAGACCGATCTTACTGCTGTAAAAATGGCTTTGATTTACCATCTCCGATTTCTGATCAAACTTAGAAATGATATCCTTGCTTGATGTTTCCCGGAAATTTTTGTTGATATAAAGCTCTTCGCCGCGATGGTTACGGTTATAGTTCAGGTTTGTGAACAAATTCACTTTACCGTTACGATAATTGAAATTTACACCTTCATTAAATCTCGGATACCTGCCCTGGGTATAGCCGGTTGTAATACTTCCGTTATATCCAAACTGTTTGTTCTTTTTTGTTTTGATATTGATCACTCCTGAATTACCCGCTGCATCATATTTAGCAGGGGGATTGGTCATGATCTCAATTTGTTCCAGTTGGCTGGCATTCATACTGCGGAGCATATTGGCCAGGTCAGCGCCGCTTAAGTAGCTTGGGCGGCCATCAATATATATAGTCACACCCTGTTTGCCTTTCAGGCTGATGTTACCATCCTTATCAACTGACACACCCGGGGATTTTTCTAATACTTCCAATGCTGAATTTCCCACATTGGTTACTGATGCCTCCACATTCACAATAGTCCTGTCTATCCTTTGCTCAATGAGTGGTTTTTTTGAAGTAACCGTAACACCAGCAACAGATTTAGCTACTGGTACCAGTTCAATTGTTTTTAAAACAATAACAGAATTAGCTGCATTGATCTCAAAGGATTCAGAAAAACCTTTTTGATGACCAATTGCTGAGATGGATACCATATATATGCCTTCAGCCACCGCATCAAAACTGTATTTGCCAGTCTTATCGGCTACGCTCATTTTGGCAACAGAAGAATCCTTTGCCCGCAGTAAAGTGATTGTGGCTGATTCGATGATTTTGGTGTTTCCGTCTATAACGGTTCCGCTTATTTTCCCGTTTTTCACCTGCGCAAAGCTGACGAAGGATAAGGCTGTTAAGGCGACTGTCAGCAAAGTCATTAATTTTCTCATTTCTATGGTTTTATTAATTGGTACTTGTTTTTAATTATTACAGTTCAAAGATAGGTACTATGTAATGCAAAGAACATTGTTTTAAATTGAACGGCTGTATTTACTGATGATCGGTTGATTTACATGACCCTCATGTGACGCAGAGCTCAGGTCCGGGTTACAGGTTTGCCTGCTTTTCGGACAGGCGGCAAGAGATCGGGATGGATGGACAATCGGTCAGAAATTCAATTTCGAGGTCAAAAGTAGAGGTAACAGGAACGCAGGAAAAGGTAAAAAATACCAAATGCGTTATTTATTATATGAAAAGGCGTATTTGTTGAGTGAATTGTTTTCAGGAAGAAACGAAATATAGCCTGAACCACTAAGGCGATAGTATGGCCCCACATTTTAAATTTATTTTTTTGCACACGGATGACACTGATTAGACGGATTTTTTGGGGATGTGTATTGTATAAAGAAGAAAAGGGATCTTATAAAAGATTATTCTGCTTTGCAGAATTTGGATGTAATACTTCTGCAAATTCTTCAAATTGGTCATCCTTCTTTCTGCAAAGCAGAAAGAAATCCATCTTTATCCGTTCAATCCATGTCATCCGTGTGCCTGTATTATGTCACAAGCCGAATTCTGAACGTATAGCATCATGGTAAGTGCGGCCAGAAGTAATACGGGTAGCGGCCTTATCATCCATTATAAAGAGATAACGGCTGTTGAAATGGCGGTGCATCTCTTTGATCTTGTCCTTATTTATAATGTAGGATTTATGAATACGGTGAAATTGTGCAGGCATCTTCTCTGACAATGCGGTAAGCGATTGGTCGGTCAGGTGCTTTTGTCCGTCTGCTGTAAAAACAAAAACATATTTATCCTGCGCTTCCAGGTAAGCGATATTCTCATAACGTACCAATGTGATACGGTCGCCGGTTTTGATGGGTAGCGCTGTCGCTTTTTGCGGGGCCTGGAACTGGCGGATGATCTCCTGCAAACCATTAATATTAAGCGCCTGGTTCAAACGGCCAAACTGTTTCAGCTTCTCCATACTCTGCTGGATCCTTTCTTCTTTTATTGGCTTAAGAAGATAATCAATAGAAAAAGTTTCAAAAGCTTTGATGGCATATTGTTCATACGCAGTGGTAAAAATAATATTGGGTTTTTGTGTTAGCTGTTCTATTACTTCAAAGCCGGTAAGATCCGGCATTTGTATATCTAAAAAAATAAGATCAGGTTTCAACTCTTCTATCTTTTGAATAGCCTCTCTCCCATTGCCGGCCTCCGCTATTACCTCTACTATATCTTTATGCTCCAGCAAAAGACTTTTCATCAGCCTCCTGGCGGCAGGTTCATCATCTATCACGATGGCTTTAAACAACTGGTTCATTTTTCATCAATTTATGAATATGAATAGCCACTTGTTTATGCGGCTGATTAGTAAAATGAATCTCATACTGGTCCGGGAAAAGGAGGTCCATTTTATCAAAAACACTTTTTACACCATAGCCGGGAATTAATTCATCCGGGAAAGCCGGACCATTATCCGCAATAGTAATTAATAATCCTTCATCCACTTTTTTCACGTCAAGGAATATCTCCGTCATCCGCCCGGTTGCTTTTAATCCATGCTTCACCGCATTCTCCGCCAATGGCTGCAGCAGGAAACGCGGAACCAGGTAATGACCTGCTTCTTCATCCACCTTTACCGTATAATTAAGCTGATCTTCAAACCTGATCTTTTCTATCTGCAGGTAAACCTCCGTCATAGCTATTTCATCATTGACAGTTGAATAATTATTATGGCTGTAGTTGATACTATAACGGAAAAGATCAGCCAGCGCAATAGTCATTTTTCTCGCTTTCTTACCATCAGTAATAGACAGGTCAGCAATAGAGTTCAGCGCATTGTAGAGAAAATGCGGGTTTACTTTGGAATGGAGTGCGTCAAGCTCAGCTTTCGCTTTCAACTCGCGGAGACGGCTTAATTCCAATTCCTTTTCATCAAATTTTCTCTTTTGCTGCAGGTTAAGATAACTGATAACCGTATAAACAAGACCGATAGCCCCTGCTGTATAGACATTCGATATCAGGCTATACTTCAGGTAGGTCATATACTCCTTGTCGGAACCATAAAGCGTGTATATCAAGAGGATGCTGATGAGAATACAGGTAATGATAAGGATGACTATTATCAGCAGCTTATGCTTTACAAAGGATAGTGCTTTCAGTTTTTTATTTTCTGCCAGCATCCGCACTGTGTTATAAACGAACAGTGTATATAATACCGTTGCGGCAATCTGTATGCCTATTGTACCCCACCATCCAAACTTTGCAAGCGTATAATAAAAGCCGCCACTGACCGGGGTAAGGCCTGATGAAAGAAAAAATATGATCAGCCAGGCCGCTACATTCTTTCGCAATACCTCATTCTTTATCCTTCCGCGGAATAACCGACCGAAATTGGCAAGAAAGTAAAGCCCGATGACAGAAATTACCAGGCAACTAAAAACAACTGTAATATAATGGAGTATTGAAGGTTCTCTCATACAGGATGCCAAGGTAAGAAATGGAATTCTTTATAAACAAGGCCCTTCGCCAAATGCACCATTTAAGGAGTGAACTGATTATCTTGCGGCAAAAATTCAGGATGATAATTGATTTCAGGTCGGATACTGTCACAAAGCCCACAACCGCCATGCTCGAAGCGATGATGAAAGCGAAAGTAGGTGATGATGTTTTTGGAGAAGACCCTTCCATTAATGAACTGGAAACCGTTACCGCCGCTATATTTGGGATGGAAGCCGGTCTGTTCTGTCCTTCCGGCACGATGACCAACCAGATCGCCATTAAATGCCATACCCAGCCTGGCGATGAAGTGATCTGTGATGAAAGCGCACATGTTTATCAATACGAAGGAGGTGGCATTGCTTTTAATTCAGGCGCATCTGTAAAGTTGTTGCAGGGAAACCGGGGAAGAATATCAGCCGCGCAAGTACTCTCAGCTATCAACGCCGACGATAATCATAAAGCGCATACCAGTTTAGTATGCCTGGAAAATACCAGTAACCGTGGCGGCGGGAGTTGTTATTATTTCCAGGAAATAAAAAATATCCGTCAGGTTT
>JAATGJ010000014.1 GCA_015654695.1 Chitinophagales bacterium | reverse complement strand
GAAGAAGGCTGGCATGCGCTTAGTAGGCGAAAAATTGCTGATCAAATAGAATATACAGCGCCTATTATCTATGAGTATTTCAATAATAAGGACGCCATTTTACAGGAACTTACCCGCATGGGTTATGTGAAGCTGGCTAAACAAATGGAAGAAGCGAACAGCAAATTTACAGATCCTGCTGAACAGTTAGAAGCCATGTGGATGGCCTATTGGAATTTCGCCTTCGCTGAAAGAGAATTGTACCAGGTGATGTATGGCGTGGAAGCCAATTGCTGTGTAATGGGAAATACCTGTGATGATGTAAAAGCGCCTTCCAATATGTTATGGAATAAGATAGAAGAAATAACGCCTGCTGGTAAAAGAACAGAAGAATATGTAGATACAAAGTATTACACATTTTGGTCGGTGGTGCATGGATTGATATCTATAAATTTGACCAGGCAACAAACATCTGAAGACATTAATAAACAAGTTTTAAAAGATGCTATCAGCGGAATAATTAATTCTATTAAAAACTAAATTTTTTTTGGCTTGTTAGTTAACGTTGTTAAACAATTTAATTACGTTACAGATTTTATAAACAAACAATGATGGTCAGTGAAGCAACTGATTCGTCAATAATCAGCAGTTGAAAAAACTGTTTTTTTTAAATCAATTACTTAACACTGTTAAACAATTAAATCGCGTTATGAAGAAGTATCTGAACTATGCAATTTTGGGTAGCCTGCTTTATTTGACTGGGTGTGCCGGAAAAGCAAATAATAATATGCAGTCGCCGCCTCCCCCACCGTTACCAGTAGTAAAACTCGACACGGGTTCTGTTACTACCTGGCAGAAGTATCCTGCTACCGTGCAGGGAACGGTAAATGTTGAAATTCGCCCGCAGGTGAGTGGCTACCTTGAAAAAATATTTGTACAGGATGGAGCATGGGTCACACAAGGTCAACCCTTGTTCCGCATCAACAGTAAGGAATACCGGCAATACAGTAATAGCGCTTCCGCTACTATTCAATCCGCCAGTGCTGCCATAGAAAAGGCGCAGGTAGAAGTTGAACGGCTGCAACCTTTAGTGGACAATAAAGTAATTGCCGAGGTGCAGTTAAAAACAGCAAAGGCAAACTTACATGAAGCGCAGGCAGCTTACGCACAGGCTGTATCAGGTAAAGGAAGTGCTGACATAACATTGGGTTATACACTAATAACAGCTCCTGTCAGCGGTTATGTCGGCCATATTAATTTCAAACAAGGCAGTCTTATTGGTAAAGGTGAGCAGGAACCTTTAACAGTAGTAAGCGAAGTCAATAACATGCATGCTTATTTCTCCATGAGCGAAGCAGACTTCTACCATTTCTTTGCTAATGTAACCGGTAAAACAGCGGAAGAAAAAATAAAAAATATACCCGCTGTTGAACTGGAACTGGCTGATAACAGCATTTACCATGCAAAAGGAAAAGTAGAATTGGTACAGGGACAGTTTGACCGGGTTTCAGGCAGTATCAGTTTCCGGGCTGTTTTTTCCAATAATGAAAAATTATTGCGCTCAGGCATTACCGGTAAAATACGTATCCCTTTCTCCCATCTCAATAAGCTGCTGGTACCGCAGCAGGCTACTTACGAACTGCAGGATAAAGTGTATGTATTTTCCGTGGACGGCGGCAACAAAGTAACCAGCAAGCAAATTAGTATTACAGGGAAAAGTGATGGTAATTACATTGTAGAAAAAGGAGTGAGCAACGGTGAAACAATTGTGTATAGCGGCCTGCAACGATTGCGGGATGGTGCAGTGATTGCGCCACAGCAACTTTCATTGGATAGTGTGCTCCATAATACCGCAAGGATGAATTAAAGAAGCATTTCTCCCTGATCTCTAAACATTGTCGTTCAAATTTTTTCAGCATCCGTGCTGACAGGGGAATCCTTGTCTTGTGAAAAACCAAAAGCCAGGACTCATTCAATAACAAACTATTTTTTATGTTCAGAAAATTTATAGAACGTCCCGTACTCTCCAGCGTTATTTCGATACTATTAGTATTGGCGGGAATTGTTTCACTCAATTCATTACCCATTACACAGTTCCCTGATATTGCGCCCCCTGCTGTATTGGTAACCGCCGCTTACCCCGGCGCCAGTGCGGAGGCCGTAGCCCGCTCAGTGGCTACTCCTTTGGAAGAAGCGATTAATGGCGTAGAGAACATGACCTATATGACTTCCAATTCCAACAACGACGGAACAATGTCATTAAGTGTTTTCTTCAAAGCAGGAACCAACCCGGATATCGCTGCCGTAAATGTGCAGAACCGCGTAGCGAAAGCAAGCAGCCTTGTTCCGCAGGAAGTATTACAGGCTGGTATATCCACTCAGAAACAACAGAACAGTATCATCATGGCCATTGCATAGTACACGAAAGACAGCAGTTATGATGAAACGTATTTACAGAATTATGCCAGGATAAATATCGTCCCGGAATTACAACGTGTGCATGGAGTAGGACAAGCTACCATTTTTGGATCAAAAGATTATGCCATGCGTATTTGGTTAAAGCCAGATCGTCTTACAGCGTATAATCTTTCTGCGCAGGATGTATTGGCTGCTATTAAAGATCAAAACCTTGAAGCGGCCCCCGGCAAGTTTGGTGAAGGAAGTAAAGAGTCCTTTGAATATATCATTACGTATAAAGGCAAACTCAGCAGGAATGAAGATTATGAAAATATCATTTTAAAAAGCAATATTGACGGATCGGCTATACGATTAAAGGATATTGCCAGGATTGATTTAGGTTCATTCAATTATTCAGCCGATGCCAAGGTGGATAAAGGACCTTCCACGGGTATTCTTATTTACCAGACAGCAGGTTCTAATGCCAATGATATCCTCACGGAAGTAAACACCATTATGAAAAGGGTAAACAAAGATTTACCCAAAGGAATAAAAACGTTTGTTCCCTATTCAGCCAAAGAATTCTTAGATGCATCCATCAGCAAAGTGAAATGGACGTTGATAGAAGCTTTCCTGCTGGTCTTTGTTGTAGTGTTTCTTTTCCTGCAGGATTTTCGTTCAACGCTGATACCGGCTATTGCAGTGCCGGTAGCCATTCTTGGCACTTTCTTTTTTATGCAGTTGTTTGGCTTTACCATTAACCTCCTTACTTTATTTGCCCTGGTACTGGCCATCGGTATCGTAGTGGATGATGCTATTGTGGTAGTGGAAGCGGTGCACACGAAAATGGCCAAAGAACATTTGCGTGCCAGGGAAGCCACTATCAAAAGCATGAATGAAATTTCCGGCGCTATCATTTCTATCACATTGGTCATGGCCGCCGTATTTGTTCCCGTAGGCTTTATGCAGGGCCCCGCCGGGATTTTTTATAAACAGTTTGCCTTTACACTCGCTATTGCTATTATCATATCAGCCGTAAATGCATTGACGTTAAGCCCTGCTTTATCAGCATTATTTCTAAAAAATAATCATGAAGCTCCCGGGGTAAAACCCATTGGCTTTAAAAGAAAATTCTTTCATGCCTTTAATGCCGGTTTTGAAAACCTTACCAGCCGCTATAGCCGCAGCCTGAAATTTTTAATTAAAACAAAATGGGTCGCATTAACCGGGTTGGTAGCTATCACTATTGGTACTGTAGTATTGGTGAAACAAACACCTACCGGTTTTATTCCCACGGAGGACCAGAGTATCTTTTTGTATTCCCTGAATATGCCTGCCGGCGCTTCGCTGGAACGTACAAAGAAAGTAGTAGAAAAAGCCGATAGCATTATTGCTACGGTAGAAGGCGTAGAAAAATCATACAGTGTAGCGGGTATGAATATTATTACCAACGCCACCAGCCCGATCAGTGCGCTGGCTTTTGTAAAATTAAAAAAGCCCGGTACAAGGGGTCATACAGAAGACATCAATAAAATATTAGGAGAAGTAAACCAGAAGCTTTCTGTTATCTCCGAAGCTGATCTTTTTACATTCACATTGCCCACGGTGCAGGGTTTTGGTAATACGAATGGCTTTGAACTGATATTGCAGGACAGGGCCGGTGGCAAGCTGCAGGACCTGGGTGCAACGGCCAATGGGTTTATTGGTGAGCTGATGAAGCGGCCTGAGATCATGTACGCCTTTACTACGTTCAACACCGGCAATCCGCAATTCAAATTAAATATTGATGAAGGCAGGGCCAAACAATCAGGCGTTTCCATCAGTGAATTACTGCAAACATTACAGGTGTACTATGGCAGTTACCAGGCAGGCGACTTCAACCGTTTTGGTAAACAGTATAAGGTAATCCTGCAATCTGATATTACTTATCGTGTAGATCCTTCCACGCTCAATGAGGTGCAGGTAAAGAATAACATGGGTCAAATGGTGCCGGTGAAATCGCTTATCAGTTTGGAAAAAGTATATGGGCCGGAAACAGTAACAAGGAATAATCTCTTCAATGCTGTTACCATCAACGGTGTACCCAAACCCGGGTATAGTTCCGGTGAAGCATTAAAAGCAGTAGAAGAAGTGGCGGCTGCTTATTTACCAAGAGGATATGCTTATGAATGGGGCGGCCTT
>JAATGJ010000054.1 GCA_015654695.1 Chitinophagales bacterium | reverse complement strand
AGTTATGAGTTATGAGTTATTCTTAACCACGCAAGATCGGTATTTTATAAAATAATGTCAGAAGCAATAAACATACAGCAACCTTTACAAAATCCATTTGGTCACCTGGCAAGCAGGACAAAAGGGGATAAAGTGATATGGGCCTTATCCATATTGCTCGTGCTTATTTCATTGCTCGCAGTGTATAGCGCAACAGGATCCCTGGCGTATAAAAATTATAAGGGTAATACCGAAATATATCTTTTCAAACAGGTGATGTTCATATTGGTGGGCTTATTTGTTATTTATTTTGCCCACCGGGTCAATTATGTTTTTTACTCAGGTATCGCAAGGGTATTATTCCTGCTTACGATTCCCCTGCTCGTATATACATTGTTCTTTGGCGTCAGCATGAATGAAGGAAGCCGCTGGATAAAACTGCCATTTATCAATATGACCATGCAGACATCGGACCTGGCAAAGCTGGCTTTATTCATGTACCTGGCACGTTTGCTCAGCAAAAAGCAGGATGTGATCAAAGACTGGAAGAAAGGATTTCTACCAGTGATGATACCCGTTGGCATAACGTGTATGTTAATCGCCCCGGCAAATCTTTCCACGGCATTATTGCTCGGCGCCAGTTGCCTGATGCTTTTATTTATCGGGCGGGCGAGAGTGAAACATATTTTAATAACTATTGGCATCGCCTCCATACCCATCGTGTTTCTTATTGGAGCCGCTGTTATACGTCACCAGTCTGGCAGTGATGAAACGGTTGTATCTAAGAAAAGTTCATCAGGCTTATTTACAAGGATGAATACATGGGTAAGCCGTGTGGAAACTTTTATATACGGGAGCAAAGAAGCCGACAGTGATGAAATGTACCAGGTGAACCAGGCGAAAATGGCGATTGCCAAAGGAGGTGTATTTGGGGTTGGTCCGGGCAACAGTACAACAAGGGATTATTTACCGCAGGCATATAATGATTTCATTTTCGCCATTATTATGGAAGAGTATGGGTTTGTTGGCGGTGCATTCATCGTATTTATATACCTGGTGTTCTTATATCGCTGCATACGGATTTTTAAAAAATGCCCTTATGCGTTTGGCGCTTTCCTGGCATTAGGATTAAGTTTTACACTGGCCATACAAGCCCTGGCAAATATGGCGGTAACAGTAAACTTATTTCCGGTCACAGGTGTGACATTGCCATTGGTGAGTATGGGAGGAACGAGTTTCATCTTCACCTGTTTGGCAATAGGAATTATTTTAAGTGTGGCGAGAAATGTAGAGAAACCCCTCCAAACCTCCCCTGAAGGAGAGGCTTAGGAACAGTCTGATATGAGTGAAGAGCAACATAAAAGTGAGGTGCCCGGCTCCCCCTTTAGGGGGCGGGGGGGGCGAATTATTATAGCAGGTGGCGGAACAGGCGGACATATTTTTCCGGCCATAGCGATCGCCAATGCGCTGAAAGAGGCAGATAGTAACATCGAAATACTGTTTGTCGGGGCGAAAGGGAAAATGGAAATGGAAAAAATACCGCAGGCAGGATATAGAATAGAAGGTCTCGATATAGCAGGTTTTAATCGCAGTTCTTTGATAAAAAATATTGGTTTGCCTTTCAAATTGCTGAAAAGTCTTTTGCAGGTGCGTTCCATCATTAAACAATTTAAACCGGATGCTGCAATCGGTGTAGGTGGCTATTCCAGTTTTCCTGTTTTAAGATTAGCGCAGGCTAAAAGAATTCCAACATTTATTCACGAGTCGAATTCATTTGCAGGCAGATCGAATATCATGCTGGGAAAAAAAGCGACGAAGGTTTTTACAGGAACTGATGGAATGGAGAAATTTTTTCCAAAAGAAAAAATTGTAGTGACAGGAAATCCCGTAAGAGCAAGCATTGCCCGTTCGGCGATTAGCCAAACCGAAGGAATAAAATTCTTTTCACTGGAAGAAGGAAAGAAAACAATACTGGTAGTCGGCGGAAGTCTTGGCGCTAAGTCTGTTAATGAAGCAATAGATAAGCATTTAAATCAATTACTGAACGCGGGGTTACAACTTATCTGGCAGACAGGTAAACTGTACACTCCGAAAGGGAAAGTGGATAAAGGAGTTTGGGTAAATGCTTTTATCAACCAGATGGAATATGCTTACGCAGCGGCGGATGTGGTGGTATCAAGATCAGGTGCTATGTCGGTGGCTGAATTATGTGTGTTGAAAAAACCTGTGTTGTTTGTGCCCTATCCGTTTGCAGCGGAAGATCACCAAACAGTGAATGCGCAACAACTGGTAAATAAGAATGCCGCCATGATGGTGAAGGATAGTGAGGCATTGGATAAAGTAGTGCCCATGATCATTGAACTGGCAAAGGATGAGAACAGGCAGGCTGAATTGAAAAAAAACATTGGAACATTGGCTATAACAGATGCTGATAAAAGAATAGCTGAAGAAATTTTAAAAACCCTGAAGGGTTTATGAATGATACAAGCAATACTGTCCTTATGAATACCCCCTTTGGGGGGATTGACAAACTAAAAGTGGTGTATTTCGCCGGGATTGGCGGAATTGGAATGAGTGCGATAGCCAGGTTCTTTCATTCAAGAGGTGTTAAAGTAAGCGGGTATGATAAAACACCGACTGCTTTGACCCAAGAACTGGTCGCCAGCGGGATCGCCATACATTATGAAGATAATGTTGATCTCATTCCAAAAGACGCGGAGCTGGTGGTTTATACACCTGCTGTTCCGAAGGATCACAAAGAGTTGCTGTATTACCAGCAACATGGTTATAAAGTGGTGAAGCGGAGTGATGTGCTGCAATTGATAACCGAAAGCTCTTTTAATATTTGTATCGCGGGTACACATGGCAAGACAACTATTACTACGATGGTAGCGCATTTGCTTCGTGATTCAGGTTTTGGTTGTAATGCTTTTCTCGGAGGTATCTCCGTGAATTATGGAACCAACTTTTGGAGCAGTGAGAATAATGTTTGTGTGATAGAAGCGGATGAGTACGACCGGAGTTTTTTGAAATTAAGCCCCGATGTGGCGATCATTACCTCCATGGATGCCGATCACCTGGATATATATGGTACGGCGGAAGCAGTAGAACAGGGTTTTATTGACTTTAGTAAAAAAGTAAAACCGGGTGGATTATTAATACGGCAATTTGGATTGAAAAGAGGAAAAGAGTTGAAGGCGGATAAACATATTACCTACAGCCTGCAAAATGAAAGCGCTGATGTATATGCGGCCAATATCCGGATGATGAATGGAAGTTATGAATTTGATGTGATGATGAAGGATAATATGCTGGATAATGTGAAGCTGAATATGGGGGGCATGCATAATGTAGAAAATGTAGTAGCGGCTATTGCGGTAGCAAGTTCTTTAAAAATTGAAAATGGCAAGATCAAAGCGGCGGTGGAATCTTTCCGGGGAGTGAAGAGAAGGTTTGAATACATCGTGAAGAATGATAGGATTATTTATATAGACGACTACGCCCATCACCCGGAAGAACTGAGAGCTTTAATAACGGGAGCTAAAACTTTGTTCAAACAGAAAAAGTGTACGGTGATCTTTCAACCTCACCTCTACACGAGAACAAGGGACCAGGCGGATGGATTTGCAGAAGTGCTTGACCTCGCAGACGAAGTGATCTTGTTGCCCATATATCCGGCGAGAGAGTCGCCAATAGAAGGAGTAAGCAGTGAGATGATATTGAAGAAAATGAGCGGAGATAGTAAAAGTGTGATGACAAAAGAAGAACTGATGAAGTGGATGGAGAATGAGTATGTTAAGCATGTCAACACAGAATTGGGAGAAGTGCTGGTAACATCAGGAGCCGGGGATATTGATACGCTGGTAGGTATGATAAAAAAATGCCTGGACCAGGAGTTATAAGGTTAATGGTATAATGACTTGCTCAGGGTTTTGACTGACTTGCTCCGGGTTTTAACCCGGAGATAAAAAGAAAAATTAATAAACAACGAAAGGAGTTAAACTAAATAGATTGAATACAGGAAAAGCGATACAGAAAATTTTATTTGTTGCAGTTTGGGTAGCAATAGGGAGCGGCATGCTTATGCTGCTGATAGCTGCTATCGGTAAGCAAAAGAGAGATCATTGCAAAGATTATTCGATCAGTATAAAAGGGGTGGAGAATAATTTCTTTGTTGATCAGAAAGATGTATTGAAATTATTAAAAGCCGCGGCGAAAGGCGATGTTAAGGGACAAAAAAAATCATCGCTCAACCTGCAGCAGATGGAGCAATTGCTGGAAAAAAATGTATGGATCAAAGATGCAGAGCTCTATTTCGACAACCAGGAAGTCCTGCATGTATCGGTAAAAGAAAGAGAGCCGGTAGCAAGAATATTTACCGTGACTGGTAAATCGTATTATATAGATCATGAAGAGAAAAGGATGCCATTATCAGATAAGCTGAGTGCAAAAGTTCCGGTGTTTACGGGTTTCCCGGAAAAGATAGTTAGTAAAAGAGACAGCGCTTTGCTGCATGATGTTAAAAATACCGCTACGTTTATTCTTAATGATCCTTTCTGGATGGCCCAGGTAGCGCAGGTAGATATTACTACTGACAGAAATTTTGAAATGGTACCCGTAGTAGGAAACCATACAGTGATACTCGGGAGCGGGGAAAATATAGAACAGAAATTTCATCGCCTGTTTATTTTTTATAAGGATGTATTAAGTAAAACGGGGTTTGATAAATACAAAGCGATCAATGTACAATATGCCGGGCAGGTGGTGGGCGTAAAAGATAATGGCGGAAGGAATGATACAGCCCAGTTAAGATTGAATGTTGAAAAACTATTACGCCAGGCCCGTGAGATGCAAAATGATTCTGTGATCGCTGCGAAATCGGTAAAAGAGCAAAAAGCAATGCAGGTTGATCCTCTTATTGCCGCCACAGAAAAAGATACGCCGGAAGAAAGTAATAACGGGCAAAATACAGCAAGTCTCACCAATCCTGTCCTTGTGACCAGTCCAGTCCCTATGAAACCTTTATTAGATACGAAGCCTGGTGAAAAAACTAATGAGAATAAAAAGCCTGTGAAAGAGAAAAAAGGGCCAAAGGCGGTGATGAAACCCCCAGCCTCTAAAGGGGAGTGAGTATTGAGGGAGTAATGAAATGTAAAAGGTGAATGGTGAGTAGCGAGTGGGACACTATCGTAGCTCTGTAAGAGTAAAATCGCTTTTCGGAAATATTGATAAGTATTAAATGTCCTCGAAAGTGTTGAATAAAGAACTAAAGATGATGTGGTAGAGATGAAGATGATTAAAGATATTCAGCACCGTCCCTCTCCTGTCATTGCGAGTAAAGCGAAGCAAGGAGAGGGATAAGAGGGTGAGGCCGACAAAAGAACAGAACGATGTTAAACAAAAAATATTCAATCATATCATCCTTGTGCAAACAACTAAAAACAACATATCATGAATAACGAACAACCCATCATTGTCGGCCTGGACATTGGGACCACCAAGATCGCGGTGATTGCCGGACGCAAGAACGAGTTTGGTAAATTAGAGATACTCGGATTTGGTAAAGCCAACTCCAATGGCGTGAAGCATGGCCAGGTACTCAATATTGATGAAACGATCAAAGCCATCCGAACTGCATTAGACAATTGTTTTGCTTCCAATCCTAACCTGGAAGTAAAAGATGTATATGTCGGGATCGCCGGCCATCATATTAAAAGTTTGCAGACCCGCGGTGATATTGTTCGCCAGGCGTCTGATGAAGAGATCACACACCGTGAAATTGATCAGTTGATCAGCGATCAGTATAAAACATATATACCTGCCGGTGACCAGATCATTGATGTGATACCACAGGAATTTACGGTGGATAATTTTCAGAATATTCCTAACCCCATCGGATATGGCGGTGTGAAGGTTGGAGCCAACTTTCACATCATCACCGGTGATAAAAACGCGATACGTAATATCAACCGCAGTGTAGAAAAATCAGGATTGCATACAAAAGATTTAGTACTGCAGCCGCTGGCTTCTTCTTCTGCAGTTATGGCGCAGGAAGACCTGGAAGCCGGTGTTGCTATCGTTGATATTGGCGGGGGCACTACTGACCTGGCTGTTTTCTATGAAGGTATTTTAAAACATACAGCGGTTATTCCTTTTGCCGGGGAGAATATCACTAATGATATAAAGACCGGATTGGGTGTATTAAAAACACAGGCAGAGCAAATGAAAGTGCAGTTTGGTTCTGCATTGGCCAATGAAGCAAAAGCCAATGCCTATATCACTATTCCGGGTTTACGCGGTATGCCTGCTAAAGAGATCAGTGTAAAGAATCTTGCTAATATCGTACAGGCGAGAATGAGTGAGATACTCGATTTTGTTACGTATCATTTAAAGCAGGTTGGTTTGGATAACAAATCATTGAATGGTGGTGTGGTACTTACCGGTGGAGGTTCCCAGTTAAGGCATTTAATACAGCTTACAGAATATGTAACCGGTTTGCCTGCAAGAATTGGTTTTCCCAATGAACACCTGGCTGCCGGCCATATTGAAGAATTAGCGAAGCCAACTTACTCTACCTGCATCGGGCTTATCCTGAAAGGATATGATGATTACGAACATCACCGCAAAGAGTTTGATAAAGAATTTAAGAAAGTAGAAGTGCCTGATGCTTTGAAGAAAGTGGCGGAAGAAGTAGTAGTGGCGGAAGAGGATATTATAACATCTGAAAAAGTAAGACAACGCAAAGGGATCACTAACTTCTGGGGCAAATTTAAAGACGGGATCATTGATCTGTTCAAGGAAGAAGAAGATAAACGTTTTTAAGAATTAAAAAATAGAAATTCAAAATAAAAGCATTGTAAGAGCCCTGGTTTCGGCTTTTGACTTTTGCATTTTGAATTTGAAAAATATCATTCAATTATAAAATCAGTATCTATGATACATTTTGATCTGCCGAAAGAAAAATCATCTATCATCAAAGTAATTGGTGTTGGCGGTGGTGGTGGTAACGCCGTCAATCACATGTTCAGCCAGTCTATTGAAGGCGTCAATTTCATTATATGCAATACCGATGCGCAGGCGCTGGCCTTGAGTGCGATTCCCAATCGTGTGCAACTGGGGCCGCATCTTACGCAGGGACTAGGAGCAGGCGCTAACCCGGATATTGGCCGCCAGGCTACTGAAGAATCTCTTGAAGAGATCAAGAATATCCTGGAAGTAAATACAAAGATGGCCTTCATCACTGCCGGTATGGGTGGCGGTACAGGTACAGGTGGTGCGCCCATCATTGCGAAAATTTGTAAAGACCTCGGAATCCTTACCGTTGGTATCGTTACCACTCCTTTTGCGTATGAAGGAAAGAAAAGGCAATTGCAGGCGGAAGAAGGAATTAAAACATTAAAAGGGTATGTTGATACATTGCTGGTCATCAGCAATGATAAACTACGCCACCAGTTTGGCAACCTGAAAATGCGGGAAGCATTTGAACGGGCTGACAATGTACTGGCCACTGCCGCTAAATGTATCACCGATGTGATCAGCAGTACCGGCCAGATCAATGTTGACTTTGCGGATGTATGCACGGTAATGCGTAATGGTGGTGTAGCTATTCTTGGCAGCGCTGCTGTATCAGGTGAGAACCGTGCGCATAAGGCGATTGAAGAAGCATTGAATTCACCATTGCTGAATGATAATGATATCCGTGGCGCCAAATGGATACTTATCAATATTAACTCTGCCGCCGGTGAGCATGAATTTACCATGGATGAAGTAGAGATCATACAGAGTCATTTAATAACACAGGCCGGCGAGGGTACTGATGTGATACTCGGTCTTGGTTATGACAGCACATTAGGCGACAAACTGGGCATTACGCTGATAGCAACCGGTTTTGAGCATAAAGATCCTTTTACCAAAAAAGAGCCAAAGAAACCAGAGCCGAAACAGGAAGAAAAGATAGTGATGGTATTAGGGCAACCGGAAAAAGAAATCCCGGTAAAGCCTGTTACAAAAGAAATGAAGATTGTGGAAGATGTTCCGGTTCTTTCCAGGGTAATAAAGATGGACACCCCCTCTCCTTTGGAGAGGGATGGGGTGAGGGCGGATCTGCTTGCGCCAAAATTAGTAGAAGAATTTCCTCTCATGGAAACACCCATGCCCGCAGTGCATGATATGATAGACACAGAACATATTAAAGAAGAGGAGCCTGTGATCTTATTTGAATTAAAGGCGGAGGACGAAAAATCACTTAGTAAAAATACCGTGGAAGATAGTGTGATTACTGGTAATAAAATGTTGATTGCGGGAAAGAAGGAAGAGATACATTCGTTGTACACATCTCAATCTAAATCCCCTTCGGTAAGCAACCAGGAATCCCCTAAGGAAAGCACAGCATCGCCATTTATTTCAAAAGAAGAAAAAGACGCTTCGAAAGAATATAGCGTGAAAAATAACACCGCCCCGCTGCCTGCAGCATCGGGTGGTTACCTGGCCAGGCCGTCCAATATCTACGCGGAATCAAAAGCAGGAGCTGATGCTCCAAAAACTTCCGTAGAAAAACCGGTCCTTCCCAGCTATGCCGCAAAGGAAGAAGAAGAGCTTCTTGATTTGCAAATGCAACTGGTAGAGAGGGATGACATTCCAGCGGCGGATATGCCGATTGCCGAACAAGCTCAACCACCTTTGACCATCGGGGCTGAGGATTCGCCACTGGCGAACGACGCCGGGGAACAAAAACGTAGGGCCGCCGAACGACTGCACAAGATGCGCTACTTGTCATTCAATGTTAACGGCGCCGACCCCAATAATGAGTTTGAAAATGTGCTGGCT
>JAATGJ010000088.1 GCA_015654695.1 Chitinophagales bacterium | reverse complement strand
GTCATGATACCCACTATCAGGGTTTCCAATGCATAAACAATAAACGCATCCGTAGCGCTCCATCCGAGGAGCCATACGCCGTAAACAGGAATAAGGTTCGCCGCGATGGCCAGCAGATCGCCCTTTGTAAGTTTTCGTTTAAATTTCATCAGTTGGTGTATTGCCGGTCAGATGAGAAGCTTACGTCTTACCGGCTGGTTCAATTAAAACTAAGTTTTAGCGTCGCTATAAAATTATTCCCTGGCAAAATAACTAATTTCGGCAGCGGAACAAATACCCATTGGCACTTATGTCTGCATATACACTGGTCATACACGGAGGAGCAGGAACTATTCTGAAGGAAGATATGCCACCAGAGCTGGAAGCGGCTTACTTGCAGGGCTTGAACGATGCCCTAGACGCCGGTTATGCATTATTGGAGAAAGGGCAATCAGCAATGGCTGCCGTATTAGCGGCTACCCTATCACTGGAAGATAATATACTCTTCAATGCGGGTAAAGGTTCTGTGTTTGCCAAAGACGGCAGCCAGGAAATGGATGCTTCCATTATGGACGGAAAAACGCTAATGGCGGGCGCTGTAGCGGGTGTACGAAATATCCGGAATCCTGTTGAACTGGCTTATTCGGTAATGACCAAAAGCTCTCATGTCATGCTGATCGGAAAAGGAGCTGAAGACTTTGCTGCTTTACAGGGGATACGAACCGAGCCAGATGAGTATTTCGTTTCGCAGTTTAGGTATGATCAATGGAAACAGGTGCAGGGGTCGGATGAAGCATCATTGGATCATAATGTGAAATTAAGGGACAAAAAATTCGGAACAGTAGGCGCTGCCGCCTGTGATATACATGGCAATATTGCAGCAGCCACCAGCACCGGCGGCATGACGAATAAACAATGGGGAAGGGTAGGAGACAGTTCCATTATCGGCGCAGGCACCTATGCCAATAACAAAACCTGCGCTATCAGTTGCACCGGGCATGGTGAACTATTTATCCGTGCGGTAACAGCGTATGATGTTAGTTGTTTGATGGAATATAAGGGTCTTTCTTTACAGGAAGCGATGAATGTGGTAGTTCACGACAAACTGATGAAGATAAATGGTGAAGGCGGAATGATAGGTGTGGATGCGAAAGGAAATGCTGCGATGGTGTTTAATAGTGAAGGGATGTATAGGGGGCTGAGGAGTAATGGTGGGGGAAATGAAGTGGCGATTTATAAGTAGATATTTTTTATGGATCAGTGCCAGCTTTGCTATCAGCCTGGTGGTGTAGCATACTTATCCTGGATATCTTTATTCAACAGTTGAAAGAACAATAGACAACTTTGTTTTGCGTTTTATTTTTATGAGAACTATTCTTTTTATCGGCCTGACTTTTTTACTTGTTAAAACATCCGCTCAGAAATGCGATCCCAATACTACGGTCAGAGCCATTATGTGCCCTAACTGGTGGGATTCTGCTTCTATATGCTATAATTGTTCTCATTGTGTGAAAGGCATTATGGCAAGTGATACTTTTTATTCCGTTGTAGGGTTTAAGATGACGCTTCAAACAACAGATGGCGATTTACCGGTTAGAAAGGAGACGGAAGTTAGTGGTCATATATTTCCCGGGTATGCAAGAAAACTTCTCTTAGAATCAAAAAATGGCGATACGATTTCTTTTACATGTATTAAAGCGAAAAACAGAGTCGGAAATATTTTTGTTCTTCAGCCTATAATGTTTGAAGTTAAGTTTTAAAAAATTTCAATAAATAGTGGTTATTTTTCTTTCGTGACGAGCGTCAGATGGCTTTGTGTGTGGATATGTGGCACTTGCCGGCGAGTTGAAATCCGTTATAAAATCACTCCGAGTCCGGCCGCCAGATTTATTTTGTTGGGAGTGCGTGCTGGCCGAGACATCACCTGTGAACGTTTATATTGGACACTCGTTTGGGAAAGATAGGACAGTAGCGGCATTGTTTCAAATGTTAAGGTCTTATAATAATGGCCAGTTACCTCAGATTACGCCAGAAATGAAAGAGACCCAGATACCATTAGAGCCACCTAATCAAAAGGCATTTTAAAGATGAAAAAACATTTGCTTGATATTTTGTTTGCGGGATTTTTAATTATTCAATCAGGATGTGTAAGTAACAGATATTTTTTTCATAACAAGGTACTTGTTTATAGTTCTACGCCAGATTCCGGACAAATAACTTTAAACGCCACTTTTATCGATTTTTATAAGGACACTATTAACAAGGTTGACTATCCGTTTAATCTTTTTGAACAAGAACACAGCTTGATAAAAGCAAATGAGCCTAAGGATACTCTTTTGCAGAAATATCGGCTGCCAAATATATATCCTTATTCAGGCGTTCCTTTTAAATTTAGTAGAGAAAAAAATTCGATTTATATAATTTATACTTTTAAAAATGAAGTGTTCAAAAAAAAATACTTTCAGGTATCAAAACAAGATTCAGTAGAAACATCTGCTTTTGATTATTTATGTGATGCTAATTATTCTTATAATTGGATTACAACAAGATTCACCGGAGATACAACTATAGAAATTGTCGGTAAAAAAATTAAGTGCTGGGTTTTTTTAGAACAATATCCTTACCTTTTCCCACCTAACCAAAGAAGTCAAACTATCTATTTGGACAGAAAATCGCTTTTGCCGATTCAAATAAATACAATTTTTTATAGACCGGATAGAAAAACTTCGGCTATTATTAAATCTGAAATTTTTATGAAAAAAATTGATTCAATATTTGCGAGACCATGGGATGCATCGAATAAGAAATGGAATTATTCAAAATGTTGGAAAAGTAGTAATTCTTCAATTGAAGAAAGTCATTAACCCAGTTGTGCATAGAATGTTGAATAAATAAAAAGATAATGAAAGATTGGTTATCCCCCGGTTGTCCTTAGAATGCTGAATAAATAAAAAGAAAATGAAGGGTTGTCCATTGTCCCGACCGGTGGTCCGTGATAGATATTGCAACGATGGACTGCATAACTGATAATTTCTTACTTATTTTTGCGGCTATGCGCAAATACGCCATCATCGTCGCCGGGGGCTCAGGTACAAGAATGGGGGCCAGTCTGCCCAAACAGTTCATGCTGCTGAAGGATAAGCCGGTATTGTATTATACACTTAAAGTATTTTTAGAAGCATATGCTGATCTGCATGTAATCCTCGTGTTACCTGCTGACTATACCGATATGGGCCAGGAGATCATTGACACCTATTTTAATAAAGAACGTATCCACATCACAGCCGGAGGCGAAACACGTTTTCAATCGGTGAAAAATGGATTGGCCCTTGTAGCGGAAGAATCCATCATCTTTGTACATGACGGTGTCCGGTGTTTGCTGAGTATGGATCTTATTCATCATTGTTATAAGACAGCCGTGCTTACCGGGAGCGCTATCCCTGCTATACCCTGTAAGGATAGCGTGAGGCTGCTGAAAGATGATGGCAGCGATGCGATTGACCGCAATAAAATAATGTTGGTACAAACTCCCCAAACTTTTCACAGCAAAATTCTTTTGCCCGCTTTCCAGGTAGATTATAAAGACAAGTTCACCGATGAAGCTACTGTAGCAGAAGTGTATGGTATAAAAATAACATTGGTAGAAGGGGAGGAAACGAATATCAAGATCACCAAACCGCTGGACCTGCTGATGGCGGAGAAGATACTGGAGGACAGTCGGGAGCCAGGAGTTAAGAGTCAGTAGCCGGATACCCCAATTTTAGGAGTCTGACTCTTAACTCCCAACTCGAAACTCTGAACTCAATTCTTCATCCATTTCAAATAAAAAGGCAGCCTGTTCAACCTGAGAGCCGGATACTTTTCTTCCCTTGCCCCAAAACTGCTGTAAAAGAAAGCAAGGTTGCTGATGTCAGAGCCTTCAAAGTCCAGTAAGATGTTTTTCCCCGTATGGTCTTTAATAAATTCATCAATCAGCATGTGAGAAGCGCCGATAGTTTTTCCGTTCGGATGATTGCCGACAAGTATATAATAAGCCCTGTTGTGAGAGAAAAAGAAAACACAGGAAGCAATCAGTTCATTTTGTGGCGAGAAGATACCATAAGTAGTTGCCATTTGTTTTGCATGAAGAAATTGATAGAGCTTACGAAAACGATCCACATTTTCTGCTGACTCTTTTCCATAAGACCTCATTTGCAGTAAAGCCAGCTCAATTACTTTTTCCACGTCAAAATCTTTTAGAGCTGTACAACCGGTCTGCTTCGCTTTTTTGATATTCCGCCTGATATTATCCCGGTAAGATGGATACAAGTCTTCATACGGTTTATTCAGATCAAGCACATAGTTGCTACGCAAAATAGAAAATCCCGAAGGGGTACTGAAAATGTTTCCACTGTTCAGGGATATTTCAATGAGCTTATATTTTGATGGTATTGTCGTGATAAAATTCCCGATCAGTTCTTCAGTAAGGGTTTTTCCAAAAATGCCCAGCTGTGCGGTAAGAAATGGCTGGTATAAATACTGAATGCCATATTTTTTATTCCATGTCAGCGGCATTACCGCTTCATAATCATTCAGGATTAAAGCGTCCCAGTTCCGGGCCATGTGGTCGAGATAAAACGAATAGCCGTAGATAACTCCGTTGGGTGCATTAGCGATACACTGATCCCATTTAGTTTTGTCAATCTGTTGATAAGTGAGATATTGTATGTTCATCATCTCACTCATCAGAAATCAAGGTTCTTATCAAATTTGCGGAAACTGAAATTGGAAATATCAATGGAGAAGGAGATGGTTTTCAGTAGCCGGTTCTTTTTGGCGATGGTGGACTGTATATAATCTTTAAATACACTGCTGTAGAAAAGGGGTATATAAATATTCACGGTCTCTTTTAATAAAGGTATGTGTATGCCGGCGTCAAATAAAAAGCGGTCTTCAGTTGAATTATTTTTCCAGGGTTCGGCATGAGTGCCAATATCAACAAAAAATTTTACCGGGATCTTAGATGCAATAGATGAACTGAAGTTCACCGCAATGAGCCAGTCATCTGTTTTGCCGACCTTATCTGCTAACAAATCTGTTCTTACTTTGAACCCGCCGTCCCGCACCATGATCTGCTGGCTGGCTATTCCTTCAAATTCATTGCGCCCGATAAAATAATCACTGTAAGTATAATCTTCATAGCCATTAGCACCGGTCATATTCAAATGATAGCGGTCAGTGGCAAACTGTTTGGTAAATGTTTTTGAGCCGGAATAAAAGAACTTACCGGCAAACAAGCGAACATCCAGGCCGCCTCCTTTGGCATAATTGAAAAAGTATTTCCCGGTAAAAGCTGTTCTGACAAAATCTTTTCCCTGTTCGATCTTCAGTTCTCCGCGATAGGGATACAGCGCCCTGTAATTTTCAACAACAATTTGCAGTTGGTTCAGTGTCCTGTTATTCCGCTGTGTCCGGTATTTATCCAATATGGTGGTATCAATTCCGGTAATGATTGTATCACGGTAGAACCGGAGGCCGTCTTCGCCGATCATATATGTTTTAAACTGTACAAATCGGTGTAAGGTACTGCGGGCATTCTTTTCTTTTAATGTCAATCTGATTCCCGGCGCTACTTTTTGGAAACTCAGAAATGTTTTATTGCCGTCATCATCCGTGAACCGGTCAGCTGTAAAAACAGAACTGCTGACACCGAGATCTATTTTTTTGAAAATGCCACCAGGATAAAAACTGTGTTTGATAAACCCAATGCCGGCAAATTTTTTAGATCCCGTCGCGTACATAGGCGCAAACAGGAACTGCAAACGGTTGGGTGGCATCTTCAGGTTAGTGAATAGCGCACCGATCATTAGTTTATCATAGCTGTTAAAACCGATGGCAGGTAAAATGGCAATGACATTTTTTTTATCGCCATATCCGCCAAAAGTTGCTGCTACCGGATTCCAGATAGCCGTGCCTTTTCTTTCCCAACCCGGGAGATTGCCTTTTTGTTTCAATAACGAAAAGGCAGAATCAAGATCTTTGCCACTTACTTCTTCCATTACTTTTTCCAGGTCTTCCGGTTGCGGATGTTTGAATTGCCATTGGCGATAATACTCCTGCATAGCTTTATCAAAATTACCTGGCCCAAGATGGCGATACAGCCAGGCCATCCATTGTGATGCTTTGTAATAGGCAACAGCATAATAATTGGGTTCACTGAATACTTCAGATGGCGTCTCAACAGGCTGGTCTCTTTTTTCAGCTATAAAAGTTTCCAGTAAAGTTTGCTCAGTTTGCTGGCTGAAGTGATGATCCTTCTTTAATGAGTACAAGGCATCATAATAAGAGTTAATGCCTTCGTCCATCCATGCATGTGTTCTTTCATCACTGGCGAGGAGGCCATAAAACCAGTTATGCCCGATTTCATGAGCTATTGTATTGTCAAGGTCTCTTGAATTTGTTTCGGGAGAAAGCACTGTTATTGTGGGATACTCCATACCGCCTCCAAAACTTTCAGGGCCCTGCACAGCGCTTACAATAGTGTATGGATATTCACCAACGAGCTCCGAATAATGATGTATCGCGTCTTTTGCATACTGAACACTGTTGCTCCAGATATTTTTATGTTTGGGTGTATAATAGGTAAAAACATCCACCACTCTGCCCGAAGCTAACCGGCAGGTGTCCTGGTTTACTATAAAACGTTTGTCAGCGAACCAGGCGAAATCATGAACATTGTTTTGTTTGTAGCGGAGTATTTTAATATCTGTCGCCGAAGGCGGGAACTCATCGTAAACAGTTTTAAAACTTCCGCCTTTCGTTTTTATTTTACGTTTAACAGGTGTCCATGTAAAAGAACTTCTTTTTTTCAACCATTCCTTTTCCTCCGCATTTTGCAATTTACCTGTTGCAGCTACTACATAATTTTCCGGAACGGTGATGCTTACATCGAAACTTCCAAATTCACTATAGAATTCTCCCTGGTCAAGATAAGGCATCGGGTGCCAGCCATGCTTATCATACACCGCCGGCTTTGGATACCATTGAGTAGCCTGGTAGCTCTGGCCATCATGCCCGCCGCGTGAAAAATTATAAGGAAGCTTTACATGAAAAGGAGTGGTGATCAAAACTTGTTGTCCCGGCGGGAGCGGAGCAGGCAGCATTATTTTGATAATATCAATATGCTGGGGATGATCTTCTGCCTGGGCGGTAACATTGTTTACTTTAAAGTCCAGTTTATTGATATAGCCTTTTTGTTCTTTATCAGAAAAATAAAATTTTGTATTCCCGTTTTCCAGCAGGTGATCGCTGAATGCTGTCTTATCATTTTTATAGGCATTGGGCCAGATATGAAACCAGATGAATGTTAATGTATCGGGAGAATGGTTGATGTATTCAATTTTTTCAAAACCTTTTAATGTATGGTCCTTGTCATTCAGGGAAACTTCTATGGTGTAATTGACTTCCTGCTGCCAGTATTGAGAGAAGGCTGTGAGCATTGAGCTGTGCGCCACAAGCAGGAAGAAGATGATTTTTCTCACGATTTTGGAGTTTAATAAAGGGTATTGAAACCTGTTGCTCATTCAAACTTACCTTTTTTATTCAGTAAGTTGAAAAGGCCATCCATCTTTACATTAAGCTGCAGTTCAAATTCTGCTTTCAGGTCTTCCGGGTAAGGGTGTTTGAATTTCCATTTATCGTAATAAGATTTTATGACCTGGTTAAATTTATCAGTACCAACAGAAATCTCTGTTATGTACATCCAGATAGCTGTTTTAAGGTATACCACTGTGGCGTAATCATCTTTGTTTTTGAAACTGGTTGAAGTTGTTTCGATAGCTTCCTCCATCGGGATCTCGGCCAATGCGCCATAGATCATCCCAAAAAATTCTGGTAATGGCCTGTTTTTTACGTCCTGCGGCAATGCATTGCCGAATATGGAATTGGCTTTATACTTTTCTCCTTCATAGCGAAACTGAAAATAGGAGTTCATCCCTTCATCCATCCAGGCATGATCCCTTTCATTGCTGGCAATAATACCGTAAAACCAGTTGTGCCCCACTTCATGGGCAATGACCCCATCAAGATGTTCTTCATTGGCATCCGGGCTGGTGATAAGCGTGATCATCGGGTATTCCATACCACCGGACATCACATTCTTCGGGCCTTCTACCGCTTGTACTACGGGGTAAGGGTATTCGCCAATCCAGCTGGAATATTTCCTGACTGCATCTTCGACATACGATATGCTGCTTTCCCAGTTCTTGTTACCATTTTCATAGCTATAGGTAAAAACGTCAATTGTTTTACCTGAAGCTAATTGAGCAGTGTCATATCGTATAATAAAATCTTTATCGGCAAACCAGGCATAATCATGAATATTCTCACCTTTATATACAAGCGTTTTCGTCCCATTGGATACACGGGATGCATATTTCATTAATTTGTTTGCTGCAATGTTGTTATTTTTTCCAAGTTCTTTATATTTTGCCAGTTCATCCGCATTTTGTAAAATGCCTGTTGCTCCTACGACATAAGAATAGGGCACTGTTATCTTCACATCAAAACTTCCAAACTCACTATAAAATTCTCCCTGGTCAAGGTACGGTATAGGATGCCAGCCTTTTTTGTCATACACGGCCGGTTTGGGATACCATTGACAAATAATATAAGATTGATCAAGATGACCGGAACGGGATGAGTAGGTAGGTATCTTTACAAAGAAAGGTGTAGCGATCGTTATTTTTTCGCCGGGCTGTAATGTGTGGGGCAAAAGAATTTTTAGTATATCAATATTTTCTTTATCTGCTTCCGTTTTGACTTTTTCACCGTTCACTGTAAAATCAAGACTGTCTATAGAGCCCTTATCTTTCATTTCTCTCCATCTTTTTTTGCCATCTTCTTTATCCCGGAATATTTGTTTGGCATACGCCGTATTTTCATTCTTATACGCATTGGGCCAGAGGTGAAACCAGATATATTCTAATTTGTCAGGGGAGTTATTGGTGTATTCAAGCGTGAGAAAACCTTTCAGTGTATGTTTAGTATCATTAAGAGAAACCGAGATCTTATAATCAACCTGTTGCTGCCAGTATTGGGAGAAAGCTGTGAGCATTGAGCTGTGAGCCACGAGCACGAAGAAAATGAATTTTTTCACCAGGATTCGTTTTGTCAAAAATAACTGAAAATGCTGACCCGTACTACCGATTCAGGGCAGACGCACTAAAATATGGGCAGAATGGCACACGGATGACACGGATTAGACGGATTTCTCGGGGATTGATATTATGTAAAAGAGTCTTGTAAAAGATTATACCATTTATATTTCATAAATAGTCTAATATGTTTTAGCTTTGAACTATGGCAAAAGCACTATCATTTATTGTAAAAGAAACTACAGCGCAACTCAAGCGACTGCATAAAGAGCAACCATTATTATTGCGCCCCCGGGTTTTAATGTTGCTGGAGGTTAAGAAAAGCGATCTTCCATTGCCAAAAAATGAATTGGC
>JAATGJ010000041.1 GCA_015654695.1 Chitinophagales bacterium | reverse complement strand
TGGTCGCTGGCGATAGAAGAACAGTTCTATATTTTATGGCCGATCGCTATTTATATTATCCGAAAGCCCCAATACCTGCTTGCTTTTATTATTACCATATTGGTAGCAGTGCTTGTTATACGTTGCCTGGTTTGGATCAATCATTATGAAGACCTGGCTTATTTCAACTTATATACATTTAGCCGCATTGACGGTATCTGCATAGGTTGTATGCTGGCATTGCTGCAAAAAATAAACAGCCGTTTTTTAACCCGTCACATGAGTACCCTTGTTCTCTTTTTCGCAGGGCTTAATTTTGTATTCTATTTTATCAACCGGTATTATCAATTTTCCTTTCCTTACCTTGCCCTGGTAGGATTTACCACCTTCGCTATGCTATTTGGTTTATTAGTGTATGAAGCAGTGAAAGCAGAGAATAAACTGATCAACACCATTTTCAATTGGCGGGTGTTGAAATTTTTTGGCAAAATTTCTTACGGGTTCTATATCATTCACTGGCCTGTTTACGTCATGCTATTCCCTATTGCAATGGAATGGAGCAGTTATCTTTTGCCGGCATCTTCCTTTACCAATGCGCAACAGATAGTATCCTCCATTATCTGTACTGCGGCCGCAGTATGTATCAGCGTGGTTAGTTACCAATTTTTTGAAATGCCGTTCTTAAAACTGAAAAATAGGTTTAACTAAATTAAATTTGCTTCCGGGATGAATAACCTTGAAGACATAGACTTTCATACTGTACAGCATCCTGACAACCGGATATATTCACTATGGCGAAAAAGCTTAACGCCTCACTATGGGAGAGCGTGGAGGGATATTTTTTGGGGGTACACTGGTTTGATTACTATTCTTTTCCTGAGTTCTTTTCTTCGCTATGATAGTCCTGTTCTGTATATCATTGGTATTTTGACTGGTATTGTCCTGCTCGGATCTGTACTTGCTTATCTTTCACTTTTTCTTCATGAAGCAGGGCACTTCAATTTACATCCTGACAAAAAGAAGAATGACCGCCTGGCCGCTATTTTCATTGGGATTTTGTTTGGTACAGATATAAAATCCTACCGCAAAATCCATTGGCAGCATCACCAGCACCTGGGCACAACATCAGACGCAGAAAATTCATATTTCAATGCTCCTACTCCATTCTTTTTGTTCGAAACATTTACCGGCCTTCACCTGTTCAAAATATTGCGTAAAAAAAACGATCATCAATTACTTACGCAACAAATGAAAAAAGATAGTTTCCAAATGTTAGTGGCCGGGGCTCTATTGAATGCGCTGATCCTCTTTGTTTTTATTATTACCAAATCATGGGCAGCTGCTATCATCTGGATGGCGGGCATGCTTATTGCCTTTCCATTCTTTGCAACCATCCGGCAAATATTGGAGCACAGGGATGAATTGGCTGATCAAAAAATAAATTATCATACGGTGAACCATGGAAAGCTGACGCGGATATTTACTTCTGGTTTGTTTAGTCGTTTTTTTGGCGCAGCAGGTTTTAATAAACACATGATCCACCATTGGGATCCACAAATATCTTACACCCGGCTGAAAGACATTGAACAATTCCTTTTTGAATGCCCGGATACTGCAGAACTGATCAAAAACTCGAAGACAACTTATTTCAAAACATTCAGAAAACTGGTTTTTAAATAATTCTTTCATGCCATCATGTCCCGTTTGCCAGAGTACAACAACAGCTTTATGGTCTGTCGCCAGGGACTATGAATACTTTTCCACTTCAAAAGATTATCATTACTTCCAATGCGCTGATTGCTATTCCATCTTTATTGATCCCATTCCTGCTGATGAACTGATGACCATTTACCCCTCCAATTATTATTCATTTGTGCCAGGAAAGAAAAATATAGTGGTGCGCATTAAGGAATGGCTGGACAAAAGATATTTTCAAAAGATCCTTAAACAGGTTCCGGGTAATGAGATCAATGTGCTGGATGTGGGTGGTGGTACCGGATGGCTGGCAGGGCTCATAAAAAATACAGACAAGCGGGTAGTGCATACCCAGGTTGTTGATATAGACAATAAAGCAAAGAAAATTGCCACGGATAACGGGCATGCTTATTTTGAAGGGACGCTGGAAAATTTTGATACGGAAGAAAGATATCACCTGGTACTCATGCTAAACCTGGTAGAGCATGTCAGCGATCCGTTGACTGTATTGCAAAAAGCTGCTTCATTGTTAGCGCCAAATGGTATTATTGTTATCAAAACACCCAATACTAAATGCCGGGATGCCTCCTTGTTTAAAAATACCTACTGGGGCGGGCTGCATGCACCGCGGCATTGGATCATCTTCTCTGAAAAAAGTTTTCGCCACATGATTCTTGGTACGGACCTGAGGATTGATCAATTAAACTATACGCAAGGCGCCCCTTTCTGGGCCTTCAGTATCATTGCCTGGTTACATAAAAAACGAATGGTTCACATCTCTGCTGCCCGCCCCATTGTTTTTCATCCCTTGTTTCCTTTTATAAGCGGGTTGTTTGCAGCGATTGATTTTGTACGGAGTCCGTTTGCTAAAACAGCACAAATGTTTATAGTTTTGAAAAAGGCAGAAAAATAAAGGAATGGATATTACAGAACAAAAATATACTGATCCACAGAGGCATCCCTGGGAACTGGCAAGGTTTAAGATTCTGCTGGAATTGATCAATACCTGCATTCCCAGCACAAATGAAAGAAAGTTCATTGCAGATATCGGCTGCGGGGATTGCTTTTTTTCACAGCAATTATTAAAAGCAAGACAGGATGTAGAGATCATAGGGATAGATCCTGCTTATAGCCCGGAAGATATTATACAAAAGAATAAAGAACTGGATGAACCCAGGTTTCATTTATACAGCAGCCTTGATCAATTACCTTTTTCTCTAAAAGAAAAAAAAATACAGCTCATTTTGTTGCTTGATGTGGTGGAGCATATAGAAAAAGATATTGCATTTTTACAACAAATCATTCAGTCTGTAAATTCAGCTACCGAAATAAAAATGTTGGTCAGCGTACCGGCTTACCAGGGACTGTTCACCGGCCATGACGTTTTTTTGAAACATTACAGAAGGTACACACGAAAGTCCATCAGTCAAACAATTATAGCTGCCGGCCTGGTACCGGTACGTACAGGTTATTTTTTTTTCTCGCTTTTACCGGTACGCATTTTTCAAAAACTAGCAGAGAAAACCGGTCTGCGCCGAAAGCAAAAAGGTATTGGCAACTGGCACGGTTCTCCTTTTGTTTCAAAACTGTTCAAAAATTATCTTTTATTTGATTATCAATTTTCCAAATTATTAGGTAAAGCCGGAATAAATCTGCCGGGCTTATCTGTTTACTGTATATGCAAGAAACCTGTATCGTAATTCCCTGTTATAATGAAGCTGACCGTCTTGAAAGTGATCGCTTTTTAGAATATGCTGCTACGCACCCTCATATTTCATTTCTTTTTGCGGATGATGGAAGTACGGATAATACAGCCGGTCTGCTACAACAGCTACAACAAAAAAATGAACAGCAATTTCGTTTTACTACCAGGAAAGAAAATATTGGAAAGGCAGCAACTGTAAGGGAGGCCGTGCTTCAATGTGTCGGGTGGATGAATTTCAGCTTCATTGGTTATTTTGATGCCGATCTTGCAACACCATTAACTGAGATTGACTGGCTATTAGAACAATTTGAGCAGAGCCCTCCATTATTATTAAGTTTTGGCAGCCGTAAAAAAACCAGAGAGAATATCATACACCGCAACAGGCTTCGTCATGCGATCGGGAGGGTATATGCTGCGTTTCTTACACAAACACTGCGCCTGGATATTTATGATACGCAATGCGGCGCTAAGATCTTTCGAACATCACTAACGCAGGTACTGTTCAGGGATGCATTTATAGACCGGTGGCTATTTGATGTTGAGCTTTTTTGCCGGCTGAAAAAAGCATACGGTAAAAACACAAGAGCTATGTTCCGTGAAGTGACACTCCGGGAATGGACGGAAAAGGGAGATTCGAGAGTTCGCATCATTGATCTGCTTGTATTGCCCATACAAACCACACGGATATTTTTTCGCTACCTATAATGCCATATCATTTACTAGTTTAGCAGTCAATTCCATTCTGAATGCAATTACAATTTTCAAAAAAGTCCCGGTGGCAAAACAAATGGTGCTACCTTTTTCTACTGGGTGTTTGTTTTATCGGGTTCTGGCCTATTGCATTTGGAATATTCTCCGTAAAAAATGATGCGATCCAGTATTTTCTTCCCTTTCGCTATAATATCAGCAGCGCTATACAAGATGGCAGCTTACCCTTATGGAGCCCGTTTATATACTTAGGCTATCCATTGCACGGCGATATGCAAAGTGGTGCATGGAACCCTTTTGTATGGATCATCTCGCTGTTTGCCAGGTACGATCTTACTTTATTTCATATCGAATACCTGCTGTATATTTTTCTCAGTGGCGTTGGCATGTTTCAATTGAGTAGATTGATGACTGATAAACCAGGTATCAAACTTTTAGCGGCTACAGCTTATATGCTGAGCGGTTATATGTTCGGCAGCGGTCAATTCATAAACTGGATAGCATCTGCAGCCTTCATCCCTTTTATTATTCATTATTATTACCAGTTCCTTTCATCGGGTAAGCGATCCTCTGCCATCATTACCGCTATCTTTTGCTGGTTGCTGCTGGTATGCGGGTACCCGGCCGATGTCATATACTTGTTTTATATTTTACTGGCGATGTTGCTGGCTGGTGCATGGCATAAAAGAAAAGAATTGCGCAACAGGGCTTATTGGAAGATGTTCGCAGGAAATTATCTGTTGCTAATTCTTGTCTTCCTTGGTCTTAGTGCGCCTGCGCTAATTTCTTATGTGGAACTGCTTCCCTATTATACCCGGGGAACCGGAGCCAGTTATACCGAATCTATTCAAAACGCCTATGAATTAAAGAATGCTGTTTCTTTTTTGAATCCCTGGCCTGCCTGGAGTGAAGATTTCAATTCCATTACTGATCCGACCGGCAGGAACATTTTTGCAGGTATCTGTGTTGTATGCCTCTTTATTTTTTCACTTTTTTACAGGTGGGATAAGGTCACAAAGTTTTTATTGGCTTTACTGCTTTTCAGTTTTTTGTTTTCCCTGGGCGATGGCTTTCTTGTTCGTAAAGCAGCTTACTATCTTTTACCCGGAATGAATAGCTTCAGACATCCCTCCCACTTCCGGTTGTATGTGCTTTTGCCAATCATTCTTCTTTCGTGCAGGGGATTGTATTATATAACAACCAGGGCGCTTCCTGTTCGGTACTTTAACCTGATCTGTTTCACTTTTTTGGCGATTTGCCTGGTCATGGCAATATCGTCTTATTCTCCTCTTGTAGCGCGGATTTTTACTCATTTGCCCGGATTTAACGGAACTCAGCTCAAACAATGGCTTTCTTCCTTCAGTAAAGGCACATTATTGTTTTCAGGTTTTGCTATACAATCAATCTTTTTGTTGTTATTGATTTTTTTAATCAAAAGAAAAAAAGTTTCAATAAAAGCGATACTCTTTCTGCACCTCGCTAACCTTTTCGTTTTCCAGGTTTTATTTCCTGTCAATTTTGTCAGCAAAACAAACCCTGCGGTTATCAATAAGATCATTCATGCAGCACCTGTTAACTACGATACTAATACATCAGGACAAAGCCTGTTGGACAATAGCCAGGATGCGTTTCAGTATTTTGAAAATGTCGGCCTGTATTATTTTTATAACAAAAAGATTGGGATATCAAAGATCAGTAACTCGCCGAGCTTTCTTTCCGGTATGAATGAATTCCTGGAAAATGATTCGGTATATAATTATGTTGCTCAAAAACCTGTAGCTTATTTATCAGATAGCATCAACCTATCTACCGGGAAAATAAACAACATAACTATTGATTGGAACCGGATAGACCTGGAAACTGAATCCGGTATAAAGGTAAATCTCCATCTTACCCAGAATTATCATCATAACTGGATGGCCAAAGTAGATGGAAAGCCTGTTACAATAAGTAAAGCCAATATCGCCTTCATGTCACTGCCCTTAGAACCGGGAAGACATTCGGTACGATTTACCTACAAGCCTCAGCCTGTTTATTCAGGCATGATCATTTTCTGTATCACTATTGTTTGCCTGATTCTTTCTTTATTCTTCTATACGTCCATTAAAAAACAGCCATGAAAAATAGCCGGCTTTTTATTTTATCCATTATACTAGCACTACCCCTGATCGCTTTCCTGGTCCATCATTATACAGCGCATACCCCGGATTTGATCCCAACGGGCTTCACCCAGGATGATGACGTAGTCTATGTATCCAACGCAAGACAGCACTTAGAAGGGAAACCAGGTCTTACCTATTCCAACCCTTTCAGTTCTTCTCCCTCTGCACCGTCTATCTATTCACAACCTTATAATTTTCTGCTATGTATTTTTCTTTCTTTAAAAATACCACCCGGTCTTGTACTATCCCTGTTTGGTCTTATATCAGCTATTGTCTGCATTTTTTTTTCCCTTAAACTGGTAAATTATTTATATCCTAAACTACCTTATAGAAATACTGTTTTTCTTCTGCTAACCTTGGGTGGTGGGGTAACAGCCCTGGGGGGATTGATTGCGAACCAAACACTCTTTAAAGGCACTTACCCGGATTTCTGGGATGGTATATATATGGCAGACCCAGGCAATGGATGGTGGGGCATGAACTTTGGCCGGGTGCTGGTCATTTCTACAGAAGCTTTCTATCACCTGCTTTTTATAGCCGGTATCTTCATGATCATTAAACACCGGTGGCTGCCAGCGCTGATCATATCCTTTTTGATTTCCTGGTCACATCCATTTACAGGCGTAGAATACCTGCTGATTATTTGTGGCTGGCTGTTCATTGAAAAAATCTTTTTTAGAAACAACGCTATTCCCTGGTGGGTATTCGTATCATTTTATTTCCTGTTCTTCCTCCACCTGTACTATTATCTTATTTTTTTGAATCAATACCCGGAACATAAAAAACTCTTTGAAGTTTTTTCCGTGAACTGGAGTTACAGTTACCGTATATTTATTCCCGCCTATTTTTTGGTGGGATTATTAACTGTGTTTACATTTTACCGCCAGCAGTTGAAATCCGTGTTCGCTAAGGAACACCAGCGCCTTTTCTTTACCTGGGCCATTATCGCCTTCCTCTTGTCTAATCATGAATGGTTCATCAAACCTATTCAACCGATCCATTTTACACGCGGTTATATCTGGCTGGGGCTTTTCTTATTCGCTATTCCCGGCCTGGTAAGAATGTTGGATAAAATAAAAAAACACAAACTGATCCTGGTAAGTTTTGTACTGCTCTTTTTATCAGACAATATTTTATGGTATGCAAATATTTTAAAATCAAAAGCGGAACATGAAACTATCAGTCATATTTCAAAAGATACCCAGGAAGTACTAAACTGGTTGTCACAGAATACAACAACCAACGATCTGCTCGTGAGCAACGAATATGCTGTATCCTACATGGCCAACGCTTACGCCTCCTCTTATTCATGGACAGGACACCTATACAATACACCTGATTTTTCAACGAAAAAAGAACAGGCTTTGGAATTTTTAAAAACCGGTATCCCGCTCCCGGATTGGAAAGGAAGACGGCTGCTCATACTGATTGACAAACATCAAACTGGTGTGCCCGTCATCACCAGTCTGAAAAATCAAAAATTATTTGAAAACAAGAGGTATGAGATATCTGCATTTTAGATTTTCTTTCCTTTCATTGCCACGCTGATCGCCTGGTCCATTACCCGCTCAGCGTAAGGTCGTGAAATTTCATTCAATGATTCTATAGCTGCCTGTACTTCATCTTTAGAGCCACTTATCAATAAGTACTCAAGCCGCTGCACAGCATTCTCAGTTGCCTCCAGCTCTTGAATCGTTAGCAATTCCCTATTCTTACCAATGAAATTATTTGTCATATCCAGTAATATCCTTGCTTCGGTTTTCGCTTCTACCAAAGCCCTTACCTGCATATCATCTTTAGCATTAGTGATCGAATCCAGCAGCATCTTTTCTACTTCTTCATCACTAAGACCGTACTGAGGTTTTACCTCTACGCTTTGTTCCACCCCGCTTCTCAGTTCTTTTGCTTTTACAATTAATATTCCGTCTGCATTTACCAGGAAAGATATTTCCACCTTTGGCAAACCAGCAGGCATACCGGGAATACCTGTCAGGTTAAATTCAGCCAGTTTGCGGTTGTCTTTTACAATATCTCTTTCGCCCTGGTAAACGGAAATGCGCATACTGCCCTGTCCATCTTTTTGCGTAGTATATTGCCTTGATACTTTAGAAGGTATCTTTGAGTTGCGTGGGATCAATACATCCATCAGTCCGCCCATTGTTTCAATACCAAGTGAAAGCGGGGTAATATCCAACAGCAAAAAATCTTTATTATTACCGGCGAGAATATCCGCCTGGACAGCGGCGCCTAATGCAACTACCTCATCAGGATTTAAAGAATCGTTTACTTTTTTTCCAAAAAGATCAGCCACAGCATTTTTTACCAAAGGAACCCTTGTGGACCCACCGACCATTATTACTTCATCTATGTCACCTATAATTAGCTGAGCATCGCTCAAAGCATTTGTACAACATTGAATAGTTTTCTCAACAAACGGCATGATGATATCCTCAAATTCTCTTTTTGATAAACTAACCGGGTATTCACCCACTTTGCCGTCAAAAGAAGCAGATACGCTTAAATGTTTCTTTGCCTCTTCTGCCTGCAATCGAAATGCCTGGGCCATTTCCGCAGCAGGGGTTTCATTCAGGTTGAGCTTACTTAGCCAGTAGTTCACTATCGCCCTGTCAAAATCAGCGCCTCCGAGATAAGTATCACCGTTAGTGGCCAATACTTCAAAAATCCCGCTGTTGATACGAAGAATAGAAACATCAAAAGTGCCTCCACCGAGATCATATACGGCTACTGTTCTTACTTCACCTTTATCCATTCCCAAGCCATAGGCCAGGCTTGCTGCCGTAGGTTCATTCACAATACGCAATACATCTAACCCTGCCAGCTTACCTGCATCCCTGGTAGCTTGTCGTTGCGCATCATTGAAATAAGCCGGCACGGTTATGACTGCACGGGTAACCTGGGTTTTTAGAATATGTTCCGCCCTTGTTTTTAATTCTTTTAAAATAAACGATGATAACTCAATGGGTGAATAAAATTTATTTCCCGCCTGCACCTTTACCAGGCTTTCTGTATTATCATCAATTACTTTATACGTAAAGAATGATGCATGTTCCCGAACATCATTGTATGATTTCCCCATCAACCTTTTTGCAGAGAAGATAGTGTTGTGAGGCTCGGTAATAAGATATTTCTTAGCCTCATCGCCTACAGTTGCAGTTCCTGTTCCGTCAAAATGAATAACAGAAGGTACCAATGCATGTCCATCATGCTCTTTCAATACCACCGGTTTTTTGCTTTCGGGGTGAATGATGGCTACGAGGCTGTTAGTAGTACCGAGATCTATACCTACTATCATTTCCTGCTGCTGCAAACTGCCTGTCGCTATATTGATACTGATCTTCGCCATGTTGTACTTATTGTTTTTTTAATACCCATATATCCTGCACCATTTCTTTAGCTCCTTCGATGTATTCCGCTATGTCAAACTTATCCCTGATCATTTCCTTAATAACACCGGGTGGCTGAAATGCCGAATATAGACGGTGTCCCTGTTTAAAATTTTCACGAATGACTATACGGCCAGCATCAAACTCATCCTGCTCATGAGGCAGCAATATATTTCTATATCCAGGCCCCTGTGTAGTGATAATAAGTATGCCTCCTTTTTTTATTACCCGGTATAATTCCTTTATCCATTCTTCATGCGCTTTCACAGAAAGATGTGTAAAGATAGACAAGCCCGTGATGGCGGTAAAAAAACCATCCGCATATTGTAGTGGCGGTAATAATGTATTAACGCTAAAACTAACACCAGGGATATTTTTTTGCACCCATTCAATATAGCCGGGGTTATAATCGGTGGCGTACATTTTATTGGCCGGCAAAAGTGAAGGAAATTGTCTCACGATACGTGCAGGTCCGCAGCCCCAGTCGAGCAACCTGCCATCTCCGGATAATGAAATATTTCTTTTTATCATATCCACCAGTTCCCCCGCCGTAACAAAGCCATCATTATAATACTCCGCGTAGTCAAGGCGGTATGTTTCATATATAAAATAAGGCGGAGGAAATTTTACCGACGCATTAGCTTTTATAAACTTATTATTGGCGCTCGCATAACGCATTTTCTGCCACCAGTAACGCAGCCTATCCGAAACCTCTAATAAACCGGTTTTTCTAAGACAATATGATACATTTTGCTTCAGGTCCATCGTAGCAAAAATACCGGATATTGTCCTTTACTGATTAAACGTCCTTCAACACTATTATAAATAAAAAACTCATCCCCTTCCGGCAGATGAGTTTTAAAAAATGTAAGAAGTTTGTTTATCGCATCAGGTACATTTTACCATACCCTTTGTTAAAATACTTATCGGTATTATCACCGTCTGCCTTGAATTTATCCAGCGACTTCCCATTGAGATTGGTAATTACGCGGTATAAATAAATACCATTAGCCAGTTTTTGACCATATTGATCAGTGCCATCCCATTTAAACTCTGTAATGTTGCGCCCAATCCGCAATGTTCCCAGTTCATCCTTTGTAATATCCCGCACTATCTTACCGGTAATGGTCAATATCTGTATCCGTATATTTTGCGGTATTTCGCTGCCTGTAATAGTAAACACAAAGGCAGTTGAAGTAGTAAAGGGATTGGGATAGTTGAGCATATTAGAGATCATCGCTTTGTTGATCACCTGGAAACCGACACGGTATTCAATATTACCCGCAGTATTGCTGCTCATATCCTTACCCGAGACAATGAGTTCGTAGTCGCCATCCTGCGGGAAATAAGGTTTGAAACTCAGGCTCGCTGTATTATTCACACTTGGCGCCTGGCCCGCCGGGATAAATTGAAGTGTATCATTGCCTGAATTGAATTGATGTATAGTCCCATCAGGATATTTGACCCGGAGATTTAATACACTGCTATCATTCAGTACCATCCATTTAGCCTCATCTTTCAGTTTGATCAGGATATCAGGTTTAGAAGAAACGATATCCCGGTTCAGGATATGAACCCCATCGAAGGTTACATCCAGTAAAGGATGCAGGCTATCAGGCCGTACATATAAAGTACGGAATGCAAAATTATTGAACAGGTGTTGTTCCGGCTGGTCATTATCCGGGTTGAAATTCACAAAAAGATAATTAGTCCCCGAAAACCCTCTTGTATCAATTGGCACATTCAGCCGGATGGTATCACCAGGTGCGGTAGTTGTTAATGGCTTTTGCCTCGGAACCGGAACAATATGCTCAATATTATTTTTGTCAGTAACAGTGATCTTTACTTTCACGCTGTCAAAATCAGTTTTACTGACATTTTTAAACCCTATACCGAAACTGAAAGGTTCGCCCACTTCTACGGTATCTTTTGTATTGAAATAAATATTGGGTGCGATGGCCCCTTCCGGAACAGGGTCATAATATAAACGCCAGTAGTTTAATTGATAAGGTGTCAGGTTGGCCCTGTCTTTATTATTCATGTACATTTTCAGATACGGGTATTGCTGCGGATCAATCGAAGAAATATCTGTCACAGCCTGTGCCGGTGTAATATTAGTGAGTAAAGTATCCACGGTACCGTTGGGAGCGATGCCCAATATACTGGCTGAAGCAATATCGGTGGAAGGAGTCTCCAAAGAATGTCCTTCCCATCTAAATTCTTTCCATGCCTTGGCAGGACCAAACACAGGAGATACCATAGACCCGGCAGTATCCTTGCCGCTTGCCTGAACCGATAAAGTGATATTATCATAAATGCCATCACCCATGACAAAACGTGGGGCAAATGACGGGTCATTTTTCTTATATACAAAAGCGAATGGACGGGCGCGGTAAAAAGAATCCAATCCGCTAAACCCAGCGTTTTTCAAATAATGATACAAAGATTGCCCGGAACCAAAACCAGGCAGATTTTCATCCTGCGCCCAGTCATTTGCCCACGCATCCGGGAAACCAAACATCGGGGCCAGTGTAAAATTCCTGACAACAACATAATAACCATCAGGGACTGTGTCCTTCATAAAATTCATCATCAGTTTTCTTCTCTCAGGTTTATCATACCGCCATTCAAAATTTATTGTCCTGCCATCATAACAATTATTCGAAGAGCTGCCAAACCTGGCCCAGCCCATACCATCATTTCCAGTATTTGTGATCGTAGTATTGCGCCAGGGTGCAAGAGTGGCGGGATCAAATACATTAAACACCAGTGAAGAAAACCAACAGGTATTATGACCGAGCTCTTGTTCATTGACCGATATGACCAGGCCCTGCTCCTGTGTAACCGCAGTAACCCAGCATCCATTCCTGGCAAAGATATTATTGGAAGTAGTGTCAAAATTCCATTTGCGTGAGGTTGAATCAAGGTAGTTTCTATAGGTTGCTGATTTTGCATGTTGAAAGTAATGGGATTGATTATATCCTGTCTCCGTTCCATCCAGGTAAACAAAAGAAGATGCATTCCAAACAGGATCTCCTGTTCCGGATGCCTCAGGGGCTACCCTCCAATAGTACACTGTATTATTAGCCAGTGTAATTGACGGGTTAAACTCAAAGACTCCGCCCGGACTGCTTACTGACTGTGTTACTTTGGCGGGTGAATTAAATAACTCGCTGGTATCAATTTCCATTTTATACTGTCGCAGTTCCGCAAAAGGATTAGCTGAAGAGGCAGCAAATTTTACCGGCTGCTGATTTACAATAGAAAAATTATAAGGATAAACCGGCCTTGCTTCTTCCTCAAAAATGTAAACGTCCTTTGTTACTGTATTATTTGTTTCATACAATTCAGGAACAATATTGTCCGGATCAATGGTTATCGTGATCTTATTTAACCCTTTATCCCTTGATCCGATGATCTGCATAGGATAGGAAACCGAGTCAATATAACGGATACCTCTTATTTTATGCTTATACAATATTTCTGTCGTTCCGTCGGGATAGGTTCTTTTTACTTCTATAACAGTACTATCAGAAATCGCCTTGCCGATATTCATAAAACTGGCCTTTAGATCAAACCCTGTTGCGTTCACAGAGATAAAATTTGGAGAGACTTTTACCATCGGGGCTTCTATGACATAGTCAGGCTTTGCAAAATTATACATGTGTAAGGCGGGGTCACCATGCAACGTAAACTGTTCGCAGTGAAACCTGGCATAGAAATCATTTTCAGTAGTAATGCCAAACACTTTCGCAATAGTTTCATCCATGATCTCGCCAAGTGTTTTACCATAATGCGTGGTTGACATAGCTGTATAACTACGGGAGTTATAAATATCCAGGTAATGTACAATACCCAGGTGGGTGCTGGCCAAAAATGCGATAGCCCCGCGTTCAGGCGCCAATACATATTTTTCAGACAAGGTCTCTTTTGTTGTAAACCTGGCCGTGTTGAAGTTGAAAAAATTTCCCGCATTACAACCCATGACATTAAATACCGGGTACTTTCCCGGATTGTTATAATTTAAAGGATTGTCAAGATTAAACTCAAGGGTACTGGCGGAAGAGTGCCCGAAATAAGTGAGCAAACCAATACCATTACTAAATAAATGTTCTAAGTTCTCATTTTGTACCTGTTGCACGGCATCAGCAGAGCCTTTTGAAAAGGTATGAACATTCCCCCCGAATAAAGTATCCTCAATAATCTTTTTGTGTCCATTTAATGATGTCAGTAATATGTTTTCTGTAAGGGGATCGCCGGCACCCACCACATGCACTATATCTTTCATCCAGGATTTATCAGCGATCACAGGGGAAGACAGCGTTTGTACCTGTTCATATTGCTTTACTTTATTGAGGTACACCGACACTTCTTCAGGGTTAATAGCCGAAATACGGCCTATGGGTGTAAGCGGTACAGAACTTCCTCCCGAAGTAGAGAGCATATTGTCTGAACCGGGATACCCGAAAGTAGGGACCAGGCTAAGCTTTTCAACATCAGGATTACTTTCATAAGACCTGAATTGAGCATAACTAAGCCCTTTACCAACAATCAAAACGTCTTTTAAAGGAGCCGTATAGGTGGCTCTCGCCCATCTCAGGAAATTCCGGATAGATAAGGGGTGTTTTTTTATGCCCAGGCCAAATTGATCTTCCAACTGGTCTATCATATATACTTTAGCATTATAGCTTCCGCCTGCTGCGGAACTACGGTAGTTTTTGTATTAATCTATGGGATTGGTACCGTTTGCCCCAATGGTTAAAAAGGGATGAGAAATAATAATATAATTTGCCTGGTTTGCCGCAAGACCAAAATTAATAAAATTGCGCTGCTGCAATGAAGTAACAGGCTTGATATTAGCCGCAGTTTGATTTACCAGCACAAGCTTTCTTTTAACTGCAGAAGGCAGGAGTGCAAATTTTAACAATGACGGATTGGTTATATTAGCATCATATCTTTTACCATTTGTAAGATCATATAAAACCGGGGTTGGTCCACTGTAAGCAAAGCCTGCAATTTCCAGGTAGTTGCCGGAAGTATTAGCAGGCAATTCAAAATTATAATTACTGGCTCCTCCAAAATTAAACTGGCTCGGGTATATTAATTCTACCGTAGCAACAACCATTCTGTCATTCGGTTCGGTACCCATGTTAGTCACTTCCATATTAACAAACGACCCTGTTGTGCTTAAAAGCGAACCCGGGATGGTTGTTGACAACTTTGCATAATCATAATAATTAATTGCCTGTCCACCCACCGAATCCCCATTAACCCTTACCCGGAAATAACGGGGATGTACTGCATTCCCGGCAGCATTTACTTTTACTACAGGCGCGGGTGCGCTGCCGCCCGGGTAAAAATAAATAGGGCCGAATGTATTGCTATAAGATACGCCGGCAGCAAAATCATAGCTTGTCCAACCCTCACCATAATCATAAGAAGAGGAATAAGTATAAGAATCTCCAACCAGTTCAGCCCGGCCATTATTAATACGGTGTTGGTAGTAAAGCCCTTCGGTACGCATAAAGTAGGGCTCGGGAGACAAAGTATTACCGGCTACGTTATTTATTGTTGGCTGTAAGTGAAGATTAGACCCTGAAAAATTAACAGTCAGAAAATAAGCAGCGGTATCTGTTTGCAAACTCCATTTGTCGTTTAGCTGGTAATCTGGCAAGCGGTACAATTCATTATCAGGCTTGCCATCATTCATTTCGCCCCAGAACTCAATGTAATCGCTGCTACTCATAGTTCCTGTCTGAACGGATGTATAAATTGGAACCTGCTGCCCGTTTCTCCACAACTGGAAATGTTCGGCAGGCGTAGCACCTATGCCTATAGCGGCCAGCGTTGGTTGTGAAATACGGTATAATCCGGTAACCGCTACTTTAAATTTATAGTAAGTTTTAGAGTAGTCTATCCATTCATTATTGTAAACCTGCGCTTTCGCACCAATCGAAAAAGCAGTCAGCAATAAAAGTAAAATTCGTTTCATTTATCAGGGTTTATTGGGTACAGATCATTTTTTCTTTTTTTTCTTATCGTTCATCATATCAAGACGCAAAGAAAATACATGGGTGAATAACGGATTAGATTGATTGGCAAGGTTGGTAAAAGCATAATCAATTGTCACATTCTGGATCTTAAAACCAGTTCCGGCACTTGGCTGATATATCCAGACTTTTTTCTGGTTCAGCGTATCTCCATCGGCCAATGCTTTCTGAAAGTTGTTGATCCCGGCACGTAAATAAAAAACATTATTAACGTTCAACTCCAGCCCCATTTTAGGATCGCCGCTGAATCCGGTTGAACTGATGATCGTATTGCGCTGCCCGTCAAAGGTAAAATCAATATTCGCTTCAGCGAGCAGGCTCGATTT
>JAATGJ010000064.1 GCA_015654695.1 Chitinophagales bacterium | reverse complement strand
TTTTTTAATAATTTTTTTCCGATACCTTCTAATATTTTTTTATTAAATGTGTTCATTTCCATTTTTTATTCGCCTGTTTCGCTGTCAGGAGCGTCTACAGGTTTTGATTGAGGTGAACCTTTTTGCCGTAAAAAAACGGAGAGAATTACAATGGCAAAAACAGATAAAAATTCGCTCTGCCAGTTCTGGAAAGATTCAAACCAAAACCTGCTATCACCTAAATATTGTGTCACTGATTCCCGGGGAAGTCCTTTTGAAATGAGTTCCTCATTTTCATTGAGCAGGCTACCGTGAAAATGAAGAACAAAAGAAAGTACGAACAAGATAAGCAGGGCTATGGTCAGCGAATGTTTATAAACTTGTACAATGATTCCTCCTTTCCGGACAGCCCATGGTGCATTTTTACGCTTAGCTGAAGGCTCCCGGTCCACTTCTTCCGGACCCTCACATTTTTTTGATTCTGAAGAACCTTTTTGTCTTAATGATATAGTCAGTACAACAAACAAAGCCATTTGTAAAAATTCACTTTCCCAATTCTCAAAAGTAGCCTGGATAAAATGTCCTGAATGTAAATAATCTCCCAGGGAGAGAGCGGGCTGTTGTTCTTCCCTCATCTCCTTATTATGTTCGGCAAAGCCGGTAAAAAATTGTCCAAGTATAGAAATTACGAATAAAGAAAAAAACACCAGCGAAAGACTGTTGTGGTATAAAAATTTTTTCATAGTTTCTTGTAATGCCAAAGACATACCAATAATATGCGGATAACGATGGCATATACTTTGTTTTATTACTTGTGCAATGGACGCGTTAAATTATTATTCATGTAAAAAATTTTGAATTATGCCAAACACAAAATCAATGCCTCCCAAAAGCAGGAAAGCCGCTGAAAAAAGTGGAATTGGAAAAGGTAATTCCCAGTTGGAAAATTTTTTTACCGACTCTCTAAAAGACATGTATTGGGCGGAGAAGCACCTGACAAAGGCGCTTCCAAAGATGCAAAAAGCAGCTACTACAGAGGAATTAAAATCAGCGATTGAGGAACATCTTGCCCAAACTGAAGAACATGTAACAAGACTGGAATCAGTATTTGAACTAATGGGGAAAAAAGCACAGGCGAAAAAATGTGATGCGATGGAAGGACTCCTCAAAGAAGGTGATTCCATAGTTGAAGAAACACAGGATGGAAGTATGACAAGGGACGTAGGTATCATCCTGGCGGCACAAAAAGTAGAACATTATGAGATAGCTACGTATGGTAGCCTGGTTCAACTGGCTAAAACAATGGGTATGGATGAAGTAGCTGATATCCTTGAACAAACGCTGGAAGAAGAAAAACAAACGGACCAGGGATTGACTGAAATCGCTGAGAATAATATCAACTGGGAAGCAGAGCAGGAAGGAGAGGAGGAAGATAAATAGATCTTTGCGTGAAAAGTAAATAGCCGGGATTTTATATCCTGGCTATTTACTTTACTTTTTTGTATGGATATTTTTTTATACCACATGTTTTAACGGAAAATAAAATAGTATAGGAGAATATAGCTGATCAAAACGGATATTGAAAGACATAAACGGAAATATAAATAAACGATAATGGAAGATCACTTATTCAGTATTTCTTTTGAGTCCGATAATATTTCGTACAAGGGATGGATCAATCCATCGGACAAACTGAATGAAGCAGGTACGCCTGTTTCTTTTCATGTATTGTTAAATGAAGTTTCATTTGGTTATTTATCTTTTAAGAATTGTCAATGGACCATCAATGAAGAACGCCCGGGAAAACTGGTAAAACTAATAGGCAGGGAAATTGAAAAGCATTACCAGTTATGATTTTGATTACATAACCAGCCTTACTCCAGGGGAGCTTTCTAAAAGGTCAGCCGGGTTTCCATTTTTACGGTCTCCGGGCCGATACTTGTTGTTTCATCGTTCTGTCAAACTTTTCGCAGGTGGAGTACTGGCGGAGAAATCTACTGCCAGGTTTTTCTTTTCATATAGAGGTGCTAATTCTTTAATTCCGCCGGATCTGTATTTGGCATAGTTTTTTATTATCCAGCAACTACATGGAATAAACTATTGTTTCATGTTATAATAAAAGAATAAGAGGGAGTCTGTGATAATTATGTTATGACCTGTTATATCCGAATACCGGGTTTTAAAATTGTGAACTATGTCCATGGGTCTCCAGGCGGCTAGTCTTTTTCTCCTTGCGATACCAGTGGCTTGCATTTCCTGGACGGTTACCCATGAAGAAGTATTTAAAGAGCCAAGAGAATATTGCAAAAAGTTTAGCCAGGAGGGCCGTACGATCCTTACGAGGAAATTTTTTTATTTATTCACCTGTGAGTACTGTTTCAGTCATTATGTTGCGCTAGGGATATTATTCCTGACGGGTTTCCATTTATTATATGATGGATGGAGAGGTTATTTGATAGCAGGTTTTTCATTGGTGTGGATAGCTAATATTTATATGGGCATTTATTCCCGCATACGATTAGATATTAAAAGAGAAAAAATAGAAATTGAACAAAAAGAGAATAATGAGAAATAAAAGCTGTTATAATACCCCAATGGGTTTATAACTTATAAAGCGATTATTTTTGAGCATCCCCAAGTCATTAAGGAATACATCCTGAATTTCTATGATTGCATAAAGCGTTCATAGATTTTCTGTTAACTTCGGATATAGCTTTAAGGTAAAAAACAGAAGGTAAAAGGGAATAATTCATGAGTACATACAGGGCAGGAAAAAAGTCTTTAAATATCCTTATCATTGACGATGATGAGGATGATTATTTTATTACTTCACGGCATATTAAAAACATCAATTCGGTTTTTTCTTTTAATATAGAATGGTGCCCTGATTACAAAGACGCAGTAGAAGAAATTTGTAAAGCGAAGTTTGACTTATACCTTATAGATTTTCATCTGGGTGCGAAAACGGGACTTGATCTTATAAAAGAAGCTATCGGTAATAATTGTGAAGAGCCTATGATATTACTTACCGGGAGAGGCAACCACGAAATTGATATACTGGCGATGGAGGCGGGCGCGGTTGATTACCTTGTGAAATCAGATATAAATATTGAAAAGCTTGAAAGGGCCATCCGCTATGCGGTGGGAAGGCATGATTTTATTAAAGCCCTTAAGGCCAATGAGCAGAAGTTCCGGAGCATTTTTGAAAAATCAAAAGATTGTATTTTCATCGCGGACGAGCAGTTTTTTTTTAAAGACGTCAACCAGGCCGCCTGCACTTTATTTGAATATTCCAAAGAGGAAATGCTGGATATGAGCCTTTTACATTTGCTGGGTAACAAGGAGGATCAGAAAATTATTGAACAGGGATTAGTGGTTAAAGGAGAAGTATCTGATAAAGAATTGAATTTTGTAACCAAAGACAATGAAAGAATAGATGGCATTTTATCGGTTTCAAGAGAGTTGGATGATAAAGGAAATTATTACCTGCAGGGTATTATTCATGATATTACCAATTTAAAAAAAGCGGAAAGGGCAACATTGCAGGCCGAAAAACTTAAAGCCACTGAACGGCTTGTGATGACGCTGGCTCATGAAGTCAGGAACCCGCTTAATAATATTAACCTGTCCGCACAGCAACTTTCTACTGAAATTACGTCCGATGAACCCCAGCTTTATCTTGAAATCATCAACAGAAATTCAAAACGCATTGGTGATTTAATAACAGAGCTCCTTCATTCTTCCAGGCCTACTGAAATTGAACTGCAAAAAATATCGCTTACTGCTGTATTGGATGAAAGTATTGCGGCGGCCTTTGACAGCATACAGCTAAAACGGATTACATTAGAGGCGGATTACCATCATACTGAAGGCCCGGTAACAGGTGATCCCGGTAAATTAAAGATCGCGTTTTTAAATATCATTATTAACGCTGTGGAAGCCATGAAAGAGGGAGAAGGCAGGTTGTCTATCCAGGTAATAAATGAAAGTTCTGCATATATTGTTTCTATAAAAGACAACGGTACAGGGATCAGCGAAGAAAATCTTACAAAGCTTTTTGAACCTTACTATACATCCAAACCCAATGGAATGGGTCTTGGGCTTGCATCAACGTTAAGTATCCTTCAATCACACAAAGCTTCAGTTGATGTAAATTCAAAACCAGGCCAGGGAACAACTTTTTTTATCACTTTTGAAAAGCAATAATATTTATACGATCTATCACCATTTTATGATACTCCCGGCTCATTGGGGTACTTCCACCCGCTCCGGTGTAGCAGGCAGATAGATAGTAAAAGCAGCTCCATTATCCGGATGCCCGGTTGCGGTTATTATGCCATTATGGTTCTCTACGATTTTTTTAACAATAGCGAGACCTATGCCTGTACCCGGATATTTATGTTTGCCGTGCAAACGTTGAAAAATCTGGAAAATCCGGTCTTTGTGTTCAGGCTCAAAGCCAATACCATTATCGGCGACAGTCAACTGGTAGTATAGTTCATGGGGAGAAAGAGCCGGAATGCCTGTTTCATTGCCTTGTACCATCCGGCTGTTTATTTTAATGTACGGAAATCTTTCCGTGTTTGAAAATTTAAGAGAGTTGCTGATAAGATTGGTTAATAGTTGCCTGAATTGAAATGCGATGACATTGACTTCTAAGAGATCACCAGATTCTATAGTCGCATTTTTTTTCCTGATCTCTTCTTCCAGGTCCATTTTTACCTGGTGAAGGATCCTGTTTATACTTGTATTCTCAAGTTTACGGTCACCGGTATTGGTGCGGGAATAGGAAAGTAAATCTTCAATAAGTGTTTGCATCCTTTTTGCCGCGTCCTGCATTCTAAGGAAATAATCTTTGCCGGTATCAGTCAGGTTTTGCTGATCGTTTTCCAGTATCAGCATACCAAAAGTTTGTATTTTACGCAGGGGCTCCTGCAAATCATGACTGGATACAAAAGCAAAAGATTGCAGCTCGGTATTCATTTTTTCCAGGTCTTTATTTTTTTGTTCCAGCTCTTTAGTTCGTTCGGATACCTGCTGCTCCAGTTCGTTAGTAAACATCTTATGATCCTGGATATCTGTACTCGTGCCGACCCACATACGGATATTTCCATCATTATCTTTTTGAGGGATCGCACGGCTTAGTTGCCAGCGGTATTCCCCGTCATATTTACGAAAGCGGTGTTCAAAAACGAAGTCTGTGCCCGTGGTTATTGAATACATCCATTTCCTGATATTTTCGTCCTGGTCATCCGGGTGTATTATTTGTAACCATCCCTCCCTGTCAATTTGTTCCCGGGTAAGTCCTGAGTAATTATAAACGGACTGATTGAAGTAATTCAAATTTCCTTCCTCATCGCCTGTCCATACAAACTCGGGCATAGAGTCGGCCAAAAGCCTGAATTTTTGCTCGCGGTCCTCCAATTCTTTCTGATAAAATTTTTCTTCTGTAATATCCCGCAACGTTCCCATTAACCGGCTTGGTTGACCGGGTTCATTATAAAAAACTTTTCCTTTGCCTTCTATCCAATGAATAGATTGGTCGTTCCAGATTATTCTTGATTCATAATGAAGAATACCTGTACTAAGCGCTTTTTTAAAAGCTTCTTCTCTTACCAGTAAATCATCAGGATGCAGGTGAGCAAGAATTTGTTCATGTGTTAGATCAATCCTTTCCCTATAGCCCAGGATTTCAAGATAACGGTCAGAATAGTAAGGCTTGCGTGTTAGCAGATCTAACTCCCACATCCCCAGTTCTGATGCTGCAATAGCAATATTGAGGCGGGTAGTACTATCTTCCAGCGCTTGTAAATTCGTTTTTTCTATTGTTGTGTCCACAACGGTTCCATACATTTTTAAGGGTTGCTGCTGCTCATTATAGATGATCTTACCATATACACGAACCCAGTGAACCGATTTATCAGGCCAGATGATCCTTGCCTCATAGCTTAACGAACCCTTTGCCGCTGCGTTCTGCACAGCTTCATCACGGCGAGGTTTATCCTCGGGATGAAACGCATTAATTAAATTTTTATGGGTAATATTTGGCTGACCGTGAAAGCCAAATATATCATTGAGCCTTTGTGAACTGATAAAATCATTGGTGACCAGGTCCCAGTCAAAAGTGCCCATTGCCGCCGCTTCTATGGCCAGCCTGCTGCGTTGCTCACTTTCTTCCAGTATCTGCTGAGATAATTTTTGATCAGTAATATCCACTACCGTGCCTATGAATCTTTCAGCCTTTTCTTCAGCATTAAAATAAACTTTACCCTTGGCCCTGATCCACCTTACACTATTATCATTAAAGCGAAGGATACGGTATGTGATATCATATTTGCCATCTCCTGATACATTCATAGAATTTCGAATGGCGGTTTCTACATATTCCCTGTCACCGGGATGTATATGTTCAGAAAAAACTTTAAAATCAATGGCTACCCCCGCGGGCAGTGCATAAATATCTTTACATTCCTGAGACCAGTTCAATTCCCCGCTTAAAGGATTAAACTCCCATGTTCCAAGATTGGTTAATTGCATAGCCATTCTCAGGCGCTCTTCATTTTCTTCCACTTTTTGCCTGGCTTCCACTCTC
>JAATGJ010000043.1 GCA_015654695.1 Chitinophagales bacterium | reverse complement strand
GGAAGTTCCAATCCAATCAACATAAACACAAGGCCATTAAGAATTAATCCTATTGACGACCACACATTCGCTCCGTGTCGCCGGCTGCTGTGGTTTAAGTAAAAGTGCCTTTTTGAAGAAAGAAAAAGTCCCCCACTAACAACAGAAAGTACGCCGGAAATATGAAATTGTTCAGCCACTAAATACATTACAAAAGGTGCCGTAAGCATAAGAACGGTATCGATATTAGCAGTTGTACGGAGCCTGCTATGGACCAGGTAATAAATAAATCCAATAACAATGCCCAGGGCAATTCCCATAACAATGACAATTGTAAAATTGATGGCGGCTTTATGAAAAACAAATCTGCCGGAGTCAACTGCGATCAGTGCAAACCTTAAAACGATCAAACTTGATGCATCATTGAGCAGGCTTTCGCCTTCCACAACCGTTGCGATATTCTTAGGCACTTTTGTATTCTTAAAAACAGAAGCGGCTGAAACTGCATCCGGGGGCGAAACAATTCCACCAAGAAGAAAGCCTATAGCAAGCGTAAATCCTGGTATCAGGGCGCTTGAAATCAAAGCCACGACAAGGGAAGTAATTAATATAAATATAGAAGCGAAACTAAAAATGGCTCTCCTGCAGTACCAGAATTTCTTCCAGGATGTATTCCAGGCGGCATCATACAACAGCGGTGGAAGAAAAATCAGAAATATCAGTTCAGGATCTATCCCGGTGACAGGCACACCGGGCATCATCCCGATCAATAGTCCGGCTATAACCAATATGATAGGATAAGCAACTTTTAATTTTTGTGAAAGCATCATTAAAAAAATGATAATAATGACAACAATAAGATAAAAAGTAAAGGAGTTTGTCATAATGAAATAGGATGCAATAAAATCAAATTTTATCTACCTGTGAGTTTTATTCGGGATGTTTCTACTTAATGGTGCGACTCAATAGCTTCCTTGACTTCAGGAACAATGAATGTTATTGTTTTGCTATCAATAACTTTATGGGTAGGTCCAACCATCTGAACCAAAATATGATGCTGACCTGCCGGTAAGCCGTTGATGGTAATAGGTTCATTGCTTGTATCGAGCCAGCGCCACGGTAAGTCATCCAGCGTTATGTGCAGGTAGCCCGATACGGGGAGAAACATTCAGTGCAGCCTCGCCAAAAACAGCTAAGATCCGGAGATTTTCTGCACGGTACTGCACTACAACCCTCCCATGCGTTAACGGCTCAGGCAATGGAGGATCCATTACAAGTTTGGCGGGGGGCTCTGCTGCCAATGCTACCACGGGAGCGGCCACCCGAACAGCATTGCCCGATACCCTGCCAGGTGATTGAGCCTGGGCACAGGATGTCAGCAAAATTATCGAACAGGTGATGATAAGAAAATGCCTGGCAATATTGTCATGTTTCCGGATAGCAGAAAAGACAGGTTGAAATAAATTATTAATTTCTGTTCGCATATTATTGATTTTATAAATGATTTAGATAACAAGCTTTGGAAGTTCTATATGATTTGTTTGGAAAAGTTCCCTGCTGAATAAAACTTCAGGGATCTGGATTTCTATTAAGAAAATGCCGGTGTTATGTTAATAGTATTGTGATACATTGAATTGTCAACGGTGCATGGTGAATGGTCAATTGTAAAATAGTCACCATGCACCATGGACGATTCTGCTGATTCAGCATTACTTGCTCCCCGGCATATCATGCTTAAATATTATTTAGCATTAAATCCGCCATCAACAGAAAGAATACTGCCTGTAATAAATGCAGCTTCATCAGAAGCCAGGTAAACAATCGCATTGGATATATCTTCTACTATACCCATACGATTCATCGGATGCAGTTGGGCAATAGATTCCTCCGTGTAGCTTCCTGCATTAATAGCATTTTGTAAAATTTCGGTTTTAATAGCGCCTGGGGCAACCGCATTTATTCTGATGCCCTGCGTTGCATATTCAACTGCTGCAGATTTTGTAAGACCCACAACTGCATGTTTGGAAGCGGCATATTGTGCGGCATAGGGAATGCCATTTAAACCCGCAATGGAGGCAAGGTTTACAACTGCACCACCGCCAGTTTTGAGCATTGCATTAATGCCATATTTCATACATAAGAATAATCCCAGGATATTTGTATCAAATAACGCTTTCAGATTTTCAGCAGTACAGTCAGCTAACAGGCCGCTTTCTTCACCTGCAATACCGGCATTGTTTACAATAACATCCAATTGTCCGAATTTATTAATGGTTGTATCAATCAAGCGGATAACTTCCTCTTCAATACGAACATCTGTCTTTATAAAAAATACTTCCACCCCGGCTTTTTTTAATTCAAGGAGTGTTTTGTTTGCTGCATCTTCGTTGCGTCCGGAGATTATCACATTATATCCTTTTTTTGCAAAAGCAATAGCGGTTGCCTTTCCGATGCCTGCGTTGCCGCCGGTTACAATAACTGTTTTCTTTTTCATTTTCCTTTATGTTTTTAATTCCACAAAGGTCTTTATGAAATAGAAAAGCTGTTTTTGTCAGTGGCTCAATGATTATTTGCTGTAAGGCTCAGAATTTCGGAAGGATTGTAACCAAACTCTTTTTTAAAGGCAAAAGAAAAATGGGAGAAATTTTCAAAACCAACTGCCAGGTAAACATCTGATGGTTTTTGTTTTTTTTCTCCGATGAGGAAATGGGCCTGGGCCAGCCTTTTTTGATGCAGCCATTTTTGTGGTGAAGTATTGAATGCTTTTTGAAAGTCTCTTTTAAAGGTAGCAAGGCTTCTGCCCGTGAGATAAGCAAACCTATCCGACTGAATATTGACAGCGAAGTTTTTCTGCATAAATTCAGCTATATCAATCTTACCAGGCGCTCCAAAGTCTGCCAGGATACTGTCCGTAGAAATATCAATTTGCCGAAGGATGGTAATAGCCTCTGTTAATTTCATCGTTATCAACTTCTCGGGAAGGTTTTCGGATAGCTCGTAATAAGGCACTATGGATTTGAACAGGCTGTCAAGCAAAGGATGCTTTTTCAGCGTATGCGCCATTGGCATCTTGTTTTGTTCTTCATTTTTTAAATTACTGGAAAAAAAAGTCTGAAGAAAAGGCTGCGAAAAGAAAAGTACAATCGATTTGTATGGCTTATCAGCCGAAGGATATTTTGTAAATCGGGGAAGCTGGTTCCGGGCAACCAGGATAGTTTCACCTTCATAAATAGTATAAGACTTATCCGTCTCCCGGGTTACTAATTTTCCGTCGAGCACATGAATTAAAATATGCTCCCCTAGATAATAGTCTATAGAAGATATTTTTCTTTCTGTGCAGGAATAAAAAACATCCGCAATAGGTATGTTATCTGCCTGGATCATATACTATCATTAAGAGGGTTCATTTTTACAGGGAATTAATATTAACGGAAATGTTTTTTC
>JAATGJ010000128.1 GCA_015654695.1 Chitinophagales bacterium | reverse complement strand
CTCTGTTCCGTTCAGTAATAAATCAACGGTGGTATCCAGCGCATCAGCGATTTTTTTAAGTACTGAAGCGGGAGGCTAAGCAAAACGATAGTTAATGAATCAAAGTTAGCGGATATGTGGCAGTTTTTAAACAGAATTGCGACATGATGTGGATAATAGCGAATTATTGGTTTGATGCTATATGACAGATGGGTTTATTTTGCGATCGGGAAAATATTTTTCTACAGGCTATTTTGCAATTAGTTGCATCAGGTTATTCTTCTTCGCAGAGATAATGGATTAATAAAAAAAAGATGAAAGATTGTCCATTGTTAGAAACGATGGTCTTCAATTTTGACTAATAAAATAATCCCGCATAAGTCCAGTTTATTTTAAGAAGTAAACATCTCTCTCAAAATTGTTCTGGCCGGTAAAGATTTGCTTGACCGGGTTCATATTAGGTATTATTTTAGATCCTCGGTTTTTAATTTCTGCGCGAGGAAAAAGATCAATGCGTGGCAATAGTGGTATCATCTAAAAATCTTAGCAGGTTGTATGCTCCGTTTTTCAAGATCTCTTTTAAAATACGCTAGTATCAAAGCGGGTTAGCAGTGGACGCGCCGGTCTGTCCTAAGTCAAAACTGCCTTTCCGGATTCCAAAAATGAAGAATTGAAACTGGCGATTTATGACGGTATCTGGAAGGGAACCACGAAATCTGACGTAGTTCTTCTGAAATGCAAAAGTTATAAATTTGACTATAGAGATTGATGCAAAGAATAGCGGATTCAATAGATTTAAGATATCCAAAAGAAGACTATTACCTCCATCCAGACCGGACTTCCCCTGATTTGGTCCTAGGAGGACTCACAATATTTTTGACCTCATTGATTAGCTAAAGTGTAATACTCTAATAATTCTATTAGTGCATGATTTCAAAAAGGAAGACGGCTATTTTATTTCCGAATGTGTACGTTTCAATCTGGAGCGAATAATGGCATAAGAATATTAGCCAATAAATTTAATGAATTGGAAGGGCCAATATATTAACAGTGATGCAGAAAGAGGGCTATAGTTTAAACAGAAAAAGTTTTTATTACCGATTGATAAACTTTTATCATGTGCAATAAGCGATATTCCACACCTTCTATGTATATGAAATGATTGAACTCACCTTATCGACCGGTGAGACCGTTCAACTAAAACCCGCACCGGTGCGAAAATTCAAGGGGACCCGTCTGCCAGGCAGTGAACTGTACCGCGCCGAAAGGAATGGCTATGCTTTTACTTTCCAGGTACTCCATCAACCCTTTTTCAGTATTTCAATCAGGCAGTTGAGTTTTGTTTCCGGTGTAAAGTTCCAGGTTCGGGAAAAGAAAAAGGGATTGCGTTTAGAAACTGTTTTGACCGGCGAGCTTCGGGTGAAAGAAGCGGGCGGTAGGTCATATACGCTTTTACCAGGGCAATACATGATCACGGATACTCCGCTATACTTATGCGAATTTGAGGCCGGTAAAGCTTGCAGTTATTTCAGCGCCTATTACTCCCCGGGGTTGATTGAAAGTATAGGGATACAACCTATTCTTCGCTTGGGTAAATCTATTCCTATTCACAATGCTATGCGGGATCTTATTTATGAAATGCTGGAAAATCCATACGATCAGCACCTCCGCCCCTTTTTTTATGAAAACTCTATGCGTGAATTGCTTTTTCTTCACCAGGCTTTGCCGCCTTTCATTTTGCCTGGTGAATTTTCCGAGGCGGAAATTGCGGCCATTTATATGGCTGACAGGATCATTGCTGAAAATTTAAATTCTCATTTCACCATCCGGGACCTCGCACAAAGGGTCGGGACCAACGCATTTGTATTAAAGAAAGGATTCCAGGCGTTTTTTGGCGTGGGGGTATTTGGCCGGTTACTTCAGCGAAGAATGGATAAAGCAAAACAACTATTGGAAAAAACGAATAAACCTATCAAGGATGTCTGTGAACTTGCTGGCTATGAAACAGTGGCGGGATTTATCACTGCTTTTCGAAAACGTTTTGGACTGACTCCGAAAGATTGGAGAAAACAGAAAAGAAGTGGATTGTGAAATGATAACCCTTCTAAAGTTTTGCAAGGACTGTAAAATGCATGCTTTGATATTTTACCCGTTCTTTTTCCTTTCTGCCTTGATTTCATCTACAGTTAAGGTTTCATAAAATGAAAAAAAATCATGCAGGCTGAGTTCAAGACCTTCAACTATAGAAACAATTGTTGTGAACTGAGGGGCTTTTTGTCCTGATGAGATTTTTTGAATAATCGCATATTCAACTCCTGAATTAGCAGCGAGCTTTCTGAGGCTGGTAATATTATTTTCCTTCTTATTATTGTTGCTTTGAGCAATGCTTTTTTTATCGTTAGACCGAAATTATGTTTTGTAGTTATTTTTTCTTTATTATCCATAGATTAGTAGTAATGCTATAAATCTTCAACCATTTGTGGAATTCAGACAGCTTTATCTTAAAATATTTAGCGAGAGTTGCCGGAGTAATTATAGTTAAATTAGTATTTGCAGTTTCTATTCTCCCAACGTGATCTATCGGTGGCTACCTTTTTATGAGTTTGAAAAATTCTTCTAATGTTATATCTCGGGATAAGCAAATTTTTTCAAGTGTATATATTGTAATTTTAAAAGACTTCTTCTTCCAATCCAAAATTCTCCTGGCTGTTTTTTCGTCAATATCATGATTCGTTGCAAAGGAACGAACAGAATTTAACCGGGATCCGATCCACTCACGGCTGATATAATCACAAATACTATCGTAGAGATTTCGCACATAACAAATAAAGACTGTATAGGGTAAAATGATGCGGACTACTGTCCGCATTTGCCAAACTTCTCTTATATTTGTTAGGTAAGAAATATATTTGCGAATCCTTCATAAAATAATTTGAAGCTTTCGCTTTGAGTCTTGTCTTGGAAACCTCACGAATTTCTATTTGACACAAGATGATAAGCAAGAGCTCACGTTTAGGCGTGGGCTCCCTTATTGTGTCAAAGGGCCTCGTGAGGGCCTCCAAGCCGGTAAGTGGGGTTCCACGTCTTTTTTATTCTTCACTGTTAAAAGACTCAACATAGTATGTCAACAACGATTTTGTATAGTGCCATCAGGCCAATCAACTTCTGCGGATTTTATACAAGCCTTCCACCTGGGAGAAGAGGAAGCATTTGAGCAATTGTTCCGTGAATATTTTGCTTCCTTAAGTTTATTTGCTATTAAATTAATTAGCAATGAAAGCGAGGCAGAAGATATTGTGCAGGACTGTTTTGAAAGCCTTTGGAAACGCAAAAAATCCCTTACTCATATTGACTCCATTAAAAGCTATCTCTATACCTCCATACGCTACCGCTGCATCAATTTCCTGAAGAAAAGGAAAAAGAATTTTGATCAAGAATCAGTATTGTCTAAAACAGCAGATATTACTCCTGATATAGAATCACTTGTTGTAATGGCAGAAACAGCCAAAGAACTGTACAGCGCTATTGAAAGCCTTCCGCCAAGAATGCAGGAGGTACTCCGCCTTTATTACCTGGAAGGAAAATCGTATAAAGAAATAGGCGAGATGCTAAATACAGCACCCGGGACTGTCCGGAACCAACGTTTTAAAGCCCTTCAATTCATCCGGAAAGCTATTATTCCCGGTTGAAAAACTTTTTCTCCAAAAAAAAAGTTTGTTTACTGATCTACGTTTTCTTTCGATTTCTTGACTGGTAAGGGTGGCTTGTCTTCTTACCTTAATAGTATGAAAATGAAAAATTTTTCTGAACAATTCAGCCAAATGCAGAATTCTTACCGGGTGGCTTACCTCATCTGCGGATTCATTCAAAAAACGCTGAGTATCGAAGAAGAGGAGGAACTGGATAAATTTATATTGGCCAGCGAATCGAATATGCAGCTCTTTGAAGACCTGACAGATGAAAATACTACAGATGAATTTCTTAAATGGTATGCCGGCCGGGATACGGAAGGCAAATTGATTGAAATGAAAAAGAGACTCAAGTTTAGAAAATCATCACCTGTTCATTCTTTTTGGAAGTATGCAGCAGCAGCTTGTCTGCTTGGCATTGCTGGCTTTGGTATTTATTTTATTGCATTTAATAAGAAAGATGCAACCACCAGCACCGTGGCAAAGCAAGATAAAGATATTCAACCGGGTTCAATGTATGCCACACTGAAGTTGGCAGGTGGCAAAACGATCGTACTAAATGGCTCAATGGATACAACGATCAACGAACAGATTCAAATTAAGAACGGCGAAATAGTCTATGATAGCGGAGCAGAAAATCAACCGCCGGCACTTCATGAAATTGTTATTCCCCGTAAAGGATTTTTCAAACTGGTTTTACCGGATGGAACCAATGTATGGCTAAATTCAGCTTCTTCCATTCGTTACCCCAATGAATTTACCAGGCAAGACAGGAGAGTGATGGTAACAGGCGAAACTTATTTTGAAGTAGCTAAGGATACCTCCAAACCATTTATCGTTTCCGTAAACGGCATTGAAGTACGGGCATTGGGTACTGCGTTCAATATTAACGCTTATCCGGATGAGCCGGAACTTAAGACTACCCTGATTGAAGGTTCGATAAAGGTCAGTAACGATGTGATGCAGGAAATTTTGAAGCCAAACGAACAGGTGAATATCCGTGGTAAAAGCTGGATGCTATTCAAAGGTATTGAAACGGATGTTGTCACCGCCTGGACACATAACAAATTTAAACTTAGAAATAATACCATTGAGGAAGTAATGCAACTTGTGGAAAGATGGTACGATGCCAAAATAATTTACAAGGATAAAGTGAATTTTCATTTTAACGGTCTTATTGACCGCGGGCTGCCTGTTTCTGAATTGCTGAAGCTATTAGAAGCAACAGGACATGTTCACTTTGCCATAGATGGGAATACGATAACGGTAAAAAAATAAATTGTTGGGTGAATCTACCCCGGATATTGTCCGGGAAAAAACAAAAACCGGAAGTGATGTCACACTCCCGGCAGGCGTTCAGGTTACCCAGTTTATAAATCGAAGGAAACGATTCTTGTTTAACCCAAACAAAACAAAGCTATGCAATTGCTTTCAAACATGCAGGCCATGAAAAGTTACGGACTGCTTATTTTCTTTTTATTTTTAATTACCGGGGGAGGCTGGTCACAAAGTATCAGCATTTCGGTAGACAAACTTCCTTTAGAAAAGGTTTTTATACTGATTGAAAAACAATCGGGCTATAATTTTATTTACAGCACCGAGGCGATGACACAATCCAAACCTGTCACCCTGCAGGTGAAAGATGAATCTTTATCAAAGGTGCTTACCTTATGCTTCCGGGATCAGCCTTTGAATTATACGACGACGGACAATAAGCATGTGATCGTAAAGCTGAAGGCGGAAGAAAAACCTGTTCCAACCAGCCGCGAATTAAGAGGGAAAGTCGTCAACGAAAACGGGGAAGGAGTGGCGGGTGTCACCATTGCCGTAAAAGGTACGAAGCTGGTGAGCGTATCTGATAAAAAAGGTGACTTTATATTTCCTGAAGCGCCACTGCTTGTTACATTAATGATCAGTGGAGCTGAAATGAATGCACAGGAATTATATGTGGGGAATGATCCTTTTGCATTTGTACATGTAAAAGTCAAGGTTGGAACACTTGACGAGACCATGGTCATTGCCTATGGAAAGGTAACACGCCGATATGCAACCGGAACTGTTGCCAGTATAAAAGCGGAGGAAATTTCCAGGCAACCTATTTCCAACCCGATTGCTGCGCTGGCAGGACGAATCAGCGGCTTACAAATTGTTCAGCGATCCGGAGTTCCCGGTGCATTGGTCACTGTACAATTGCGTGGGCAAAATAGTTTGGCCAATGGTAATGACCCTCTCTATGTTGTAGACGGAATTCCTTTTCCTTCCGCTACATTGAATGGTCAATTCGGTGGGGGCGCCGGTATCGCTTCAAGTCCCTTTAATAACCTTAACGCATCAGATATTGAAAGTATCGAAGTATTGAAAGATGCGGAGGCAACCAGTATTTACGGTTCACGCGGTGCCAATGGAGTTATCCTGATAACGACAAAAAAAGGAATACAGGGTAAGACGCGTACCAGCATCCGGTTTTATTCAGGGGTCGGAGCTATCTCCAGACGCATGGACCTTTTAAATACAAAGCAGTATTTAATGATGCGAAGGGAAGCATTTGCCAATGATGGCATAACACCCACTAATTCCAATGCAAAAGATCTTTTGCTATGGGACACGACACGATATACTGACTGGCAGGAAGAACTGATTGGCAAAACGATGCATGTCACTGAACTCAATACTTCCTTATCTGGTGGAAGCGGGCAAACACAATTCCTGATCAGGGGTGCATACCGAAAAGAGACAACTGTTTTTCCGGGGAATTTCGGGGAAGAAAAATTTTCCGGCAGCATGAATCTTGTTCATCAATCTATTGACAAAAGATTCTCTTTGACCTTTAGCACTCTTGGCGTACATAATAAAAATATATTGCCGAGGCAGGATCTTTCTTCCCAGATAACCCTGTCACCGAATGCACCATCCATCTACGCGGCAGATGGCGGCCTAAACTGGGAAAATTCAACATGGACAAATCCCCTGGCAGGAGTATCCAATGTTTTCCGTTCGATAACAGATAACCTTATTACCAATATAAGTATGAGCTACCGGATCGGCAGAGGATTTGAATTGAAAACAACCGGAGGCTATACTTCCATCACCACAAAGGAAAATTTACTTACTCCCCGATCTGTATTTGATCCTTCATTTGGATTTGGTGCAGAAGCCGGGTTTGGGAATAAAAGTATCAAAACACTTATCGCAGAACCCCAACTTACATATGAGAGGTCTATTAAAAAAGCGCGACTGGCTTTATTAGTTGGTTCTACCGTGCAGTCCACCCATCAAACTGCACTGTACCAGGTTGGTCTTGGTTACACCAGTGATGATCTGTTATATAGTTTGAAATCAGCTTCGTCCATCCTCACCTTCGGCGAAACCGATATTCTTTACAGGTATGCCGGTGTTTTTGGCCGCCTGAATTTTGACTGGGATAAAAAGTGGCTGCTTACGTTCACTATGCGAAGGGATGGTTCAAGCCGTTATGGAACTGGTAACCGGTTTGCCAATTTTGGTTCCGCAGGCGTTGGCTGGATATTTACCGATGAACCCTTTCTTAGAAATAATAGTTTTTTCAGCTTCGGAAAATTGAAAGTTACGGCCGGTACCACCGGCAATGATCAAATAGGTGATTATAAATACCTGGATCTATATGCGCCAGGCAATTACAGGTATTTGGGTAATACGACTTTCAATCCTGTACAACTATTTAACCCGGACTATGGATGGGAACAGGTGCTCAAACGTGAAGTTCGCCTTGAAACCGGATGGCTAAAAAACCGGATTTTATTTAATGCAGGTTATTATCATAACACTACTACCAACCAGCTTGTTTCTTATTCACTTCCGCTGCTGACTGGTTTTTCAGGTGTTGTAAAAAACATACCAGCCAAAATCAGGAACAACGGATTTGAATTTGAGTTAAACGGAGACCTTCTCAAAGCAAAGAGATGGAGCTGGTCTGTTTCAATGAACCTGACCATTCCTAAAAATAAATTGCTATCATTTGAAGGATTGGAAAGTTCTTCCTATTCGAATTACTATGTACTCGGTCAATCCTTATTTATTGTAAAAAGTTATGGTTATAAAGAGGTAGATCCTGCCTCCGGGAAATACACATTCATTGATTACAACCAGGATAACGGCATCAGTTCCCCGGCCGATGAACAAGCTGTTGTCAATATCTCACAGACTCTATATGGTGGATTACAAAGTTCTATACGGTATGGAAAATTAAACCTGTCTGTCCTTTTCCAGTTCGCCCGGCAGCCAAATCAGCAAAATTATCTTGGGCGGTTTTCCAGTCCCGGCTACCTCATGAATCAACCAACACTTGTTTTAGACCGCTGGCGTAAGCCTGGTGATGTAACCGACATACAACGATTTTCCAATTCAGATCCAGACGCCGGTTACGCTTTTTATTTGTACCGTTCGAGTAACGCGGCCTACAGTGATGCGTCATTCATCCGCCTGAAGAATTTATACCTGTCGTATAACCTGTTGAATGATCAGTTACGCCATGCCGGATTTTCGGATTGCCAGCTATTTGTCCAGGGACAAAATTTGCTTACCATATCCAGGTATAAAGGTCTTGATCCTGAAACGCAATCATTTCTGCCACCCATACGCTTATTGTCTGCCGGTGTGCAGGTCACTTTTTAAATTTAATGTTATGAAATATAATGTTGTCATATCTATATTAATTTTCTGTTCCTTATCCTCCTGCAGGAAGTTTGTTGATCCGGGGTCGCCTACAACACAGCTGGGGAGTAAGGTTATATTTAATAATGAGGCGACTGCGACCGGGGCCCAATTAGCCATTTATGCAGGGATGGAGAGTGGTGGTTTTGTGTATAATGTTATCCTCCAATCGGGATTGTCCGCGGATGAATTCATCAATTATTCATCGGCTTCAGAAGATATTAATTTCGCCCTGAACAATCTAACGCCGGATAACTATGCAGTGTCGGTTTCCTGGACCAACCTTTATAGTTTTATTTACCAGGCCAATGCCGTACTGGAAGGATTAGAAGGGGCTTCAAACATAAGCAGCCTTGCCAGTCAACAATTAAAGGGGGAGGCAAAATTTGTCCGGGCTTTTTGTCACTTTTATCTTACGGGAATATTTGGTGATATTCCTATTGTTCGTACTACTGATTATGCCAGTAATACGTTACTCTCCCGGAACAAGGTTGATGATGTTTATGATTTTATTGCTGAGGATCTGCGGAATGCAGCGGAACTGTTACCTGAAAATTATCTTGGAGGTAATAATCGCCCTTCTGCTCAACGGGTACGTCCAAACAAATGGGCTGCGGTAGCCCTGCTTGCCAGGGTCTATCTCTACCAGGGTAAATGGCAACAGGCCGAAACCGAATCTTCAAAAGTTATTGCATTTACTTCGCTTTATTCCCTGCTACCTAACCCGGATAAAGTATTCCTTGCCAACAGCACAGAAGCAATCTGGCAATTAATGGCCATCGTGCCGCAAATAAATAGTCAGCCCGGATCTCAGCTGATCTTAAAAGGAAGACCTGCATTGGTCGCATTAGATACTGCCTTTGTCAACAGTTTCCAACTAAACGATAGTAGAAAAGTTTCCTGGGTCAATAGTGTTACGGATGGAGGATTCATTTATTTCTATCCATTCAAATATAAGATAGGTCAGAACGTTTCTGTTGTCACTGAATATACAATGGTTCTTCGCCTTGCTGAACAATACCTGATCAGGTCTGAAGCAAGAGCCAATCAAAATAAATTGAGTGAAGCAACCAGTGATCTCAACATCATCCGCGAAAGAGCCGGGCTGGCTCCTTTGCCTGTTTTGCCATTAGCTGATCTGCTGAGGAGCATTCAAAATGAAAGGAAGTTTGAATTATTTACTGAATTCGGTGACCGCTGGTTGAATTTAAAGCGAACTAATACCGCGACTTCTATTCTTTCTGCTTTAAAAGGCAGTAACTGGGCATCCACCGATCAACTATATCCCATTCCCCAATCTGAAATTAACCTCAATCGGAATTTAACGCAGAACCCCGGCTACTAAAAGTTAAAGGTTAGATTTTAATCATTACACTTTTAATGATGAGATACTTTATTGCCCTTTTTTTTATTACCCTGCATGGCTATGCCTTGTCACAACGTGAAAACACATTGGTGGTGAATAAAATTTTCACCGATCCGGTCGTTCTTCGTCTAGAAGGAAACACCTCACAAACCGTATCCATAAAAGATTTGCGGGGAAAGAAAATCATCTTAGATCTTTTTACTTCTTCCTGTGTGGTCTGTTTCAAAATGCTGCCGAAACTTGATTCACTCCAGCGAAAATTCAAAGACCATCTCAGGTTCATTTTAATAGGTAAGGAAGATGCATCTATCAGATCCATCTATAACAGATTTGAAAAAAAGCTGGGACTTCAGTTAGATAAAGGTTTTGATTCTGCTTTTTTTAACCATATGCGCATCACGTATGTACCGACCTATATCTGGATTGATGAAAAGGGTCTCGTTAAAGCCGTAACGGGAGTTGAAGAACTTCGTGAGGATAATATAATCCGGTTCCTTGACAATAAAGAAATTCAATCAAAAGTTTTGACACAAGCAGTAGCATTTGATCCAAGACAATTATTGCTTGTAAACGGAAACGGGGGTGATGAAAACGATTATGTGTCAAGGACTGTTATTTCTAAGTGGAACCCGACTTTACCCTTCTATATCCCTCCTTTATTACAATCTTCCCGGGATGGGCCTTTTTTCCAGACCCTGGGTGCATCCTTACCTGAACTATACAATTATGCATATTTTGGTTTACCCCATTGGAATTCAAAACATAATAATTATGGTCATGTTTTTCCCAGCCCCTTACTGGAAGATTCACTTGCAACAACAGGTAATGAAAAGTATTGCTATAGTTATTTCCGGTCCGGTATGGACACGACGGCTTTATCTATTCAATGGATCATGCAAAACGAACTAAAAAGCTATTTTGGATGTGAAGCAAGAGTTGTCACCAGGTTGATGCCCTGCTGGGAACTGGTACAAACAAAACCGGGCAGTATTGGGAAGGCTAATGTATCTGTAACTTCAGAGAAAGTTTCATACGCCGGATTTGAATTTACTAGTGTTCCCGTATCACGTATTATTGAGGAACTTTGGAGATATCATCCATTCCAGCCGCCCTACATTGACAAGACAGGGATCAATTATCCTATTGATATTTCAGCAGAAGCAATCCTGACGGACTTCGAGGATTTTCGCCGGGGTTTGCAGGCAGCGGGATTTGCACTTCAACGCGGGCTGGCACCCATGAAAGTGATCATACTTGAATTTAAGATTAAAAATGTTGCAGCAAAATGATTTACTGCAACATTGCAGAAATTCAATAGCTTCCATCAATTGCGATTATAGGGGAACGAGGTACTTTGCTGCGTGTAGATCAACCGGTTTGCCCCGTTAATGTACATTTCGCATTGTTTAACGGTCCCCGATGGACAAACACTTGTGACAGTTACCCAGGTTGCACCATCCAGGTAATAGTAGTCTGTCTTAACTTTCTTTTCCGGTGTAAACGCGCTGAAACCAACAGCCATAACTGCTGCTATCATCACTAACATCATCTTTTTCATAATTGAAGTTTTTAAAATTGGATAATTCTTGCTTACTATTTTATGCAGGTATTCGGCTACTCCTGTTTATCGCGATAATATTTTGGTTTTTTTATTGAGCATGGTGCCGGCCAGGGCCAGCAACAAGAAAAAAATATTGAAAGTCATGTGCTGAGGCCATGTCATCTGCTGTAATACACCGCCACAGGTACAGGGTAAATCCGGAACAAATATCAACATGTACCCTATGTACAAAGTGAAACTTGCCATCATGATGGCGGCAGCCTTCAACCCTCCCTGACGAAAGCGAGGAATAAATAATGTTATCACGATAACTATTTCCAGAACAGGAATTACCCATGACAACAGGGTACTGAACCGGCCGATCAACGGCGATTGTCTCATGGACATTACAAAGTATTCGTGATTGAAAAATTTGGAAAGCGCAGTATAGAGAAATAAAAAAACAAAGAGGCCTGCAATTATCTCCATTAGCAAGTTTAGTTGGCTCTTCAGTTTCATTGGATAAATGTCCCACCTATCTGATTAAAATGATTTTGCAATCAGTAATAACAATTGCTCAATTGATTTTGAATTCTAAATAAATTACGAATGATAAACTATTGCTGCCAGTCAGTAAATTTTGAAACCGGAACCCATAGTAATTTGAAGATTATGTAACAATTGCTCCAATTCCTTTCATCCATTCATCCGCTTAGCCCGGCTTTACAGGAGCATTTATTTCATACCCTGAAAGTCAGAGAACTGAAAAAAAAAGATCTTTTGCTCAAAGCCGGTAATATCTGCAAGCATATCTGTTTTATTGAGAAAGGACTACTGCGTTGTTATTATTCGCATGGCGATAATGAAGTTTCCAGCTGGTTCATGAAAGAAGGCGATGTTATTATTTCCATCGAGAGTTTTTTCCGTCAGCTTCCTTCCTATGAATCCATCCAGGCGCTGGAAGACACGACGTTGTTCTATATTGACTATAATGAGCTGCAGCATATTTACCGCCACTACCCGGAATTCAATTTCGTTGGACGTGTGGTATTGGAAAATTATTATATCCTCTGGGCACAGCAACTTTATGCATTACGCATCAAGCAGGCGCAGGAGCGCTATGAATGGTTGTTGGAATTTCATTCAGAACTGGCGCTGCGTGTTCCTTCCAAACATATTGCTTCCTGGCTCGGGATGGCGGAAGCACATTTCAGCGTGGTGAAGGGGAGGAGATAGGGGATTGGGTATTTAAATAAAATAGAAAATATCATAACTTGCAACACCACCTATTCCTAATCTAAAATTCGAACCAATGGCTTCCTATTTTGTAACCGGCGTCTGGAAAGATGCAAACAAAGTAATCACCGAAATTTTTCTTCACTCCGTCAATAGCAACGGATCGTTTGGCAAAGGACAAAAAACTACTGTTGCAGATGGCGTTCGCCTGATTGAATCGGGCAGCTCGTTAAAAACGATGCGATGGGATTATAAAATTCCGGGGTGGGTCGTTTGTGAACCTATTCTTGTTATTCATCAAAACGGAAAGTTTCTACGGACAAAGGCAGATGCAAAGGTGGAAGATAACCTGGACAATATGATCAGCATGACTTCTATTGCATAATGAGTCCGGAATAAATTTTTTTCTTCAAAGATGATAAGTTCTTCGTTGGGGATGAATTGAAGCGTGCGAAATAAAAGGGTTAAAAAACTTAGCGGAGACCGTGTTTACACGGTCTCCATGCGGTAATTACTTGTTTACCTTGGCGGTAACTTTTGATTGTTTGTGAGCTTTTTAAATTAAACATTGATATATGGCAAAATCAAAACCAAAAACAAAGTCTAAAATCGTAAGACCAACTAGTCACCGGATAGTCATTGAAATAATTGTAAGAACTGAATCCGGGGCAATAACTGCAAAGGTTGCACGGCCATTGTTGGAAGAAGGATTCCGGGATGCAAGGGCAGCAGCACTGACCTCAAATTTTTCCTATGTTTTTGACTTATCTAATATGCGCATCCTGCATTTTATTACAGGCGAAACCCGCCTGGATGATCCACCGGATTCCGGTAGTTTTTTTGCACCAGTTATGGATCCAAGTGATCCGCCCAAAATAAGAATGACAGTTGTAGCGATTGCGACAAATCCGGGAAGTTCAGGTACGCTGTCTGTTAGGTATTTAGGGATGGCGGTTTTTGACCCGGGGAAGAATATTCCTATGCGGACAGGAAAAGGCGGATTTGATGAAATTATAAAGTTACCATCATGAAAAGGATTCTTCTATACGCAATCGTAACATTATTATACTATAAATCACCAGGGCAGTTTCTTACACAAAGTGCAAATGGAAAAAGCACTATCCCGTTACCCCTGAAGGGAATTGGGGCAGCACTTGACGCCGGTAAGACCGAAGTGGCAATAGGGGTGAATAATTATGCGAATGTATTAAGTGATAAATCTAAAATATTGATCGGAGGTAACCTTTCAGCAAAAAGTGTAGATGGGCTGGGATCATTGTTTTCTTCCGGTGATATAGTGCCACAGGGTGATTTTCTTGGCTTTTTCGGATATTCGTTTTCAAATAGTAAAACTTTAAAGAAGAAGTTTAAGAATTCTTCACTTGATCTTTCCATCACCAACATGAACTCATCCCTGAGGGCTTTGTTAGACGAGTACACGGATATTTTAAGAGAGGACATTATTTTATCTGCTGACGCTATAACCGACACCAGTGAAAGACGATTAACGATAGACGGCTTACTGCAGGATCTGGGAAATGTGACAACTGCGGTTGAGCTTAAAAGTGTGGTAAGCGATTTCAAGGTCGTTGAATCCACCAGAAAATTCGCAATTGTACTTCAAAGAGCCTGGCAACCTCATCAAAAAGAATATTCGAAACGAGCGAGCGAAATTTTAAGTAATGCTCCTTTGGAAAAATTGCATGTATTCAATGATTATATTGATGGATTAATCCCTTTCCGTTTCACCATTTTTGTTCAGGGCGGTATTACAGCCAGGAGTTTCACCCGTTACCTCGGACTCAATATCACCAACCTGCCCAATTCTTTCCAGGATACACTTTTCCGGGGAGGCAATATAGGTATAGGAATCAATGCCCAGATTTGTAATTACTGGATAGGTGCTTCCTACAGTTATTTGAAGGGAGATAACTTCGCAGCAATGAAAAGTAAGGAATATACATTAAGAACGACTGATACTACCGGGAACCAGGCATTGATTTCTGAAAAGAAAATTACCGGGTATGCCGGGAAGTATGGAAGGGTAGAGACTAATCAATTAAACGTAGATCTCGTGGGCGACTTCAGGATAAATGATACCTCGAGATTGATTGCTAATCTTTATTTGCGTAGTTCTCTTTTCAGCAGAGATACGAGCCTTCTGAAGAATTATACTAATGTCGGGATTGGTCTTTATTTCGTCGGAAAAAAAAGTAGCTTCCTGGGAGGACTCTATCTTGAGTTACCGGATATTAATAATAATCTAGAGAAGGCAAAACCGCTTGATACACAAAATATCCGGTCCCCTTTTAAGAAACTGAGTTTCGGTATCGTCACCAAGTTTAATATTTCATCCATATTTAACTGGAGTAACCGCCCAGCCAAGCCTGATTAGCTAATAGATTATTTCATACGGTTATTAAATAAGCGTAACAAGTAACCCGGTCCTCAATACTCCCGAAACTTTTCTGGTAAAGAAAAGATCTGAACTTCATGTGGCTGGTCTTTTTCATTTAACAGGATATATGCGAAATAATAGTTTTCCAGCGGATCAGTTTCATGTTTTCTCAGATGTCCCATCATATCCGCGTTGAAAGGTTGTGAATTTTCAGAGATGGGTTTATCGGTTATAGTTGCAAGGTATACACGGATTAATTTACCTTCTTTTGACAATATTTTCAGAGTGAACCAAGCCCCGCTACCAATTTGTTCGACGGATTTATCGAAATCCAGATCATATCCGGCGTGTTTTTTTTCGACGAGGAATTTGGCCAGACTTTCAATCGTTATGCGCGGGGTTGCTTTTTTCTTGGATTTCATTGACATAATTTATTCTTACTTTGTTTCATGCATGTTAATAGTAAAATCATCGTGGATTACTTTTAATTTCATGCCGTTTTGCAAATATAGCCTGTATGCGGTTGCTGAAAAGGATCCCACCAACCCTTTCATGTTCTTTTTCCGTAACAATAATTTTCTCCCAACAGATATTGTGTTCCTCTTCCTCATTGCGGATTTCTTTGTTCTTTTTCATTTCACCCCTTATTATGTTTTAATTCATAAAGTTAAAGGGTGCCAGCATAGGCAATGCCGAGGTCATATTTGTACAACTAAGAAATGTAAGTTATTAACCAACCTGTTTATACACTGAAAAATATTTTCTCCCACTTGAGAAACTTATCAACTTTTCAATTGCGGTAGCTTGATCAAAAGTCTGCATAGATTTTTTCTTTTGAAATCTAAATTCTAACAGGCTATTGTCAACACTATTTTTAATCTCTAAACCAAACGTTATGAAGCACCTGATCTTTTTTATCTTCCTTACCATGCTGGTCACGGTTTCCTGTCAAAAGGAATTTTCAAAAACGCCGGATGATTCCCAGTATGCAAAGAATGTACGAACATCTTTGCAAGACAGTATGGGTACTGCAGATTTTGCATCACTTGATTTTACGCGAATCATTAAAACGCATATTGATAGCGGTAATATAATTGTCCTGCGGATTGGATTTAAACAAAAAAGTATTGCCAGTGATTTTGTACTGCTGCAAACCAACGAAAAAGGCGAATGCCTGAAAGGTAGAATCATCTCTCTGAATGGTTCCATCAATGAAAGACATCAGTACAACGGATCTGTTTTAATTGAAGGGCTTCGCCGTAATTTAATGGTGAGATCCGCCATTACTAACGGATTTGTGGAAGCTTTTTTAATGCCATTAACCGCACTGAGCACTCAAAGGCTTACTGTACAGCCAGATCCTTTTGTAGAGTTGCCGGAGGTTGTGATCACAGCTTCTTATCCTTCGTCAGGTGGAATATCCTGGTCAACATGGATATCGGTTGTTAGTTTTTTCAACGATTTTGACTATGGTGTTGGGTATGGCTTTTATAGTTTTGACGGACTAGGCGGTGGAGGAGGGGGCGGCAGTAACTCAGGTAATGCAGGATCAGGTAGTGGAAATGGTTCTGGCGGATCAGTTATCTATATTGATGAACCTATTCAGATAGATTTTGAGAACCAGTATGACGATCCCGCCATTGACCTGGCTAAATATATGAAATGCTTTACTGATATCCCCAATGGCGGAGCCACAGGTTCCATCGAAATATTTACTGATATTCCTGTGAATGGTGATCCTTCTAAGTTTTTCGACTGGAGTAACGGTTCTCCAGGTCATACATTTATACAGCTTCGCAAACAAAATGGTGGTCAATCCGTTTCGCAGAATATCGGTTTCTATCCAAAGACCGGCTGGAAGACGACTATCAGTCCTGCGCCTATTGATGGTAAGTGGGTAGATAACCAGGGGCACGAGTTCAATGCTTCTTATAAAGTTAACCTGACGGCTGAACAGGTCCAAAACGCGGTAATAAGAATTCTCTATCTCTCGCATTTTATAAAATATGATATTGATGAATATAACTGTACTGACTGGGCGCTGGACGTTTTTAATGAAACAGTTAATGTGCAGCAACACCTGAATATTGAGCGTTATGATATACCCGGTGGTGAAGCGGCTGGCGGCACTAGCACTCCCAACGGATTATATAATAAACTGACAGAAATGAAAAATGCCGGCGGTCCGGCAGCTGCCAATATTGTGATCCCCATATTTGGCCTGGTGGGTCAAAGTCATGGTCCCTGTAATTAATTTTGTATTTTAAAACAATCATTATGAAAGCGATTAAAATACTTACACATCCGGTTCTGCTGATTGGTAGTTTTTTATTTGTATTGATCAGTGGTGAACATTTCGGCGGGTTCTATATATTATACTTGTTACTTGCGTTGCCGCATGGCGGTGTTCATGCGATGCTGGCGCTGGCAGGTGTCTTGTTGATCCTGTTTAGTTATATTAAGTTTAAACGTTCCAAAAAGTATCTTATCGAACCAGTATTAAATATAATTGGAGCTGCCTGCTTATCATTATCCCTGTTCTTTTTCTTTTATAATGACAGGCAGGGTTATAATGCAGGAACCTTTGATCAATTGGTGCCGCAGGTAACATTCGTTTTATTTGGTTTGCTGACTATTGGATTTGTGATTGATAATCTTACCGGATCAGCGGGTAAAAAACCGGCTAATGATAAGTTGTCAATATTATAGTGTGAGCCATATCTTATAATGGACTATTGTTTTTGTGTGTTTGAAAAATTGTGAAGTATGGTAAACAATATCAGCTGGGGCAGCTATTGGTCTGTCCTGATCATTCTTACAGTGATCTATTATGCGTACGTGCTGTGGGTGTATTACCGCAGCGATATTTTCCAGCGACTGGCCGTTCAAAAAGCTATAGCTCCGGCCAGTCCTTTAACTACTTTTTCCCAAGATCAAAGTAAAGACGAACTATTCCCGGTGGTGCAATCATTTACCAGTGAAATGAGCGCCTACCTTGAACAGGCTTCTTATGCCAGGGCTGCAAAAAACGAAATCATTTTCGGGTTACAACAAATCGCCAAAAAGCATCCCGGTATCAAAGACAGTCAATACCAGCCTGCCATTAATAGCCTGATAATTTTCGAATCGAAAGATAAATGCGCTGTTTCCCTGAGTGAAGAGGAGGTTGGGCAGGTGTGGTGAGCGCAGGTGCAGGGTTCCCTCCCGGCCTCTTCCCGTAAGGAGAGGAACCGGGCAGGGAACTTTTGAAATCAAATTTTATGACTAGTGAAAATGAAATTGAAGATGTGTAAAATCAAGTCAGGCAGGCAGCAAAAAATTCAACTTGCTTACATGGTATTATTTATCCTGCTGAGCGCGATGGCGTTTTCACAGGATGGTAATGCGGGTATCAATGAAGCCAATACTAAAGTGAGAGGGTATTTCGCCGCCGGCACGAATCTCATGTATGCTGTCGGCGCTATCGTTGGATTAATCGGAGCAGTAAAAGTATATAACAAATGGAACAGCGGCGATCCTGATACCGGGAAAATTGCTGCCGCATGGTTTGGTTCCTGTGTTTTTTTGGTAGTGGTAGCCACCGTGATCAGGTCATTCTTTGGAGTATAGGCCTCCCCAACCCCTCCGAAGGAGGGGCTTATTGATAAAGATTTTTTAAAAATTAAATCAACACTTATGAAAATAAAATTTATTCTTTTGCTGATAATACAGTTTATGTATGCTGTTTGTTTTTCACAATATATTGGTGTAAGAGCGCGGTATACGGAGTCAAGAATGGTTGACCATTCGCCGAATCTGCCTGGCCGGGAGAACCGGTTGATCCTTTCATTTTTTGATGTAAGTCCCGAAGGTATCTATACTCCGATCAGTTTATCCAATTATGATATCTGGGTTTATAAACTGGGGTTGCAGTACGGAAGCCTTACAGGAGGAGTGCTTGATTCAAGTGGTAATAACTATCCGGGTTACCCATGGCCAGCGCCTATGGCTGTATCTTATTTTAATTCATACCATGCCAACTGGATTGATTGCGATCCACATGCAGCTACCCATTATATTGTCAACGGCCATGAGCTTGATTGCGGGTTTATCACCGTTTCCTATTGGGATATTGACTTTGGATCGGGTGCGGCCATCGAATGTTTTCCGGCACCCAATGTTTGCCTTCCTTATTATATGTGGCCAAATCCTTTTTTCATTTTTCCCGGTAATGTAAATTTTACGTGGCCGGTTCCAGCAACGCCACCCTTGAACTGGTATTCCTTTTCCTGTTATAATAGTACCCAGCAAGTGATCATCCGGGGAGTGCTTCCCCATGATTCTGTGCTGGCTATTCTACCCGTAACATTTGACAATGTAAAAGCAACAGCCCTTGGAACAGGCAGCGTAAAAATAACCTGGTCGAACCTGACTGAATCTGACATCCTGCATTATATCATTGAGAGGGCGGTCAATGGAAATTCATTTCAGCCTGTGGGACAAATCCTTCCTCTATTCAATAATGGCAACCGGGGCGACTATGAATATATCGACATTGATGTCCCTGCCGGAGATCAGGTACTGTACCGCATCAGGGCGGTGGAGAACAGTGGCCAGAGCCTTTACAGCGAAGTTGTCCGTATCCATATCAATTCTTCCGCTTCCATTCCTGTTTTATCTGTATATCCCAATCCTGTTATAAATAGCCATGTAACATTTCAATTGAATGATTTATCAAGAGGCCGGTATGCTGTTGTATTGGTCAATGATGCAGGACAAGAAACGATAATAAAAGAAATACAGCATCCTGGAGGTTCCCTTTTACAAACCATTCAACTATCCAATTTACGGGCCGGCCTTTATTACTTTATTATCAGGTCGGAAAATAATGTGTTTTCAAAAAAGATAATTATTAAGAATTAAGCCTCACACCAACCGCTCTGCTTCAACCGGCCTTCGGCCACCTTCTCCTGAAAGAGAAGGAAGAAGGCAGGCTTCGCAGATCATTTTGGAGAGGGATTATTGAAAAAGAAACTTAAATGCGATGCAAGAGATACTGGTAAAAAGGTTACATGATTATATCCGGGACAATAACCCAGACCTGCTGCTCATTCTGCTCGAAGAAAACAGGCTGACGGATTACCTGCAGGAGAATGTCTTGTCGTTACATGAGTTTACCAGGCAATTGCTGTCTGAAAACAACTCTCCTTCGGTGGTTGAAGAACTATGTATGGCGGAACTGACCCGTGTACTACTTCCTTCCCGCTTCAACTATCTCCAAACATTACTGGAAGAAGATTTTCCACATGCATACGACCGGCTGGAGCAAGATGGAATTCTGACTACCGAATTGATCAATATGATCGCCGCCTGTGACCCGGTGTTTGATGAACTGAAATTTTCAACCGATAATGAAGATATTCGCTACCTGCGCTATGCAATAACGGGAGCAATACATGAATACCTTAAAGTGGACGGGTCATTCGATAAACTCTCCTTCGATAAACTCAGGATGATAAGTGAGTAATGAATATGGCGTATAATCCTTTACATAAACTGAATGATAATATTGCAGCGATACGGGTTGCGCTGGAGGATAAAGTTCCTTCAGCTGAAGAACTGGTAATGCTACAACGTTACAGTGGATTCGGAGGCATAAAAGCGATACTTTATCCGCATGGTCCGAAAGAGGCCTGGAAGGAACTGGGCGCCACCAAAGAAGATCTGCGGTTATATGAAGGTATCATTGAGTTGCATGAATTATTGAAATCAAATTTTGGTGCATCTACCTGCAAGACTATTGTCAATTCACTCCGCAACAGTGTGCTGACTGCGTTTTATACACCTGCCATTGTTCCCCAAACATTATTTACTGTACTCAAGGAACAAAATATCCCTGTCAAAAACTTATATGAACCAAGTGCCGGTGCAGGTATTTTTATCAGCGAAGCCATTACCAGTTTTAAGGAACTGAAACAGGTAACGGCAATAGAAAAAGACATACTTACCGGGAAGGTATTACAGGCTATATCAAAAGCATTGCCGGTTGAAACGAAAGTCCATGTTTCCGGGCTGGAGGATACACCTGATGATGATAACGGTAAATATGACCTGGTCGTCAGCAATATTCCCTTTGGCAATTTCAAGGTTTTTGATAACGGCTATCCTTCACCGGTGATTGGTGATAAAATACACAATTACTTTTTCGCAAGGGGAATTGATAAAACCGGTGATGGCGGTATCCTGGCTTTTCTTACCACGGACGCTTTTCTCAATAGTCCTTCCAATGAAGGAGCGAGAGAATATCTTTTTTCAAAATCGGATTTTATCAGTCTCTCCGTGATGCCGGATAACCTGATGAAAGATACGGGGAACACTGAAGCACCCAATCATTTGCTGATCGTTCAGAAAAATGAAGCAAAGAATGGCTTATCGGATGATGAGCATTTATTACTTGCAACAATTGAACAGGAAAATGAATTCGGGAAATATCATTTAAATGAATATATTTTTCAGCACCCGGAAATTATCTGCGGTAATGAAATAAAAGCAGGCAGGAACCAATATGGCCATGCCCATCAGACCGTATGGCAAAAAGGAGATATCCAAGCGATTGCTGAAAAACTATCCGCTGTTATGGGTAGCGGTTTTACTGAAAGAGTTAAGGAGAAAGAGTTTTTGCAATTGCAGTCTCATCTTGACCAGCCGGTAATTAAGGAAGGAATAGAATTGACTTTTCTTTCACCGCCGCAAGATAAAACTGATACCGACGGAGTACAGTTGGGTTTATTTGACAGTGGGCCAGCAGAGAATATTAACCGGGCAATGGCATATATCAGTACCGAAGACAGTACAGCTATTCAAAAACAATCGGCCCGCATTGTTGCGGCTGTGCGTACTTCTGAAAAACCGGAACATGAAAGCATCGTTTTATTATCCGCACGTTCGAGGAACAGTCCCTTCTATATTTATAAACTTCAATCGAATGTAAAAGAAATCAGGGTCCCCGGGGTATGGATGAATGCATCCGCACTCGGAACTACTCTTCAGCGAATAGGGGAAGAACTAAAAGATTACCGTTATGATTTCCGCTACGATGGCGAAAAGCATTTTGAATCCGCCTTTGGATTATCCGTCAAACAGGAATTCTTCAGCGGGTTAAGACCACACTACAAGGAAGGAACCCTGGTGATTCATAAGGGGGCTGCGGGAACCATTCATATCCTTAATACCGAACATGACCAGGCGGAGTTCAAAGCTTTTTCATTCGGGAGCAAGACAACTGTTTTCTATAGTCAGTATGTAACTGTCCGTGATATTTATTTTACACTGGTTGATAAGGAAAGTGCCGCAGGTGTTGAGCATAAGCCTTTGCGGGAAGACCTGAATACCGCCTATCAACAATTCCAGGCTCAACAAGGTTTGTTGAATCAAAGTTCTAACCGGAAATATATCCAGGATGATGCATTGGGATTTATTACACTCTCCTCGCTGGAAAGAAAAGAAGGTGAGCAATATGTTAAGTCAGATATTTTTTTTCAGCCACTATTCAAGAAACAGGAAGCCTTTGCCACCGATGACCCGGTAGAAGCCTTGGCGCATTGCCTGAATGAAAAAGGAAAAGTTGATATTGATTTTATTGCCAAAACCACCGGCAATACGGCAACAGAAACAATCGCTGCGCTGGAACAGCATATTCATATCAATCCTTCATCCGGGGAATGGGAAACAGCCGATCAATACCTGAGTGGTAATGTAGTGAACAAGCTGGCGATTGCGAAGAGTACAGCGATTAACGATAAACAGTTGCAGCGAAGTCTTAAAGCCATTACCAAAGTTCAACCCGAAAAAATACCGTTTGAACTGCTTGATTTTAATATGGGTGAACGCTGGATACCGCTGAATTATTACCAGCGTTTTGCCAATGAACTTTTTGAAATGGATACTTCCGTCAGCTACTTATCTTCCGTGGACAGTTTCAAAGTGATACCGGTTCGCAGCAATGCCAAGATCTCGCAAGAGTTTGCAGTTACAGCCAAGAACGGTAAAACGATGTATGGTCATACCACGATGGAGCATGCGTTGGAAAACACGGCACCCTTTTTTACTTATGAAATCAGTTCAGGTGATAAGACCATCAGGGTACCCGATAACGAAGCGACACAGTTAGCGCATCAGAAAATTGAATCCATCCGGCAAAAATTTGTTGAATGGCTGAAGGAATTACCCGCCCGCGATAAACAATTGATTGAGCAACTCTATAATGATACGTTCAACTGTTATGTATTGCGGGAATATAATGGCCATCATTTAAGTTTTCCCGGACTTGACTGCCATGCGCTCGGTATCGCCGATCTCTATGACTCACAAAAAAATGCTGCCTGGCGGATCATACAAAACCGGGGTGCATTGGTGGATCATGAAGTGGGACTCGGCAAGACACTTACCATGGTAGTCGCTGCCCATGAAATGAAACGGCTGGGTATTATTCATAAACCCATGATCATTGCGCTTAAAGCCAATGTATCACAGATCGCTGATGTGTACCGCAAAGCTTATCCTTCGGCTAAAATATTATATCCCGGTTCAACTGATTTTACACCCGATAAAAGACAACGGCTCTTTCATGCGATAAAAAATAATAACTGGGATTGTATTATCCTGACGCATGACCAGTTTGGAAAAGTGCCGCAATCACCCGACATACAAAAACAAATCTTTGAAGCAGAACTGGAGAATGTGGAACGAGACCTGCAAACCTTGAAAGACCTGGGTAATACTATTTCAAAAAAAATGATGAAAGGTTTAGAGGTGAGAAAAAATAATCTGCAGGTAAACCTCTCTGAAGTTTTATATAAAATCGAGCAGAAAAAGGATGCCGACATCAATTTTAAAGATCTCGGTATTGATCATTTGTTCGTGGATGAGTCACATAAATTCAAGAACCTCACATTTACTACCCGGCATAACCGCGTGGCAGGACTCGGTAATATGGAAGGAAGTCAGAAAGCACTCAACATGCTTTTTGCGGTGAGGACACTACAGGAGAAATTTAAATCTGATCTCTGCGTTACATTTTTATCAGGTACTCCCATCAGTAACAGTTTGACGGAAATGTACCTGCTGTTCAAGTACCTGCGCCCGGGTGAAATGCAGCGGCAGCGCATTGAAAATTTTGACGGCTGGGCAGTGGTGTTTGCGAAGAAAACCACAGACTTTGAATTTTCTGTTACCAACGAAATCATCGCCAAAGAGCGGTTCCGTCATTTTATCAAAGTGCCTGAACTGGCCTTGTTCTATAATGAAATCACGGATTATAAAACGGCCAGGCATATCCGGCTGGATAAACCGAACTTAAATGAAGAGTTAGTCAATATTCCTCCGACGGAAGAACAAAAAGAATTTATCAAAAACCTGATGGCCTTTGCTAAGAATGGTGATGCCACACTAATAGGGCGCAGAAGATTAACGGAAGAGGAAGACAAAGGTCGTATGCTGATCGCTACCAATTATGCCAAAAAGATGTCGGCTGATATGCGGCTGATTGATGCTGTTAAATATGATGATCATCCGGGCAATAAAGTGAGTGTCTGTGCTAAAAAGATCAGTGAGATTTATACGCATACAACTCCTCATCGTGGCACACAGATCATTTTTTCTGATATGGGTACACCCAAACCAGCGGAGTTTAATATATATGATGCGTTAAAAAATAAACTGGTTAACGAATATACTATTCCGGCCCATGAGATAACTTTTATCCATGACTGGACAGACCTGAAGAAACCAGAACTGTTCCGTAAAATGAATAACGGGCAGATAAGAATATTATTAGGCAGCACGGATAAAGCAGGAACCGGATTAAATGTGCAACAACGGGTAGTGGCGATGCACCATCTCGATATTCCCTGGAAACCTTCAGAACTCGAACAGCGAAACGGCCGTGGCGCCAGACAGGGAAATCTAATTGCAAAGGAACATTATGGCAATGAAGTAAAGAATTATATCTATGCTGTCGAGCAGTCACTTGATAATTACAAATTCAACCTGCTGAAGAATAAGCAGACGTTTATTTCCCAGATGAAAAATTGCGAACTGAATGTACGGACGATTGATGAAGGGGCACTGGATGAAAAAAGCGGGATGAACTTTTCGGAATACATCGCTATTCTTTCCGGTGATACCACCCTGCTGGAAAAATCGAAGCTGGAGAAAAAAGTGGCGGTGCTGGAAAGCCTTCGGTCGGTTCATTTTAAAGAGATGGCCAAATCAAGGTTTCAACTGGAGAGACTGGAGACAGATCATTCCCGTGCAGAGAATATCCTTTCGCAAATCACCAGGGATTCAACCTTCTATTCTTCTCAACTAACCTATGATAAAGAAGGAACCAAAGTAAATCCAATCCAGCTAAACGGCCTGAATAGTATTGACAGCGAACAGATCGGTAATTATATTATCCATTTGTATAAAGACTGGAGGCCGACCCCCTCTAACGAGCTTCGCTCCCAACCTTCGGTTGTCCCTAAAGTGGGAGACTTTGGGACAGACCAGAAAATCGGTACACTCTATGGGTTTGATTGTTATATCCGGCAGCAACAAGAAAGCTTTGTGGAAAAAGGACTATTTGCCTACCGTTATCACAATGCTTTTTATGTGCAGCATGCGGACGGAGGATTAAAATATACTTATAACCAGGGCCATCCTACAACAGATAACCCGAAACTGGCAGCCAGACATTTTTTACATGCACTTGACCGTTGCGGGAAGATAAAGGAGCAATACCTGGAAGAATTGCAGGAACTCAATATCAATATGCCGGTACTCAGGAACCTTTTAGAAAAACCATTTGAGAAAGAAGAAGCATTGAAAACAATGAAGCAGGACCTGTCAAGACTTGAACGGGAAATAAGCCTTAAGATCCAGGAGAATAAATTAAAGCAGGAGGAAGAACATACCCAAAAAGAGAAGTCTGCACCAAGAGAATCAGAGGAGATAAAAGAAGCGCCGGTTATTAAAATGGAATCCAAGGATGAAAAGCAAGCACCGGTTCAAAAAGTAAGACGAAGCAGCAGAATGAGAATTTAAAGCTTCAAACCCGGAATGAGAATTAAATCTCCGGATCCAACCCGTTCTAAAAAGCAGGAGGGGAGTTGACGGACTACATGAAAAATGAATTATGGCAACAAGCGTCTATACGATCAATAAGGGAATAAATAAACCCATTGAATTTAAAGGATTGAAAGCCCAATACATCTGGTATCTCGGCGGCGGACTGCTGGCTTTACTGATCCTATTCGCCGTATTATATATATGCGGTGTCAATACATTCATTTGCCTGGGCATAATCATTATCTCCGGAACAGGGCTATTTATTCACGTCTATAAACTCAGTCGTAAATACGGGCAGCACGGCATGATGAAAAGTATCGCTAAAAGAAGTATCCCGGAAACAATCAAATCTTATTCGAGAAGAATTTTTACAGGCCTCACTCTCATTCCCTCTCCAACGGGAGAGGGAGGCCGGGCGACAGAACATACGCTCAACTTAAGTACTGACCAATCAACTTTAATTCATTCCTGACCGGTATAACAAATGCAAAAAGAATTAAAAGACATATTACCTATTTTCGGCGTGGAGCATGATTGCATTTTATCCAAACAGGGAGATGTAACGATTGCCTATGAAGTAACGTTACCGGAACTGTTCACTATGTCTGACCAGGAATACGAAGCCCTGCACCAGGCATTGATCAAAGCCATCAAGATATTACCCCGGCATTCAATTTTTCATAAACAGGATTGGTTTACCGAAACAAAATATGCTGCCAATTTCACGAAGGAAGATAAAAGTTTTTTGACGGCGAGCAGTGAACGATTCTTTAATGAGCGACCCTACCTGGATCACCAGTGTTATATTATGCTGACCAAGAAACCGTCCAACCGGAAACAGGGCAGTTCTTTATTCTCCAATCTTTTGCGGCGGTCCATTGTGCCTGAAGAAACAGTAAAACCGCAATTGCTCCAGGACTTTTTGGGCAGTGCAGGCCAGTTTGAACGGATATTACAGGACAGTGGTTACCTGCAATTAAAAAGACTTGCTGATGATGAATTGAGTGGTAACGGAAATTATTGCGGACTTGTAGAACGCTACCTGAACCTGCAACCTAATGAACGAAATTTCTTATTACGCGATATCAGTTTTAAAGAAGGAATACAAATCGGCAACAATCATTGCCAGCTATTTACCCTTGCTGATGCACAGGACTTACCGGCTTATTGCGGCTCCCGCATCAACTATGATAAATATTCAACGGATAAAACGAAGTTCTCTGTTGGTTTTGCCTCACCTCTTGGACAATTGCTTCCCTGCAATCATATTTTCAATCAGTATATTTTTATTGATGATCAGCAAAAGACCATTCAAAAATTAGAAAGTAAAAGGTTAAGGCTTCAATCCCTGTCGGCCTATTCAAGAGAAAATGCAATATCCAGGGACGCTACTAACGAGTTTTTGAATGAAGCCATCGGCCAGCAACGACTACCGGTCAAGGCACACTTTAATGTATTGGTATGGACAGATAATAAAGACGGAATAAAAGATGTTCGCAACCTGGTATCCTCAGCCTTAGCCCAGATGGATGCGGTTCCGAAGCAGGAGCTGGACGGAGCACCGCAGATCTTCTGGGCGGGCATACCAGGAAACGAAGCAGACTTTCCTATGAATGACTCGTTTGATACGTTCGCCGAACAGGCTTGTTGTTTTTTGAACCTTGAAACTAATTACCGCAGTTCTTTAAGTCCTGTTGGTATCAGGTTGGGCGACCGCCTTTCCGGCAAACCGGTTCATGTCGACTTGTCGGATGAACCGATAAAGAAAGGCGTCTGCACCAACCGCAATAAATTCATATTAGGTCCCTCCGGGAGTGGCAAATCTTTTTTTACCAATCACATGGTGCGTTCCTATTATGAACAGGGAACCCATATTGTTTTAGTTGATGTAGGGCATAGTTACAAGGGACTTTGCCAGATGGTGAATGGTTATTATTTCACCTATGACGAAAAGAACCCGATCCGTTTTAATCCGTTTTATATTGGAGAAGGCGACGTTCTCGATACCGAGAAGAAGGAAAGCATCAAAACACTGTTGCTGGCCCTTTGGAAAAAGGACAATGAAACTTTCAACCGGTCAGAGTATGTCGCCTTGTCCAATGCCCTCCAGCTTTATTACGAAAGATTAGAAAAGGATGATTCGCTATTTCCCTGCTTCAATACATTCTATGAATTCCTTCAATCGGTATTTGTTGAAGTGCTGAAAACAGATAAAGTCAAGGAGAAGGATTTTGACGTTTCAAATTTTGTCTATGTGCTGCGTCCTTATTATAAGGGAGGAGAGTTTGATTACCTGCTCAATGCAACGGAAAATCTCGAATTGTTGAAGGAACGGTTTATTGTTTTTGAATTAGATAATATCAAGGATCATCCTATACTGTTTCCCGTAGTTACCATCATTATCATGGAGGTTTTTATTTCCAAAATGCGCAAACTGAAAGGCATACGTAAAATGATATTAATAGAAGAAGCCTGGAAAGCTATTGCCAAGGAAGGCATGGCAGAGTACATAAAATATTTGTTCAAGACAGTCCGGAAGTTCTTTGGCGAAGCCATCGTTGTCACGCAGGAAGTGGAAGATATTATTTCTTCCCCTGTTGTGAAGCAGGCTATCATCAATAATTCCGATTGTAAGATTTTGCTTGATCAAAGTAAATACCAAAACAAGTTTGACCAAATACAGGAACTATTGGGGCTGACAGAAAAAGAGAAGGCTTTGGTATTATCCATCAATAAAGCTAATGATCCATCCAGGAAGTATAAGGAAGTATTCATTTCTCTTGGGGGTGTATTGTCGAAGGTTTACCGTACGGAAGTATCGTTAGAAGAATACCTGGCGTATACTACTGAAGAGACTGAAAAAGTAAAGCTGATGCAGTACGCTGAACGTTTTGGAGGCGATATGCAAAAAGCATTGGCTGCTATGGCCGGAGATATCCGGGAAAGCAGCTGATAAAAGGAAAATTATTTTATAACCATAAAACAAATTCGTATGAAACAAACAATTTATTTAACCCTCGCTCTATCATTCTTCCTTTTTTCCTGTGGTAAAAATAAGACGGACAGGAATTACGAAACTTCAAAAGAAAATGTACTGGTAAAAACGGAACAAGGTTTTGTTTCCCGTGTTCCGGTTAAGGCTGGCGAAACCGGTATTCTGCTGCCCAGGGGAACAAGAATTACGGTGGCAAAAGATGCTTCAGCCATCCGTGTGGAACTTCCAAAAGGTTATTCATTCCTGGCAACCAGCCCGGAAAGCAGGACTTTACCTGTAAGCAATATTGGTACTTATAAATGTGTTTGCTCTGCATCCGACGGAACAGCCTGCCAGGTTTTTTACCAGGAAGACGCAGGTGGTTTTGGTTGTTTGCATAAAAGTTGCACCGGCTCCTGTACCGGCAGCCTAACCGCGAACAGCTATAAGATCGTGGGCGTAATTAACCTTCTCCAAGATCAACCTGAAGCGCGGAAAGATAATGTTTTTGAGAAGGCTTCTTTAAGTGAAGGCGGTATGGAAGTATTTTTTTCCCGTTCGGATGTTCAGGCAAAGATCAAAGTACAATATGATATCCTCTACAAACACCTGGCGCTTCCAGATTTTACGAGTATAGAAAAAAGCCGGGCTTATGTGTACGTTACTGTGCGGCTATATGGCGTATCCTTCTATATACTAGCGCCGGCTCAAGTGAAACAATTGAGAGGAATAGAAATTATCGAAACTTCTGCCAGTTGTGAATGCACCAATACAGCCGGAGGAACCTGTATAAAGAAAAGCTGGGGCTTTCTAGGTTACCGCGTTTACTGGTGTGAAGGTGGCTGTAACGGCTGTGCTTTAACCGTCAACTGATATAGGAATGAAGTACTTGTTACTGCTTCACCTGATCGCTCTTGTATTATGCAGTTGCCGGGAATATCAAACCGAAGCCATACAGAAATTTATTCCCGGCATGTATATACGTTTTTCGCAGCATGAGTATGGAACCGAATATGATACTTTGATGCTATCACTGCAAAATAAAACTACGGGCGAATATAAGATAGTACGAAAATGGAAGTATGAACGGGTGCTGGATGGCGTTGCTATTTCCCCTGAATACAAACGGGTAACTACTTCGAGAATTTTTGATCCAGTACACGGGTTGTTGCAGGAATCGGAGACCGCGGTTTTATTTTCTTTTGATTTCAATAAAGGTCTTTTGTTTTCCGGATCAACCCGGTATAAAAAAATAAAATAATGGAGTATGAAAAAGCTATTGGCCATTGGGGGATTGTTCCTGTGTTGTGTGGTACTGCCAGTACAAAAAACGGAAGCGCAGATACCTATCCTGGCGATTATCAAGAAAGCCATCAAAAAAGTTATTATAGCTGTTGACCTGAAAGTACAGCGCCTGCAGAATAAAACGATCTGGCTGCAGAATGCACAAAAGACGCTGGAGAATACGATGTCGAAGTTAAGGCTGGACGAAATATCGGATTGGGTGGAAAAACAGCGAAAGCTGTATGCCGATTATTTCGAAGAACTGCGTAAAGTAAAGCAGACAATCGCATGGTTCGAAAGTGTCCGTGTT
>JAATGJ010000030.1 GCA_015654695.1 Chitinophagales bacterium | reverse complement strand
TACCAAGGAAGTGCTCTACCACTGAGCTACAACGGCTTTTGATCAGTCATTGAAGTCAGTAAGTCATATAAGTCAAATTTGAATGACCCCATTGACTAATTTGACTTATATGACCGGTCTCATCCTGAGCGGAAGACGAGGCTCGAACTCGCCACCTATAGCTTGGAAGGCTATCGCTCTACCAAATGAGCTACTTCCGCTGGTGAACCGGAGGCTAATCCGGTTTGCAAAGAACTGTGGGCAGAGAAGGATTCGAACCTCCGTACTCGTGAGAGAACAGATTTACAGTCTGTCGCCTTTAGCCACTCGGCCATCTGCCCAAGCTATGTACGAAGTTTGAAATCTGAACTACAAAGATTTTTGTAGTTCGTACTTCTGACCTGATACTTACCTTTTACGAGCCGAAGAAGGGAGTCGAACCCCCGACCTTCCCGATATAAATCGGGATGCTCTACCGTTGAGCTACTTCTTTTCATGAGCCGAAGAAGGGAGTCGAACCCCCGACCTACTGATTACAAATCAGTTGCTCTACCAACTGAGCTACTTCGGCAAATTTTTTCATTTTGCTATTTCAAAAATCTTTTTTTTACCCCAGCCTTCCCCATTACTATCGGGATGCTCTACCAACTGAGCTACTTCGGCGATTATAATAAAAATCTTTCCTGTGCAAACCACGATGGAAAAGACAATAAAGAACTACCCCCAAATTTTGGGAAGGCAAAGGTAAGGGAAATTAGATATTGTAAAAATTTTGAGAAAGAATTTTCTCCTGAAAATCAGCAAATAAAAAAGACCCCCGGAGAGGTCTTTTAATTTTTTACGCGGCTTGCTTTTGTTTTTTTCGTTTTATCTGGCTGACGATGGATTCAAACGCATCGTCAAAAGATTGTTCAAAAGATTTACTGGTTGATTTAACAAAAAAATCGTGTCTGGGTACGTGTACTCTGATCTCTGCGATCTTGTCTTTAATGTTATGCACGACGTTGTCGAGTTTCAGGAACACACTTACTTTGATGATGCGGTCATGAAAGGTGCCGAGTTTTTCCAGTTTACGGTTGATATACTCTACTAACCTTGTGTCCGCATCAAAACGAACTGTCTGAATGTTTACATTCATAATCGTAAGATTTTAATCAGTGAAACAATAAATAAAAGAACTTAAAGTTGGTTGTGAAGCCCTGGGAAAGCTTCGGATATGAAATTACGCAATTAATGGGTTCTTTCAAACAAAAGAACGGTAAAATTTTATTGCAGTAAGGTGGATAATTTAAGCTTTGGGATGTGCTTTTTTATAAACATTTCTTAGCTTCTCAATGGAGTTATGTGTATAAACCTGTGTAGAAGCCAGGCTGCTGTGACCCAGCAACTCCTTTACAGCATTCAATTCCGCACCGCTGTTCATGAGATGCGTGGCAAATGTATGACGAAGTACATGGGGACTCTTTTTATCCAATGTACCTGCCTGGCCAAGATATTCCCTGACTAAGAGATAAGCGTATTTAGGATATAGCTTTTTGCCTTTTTCTGTTACCAGTAATGAATCACCTGTATTTTCAAATTCTTTCTTTTTTAATTGCCTGTAATCACCGATATTTTTTATCACCGCTTTACTTACAGGTATTATCCGTTCTTTATTTCCTTTTCCCAGAACTTTTATCTGCGATCTTCCCATATCCAGTTGTTTCTCCTTCAGGTTTATCAGTTCGCTTAATCGCATGCCGGTATTATAGAAAAGAACGATCAGCATTTTCGCATTCAGGGTTTTCCAATCTTCGGTTGACTGGTTCAGTGTTTCCAAAAGTTTTTTTGTCTCATCCTCTTTTACATAAACAGGTAATCGCTTGCCAACTTTGGGAGTAATAACATTTGTCATGGGTGTTGTTTCCAAATTCCCTGTCCTTAAATGATACTTAAAAAAAGATTTGAGGCTGGATATTTTACGACCAATGGATTTAGAGGATATCCCTTTTTCTTTCAGATCAGCCAGCCAACTCCGGACAAAACTGTAGGAAATATCTTTTAATTGTAGTTTCCCGAATTGAACATCAAGAAAAGCAAAAAAGGCTGTAAGGTCAGCCTGGTAGGATATGACAGTGTGAACAGAATACCTTTTTTCAAATTGAAGGTAGTCAAGAAAAGATTGGATGTCCGGTCGGGTTAGTAAAGACATAAACGCTGATAAAGCTACAGCTTAATTAAACAAAAAAAATAGCTGCCCCAATCTGTATCGGGGCAGCTATCTGATATTTTTAAAGCCGTGAGGAGTGAAGTTCGGAATAGTTGAACTTACCCTTCTATCTTGCCACTGACAATATTTTGCTTGTAGATCGCTTTAAGTACCTGGCCGCGGCGTCTTACCGATGGCTTGATGAAACTCTGGCGTTCACGCAACTGCAGTAATACCTTGGATTTCTCGAATTTCTTCTTGTATTTCTTCAGCGCTTTGTCTATGTTTTCGCAATCTTTTGAGTCAATTATTAGCATATTATATACCTCCCTGGTATTTTTTAGATTTTAGAGTTGCGAAGATAAAGGGAAAAATTCAAAGTTGGAAAGTTTAAGGGTGCAAAAGTTTATTCCCGTTGAAATTGCATATAAGAAAACAGTAATAACACCTAATTTGCAGCCATGTTTACAGGTATCATAGAGGCTGTTGGATCCGTTAAAAAGATCACTTCCAGTGGTTCCAACAGGACATTTTGGATAGAATCGCCTCTTTCGGCTGAATTTAAAGTGGATCAAAGTATCAGTCACAATGGGGTTTGTCTCACTGTAGAGGAAATAGAAGGAAGTCTTCATAAAATAACAGCCGTTGATGAAACACTTAAAAAGACCAATCTTAGTTCCTGGCAACCCGGTACGTTGGTAAACATTGAACGATGCCTGGCATTAAACGGGCGCCTGGATGGGCATTTCGTGCAGGGACATGTGGACACAACAGGCATTTGCAAAAAAAGAACTGACAAGAAAGGAAGCTGGGAATTTGAATTTGAATTTCCCAAAAAATTTGCGGAACTGATAATTGAAAAAGGCTCTGTATGTATAAATGGCATCAGCCTTACAGCATTTAATGTAAAAAGAAAAAGCTTTGCCGTAGCCATCATCCCTTATACATTTGAACACACCAGCATAAAAGATGTACACGCCGGCGATACGGTCAATCTTGAATTTGATATAATTGGCAAGTATCTGCTCAGAAGTATATCTTTGAAAGAGAAATAACTAACCCATTTCCATTCTCTGCATGACTGCTGAAAACCCCAACAGGCCTTACTACCCTGCCCTGGATGGCTTAAGAGGGCTGGCTATTCTGCTGGTAGTTGTTTATCACAATTTCGGTTTCATCAATTATTTCTTTTTTGGCTGGCTGGGAGTGGACTTGTTTTTTGTATTATCCGGCTTTCTTATTACTGATATATTGTTGCGGTCGCGGGACAGGAAGGAAGGGTTGTCTCATTTTTACATACGACGGGTATTGCGCATTTTTCCCTTGTATTATCTTGCTCTTCTTTTGTTTCTTGTCATCTTACCAGGCCTTGGTTTCTTCCGTTCAACATTACAATATTATGTGGACAATCAATTCTGGCTCTGGACCTATCTGCAAAACTGGCTATACATGATAAAACCCACCGGTGAAACGCATATCATTCATCACCTGTGGTCGCTGGTGGTAGAAGAACAGGTCTATATTTGATGGCCAATCGC
>JAATGJ010000037.1 GCA_015654695.1 Chitinophagales bacterium | reverse complement strand
GTCATTTATGAAGGCGGTTGAATTTTCTTTTCTCATTACTTTCCTTTTGGTAAGTATAAAACAATTTCGTAAGTACTTTCATCATCTAAAATTAATATTTAATTTTGCATCGTCAACCAAATAAAAAATTAATTGAAATGGAAAAAAATACAAAACTTTCATATGAAGTAAAAACTGCAGTTCGTCAAGGTGTTACCAGAGATTTACCTCACGGACCGGAAGATTTACAATGGGTGTCTAACTCGGCAACCCTTATTTATGGAGAACACGATGCTGTGCTCGTGGATACGTTTACTTTTATCTCTCAGAATGAAGATTTAGTAGCTTGGGTAAAGTCGTTTAATCGCAATTTGACACACATCTATATCACACACGGTCATGGAGACCATTGGTTGGGTGTGGGGCAGTTGCTGAAAGCATTTCCAAATACTATTGCAGTTGGGACTAAAGAAACAGTTGCGGACGCTCCGATTAATGATTTACCCGTCTATAGAGAAAATTTTTGGGAAAAGCTCTTTCCTGGGCAAATTCCGTCAAGCGTTTACCCTACTGTACTGGAAAATACTTTTATAGAATTAGAAGGGCATCGTTTGGAAGTCATTGATACAGGGCATACAGATACTGCACATTCTACCAGCTTATGGGTTCCGAGCATAGGGTTGGTAGTTGCTGGCGATGTTGTATATAACCACACGCACCCTTTCACTGCGGAAACCAGTGCCGAATCTCGTGAACATTGGGCTAAAGCAGCCGAAAAGTTAGAAGCACTAAATCCTGTTGTAGTAGTTTCGGGACACAAGCAGCCACAACTTTCTGATGCTCCCGAAACAATTGCTCTTACAGCTAAATATCTTCGTGACTTCAATCGCATTGAAGCCGAAACTACAACAGCGTTGGAACTTTATGACAGAATGCTTGAATTGTACCCACGTTGGGCGAACCCGGGTTCGTTGTGGGGAGGAGCTAAGGTAGTCAAACAATAACCTTTTGCACTACCAATAGCTGACTTGTTGAACATGACACACCATAACAGTAATTGACTACGGAAGACAAAGAACCACATGCCGCTAACATTGGGTTTGCTGGCGACTGCTACTACAGCAGTTATCATCGTCGCACTACAAAAGGCCCTATGAAACCTGTGTTTGTCGTTGCCATTTATTTTACTGAATTTTAATGCAATAAGAAATAGTTCATCTATTAAATTATCATGGCCGGTAGAAAACCACTAATCATTTGCAGGATATGATATGCACAGATCTTCAAATGGTTTCAATTTTTATAAAATATAGTCAGTCGAAGCGACAAATTCTTCCGGTATCATTACATTTTATTACAGAATCAAAAAATAAAGCTGGAAGACCTTTATGTTGCAGATAATCTAACAATAGTTGATTAAAATACTTTTATAAATCATCTGGCGCTTTCCAGAATGTCCAAAACACCGGCATTTCTTTCATGGGTCTGAATTTGACCTGCTTTGTTCCTAGTTACTTTTTCAACTTTAGGGTTAGCAGAATTAACCTTTAGTCCACCTTCACAAACGATGTATCAAACATATCTTCCTCTATAATCTCATTATTTTCAACAATCCGGATGGTGCCAATCCAGGGTTTGTCCGGAACAGGAAATTTATTAAATTCTTCCATCACCTCGGAAGGATGACTCCCAACTTTCGATTCAAATAGTGGTGTTGAATAGCCCCAGCCAAATTTATCATTATTATTTATTGCATACAGAGCGCCGTTTGATATTGAGTCATAGTTTTATATTGACTTATTTAGCAATTCCACAAGATTGATCTTATCCAGATAAGGTTGCAATTCTTCATCGGATTCCAGACTATTTATACAAGTGATCTCATTCCTTTCCTGGTTATAATGAATTTCCGCAAAGAAGTCATCAATGCTGTATAATATAAATCTTGTTTGACCCTCATCCTTGTGTTCCAGCAAAACACCATTACTCCAGATTGCTGCTGCCTGGTCGTTAAAATCCAAACTCTTAAATTCATGAAGGGTCATACGACTTTAAATTTGGTTTGCTATTTTTCTACCCTCCTGGTATAGTGGCGGCATCAGGCAAATTGACTACTTCAGGACTTAATATCTCCATACTAATACAAATGAAGGTAGCCGTTGCATGAATAACGTTCATACCGTAATTAACGGCTCAAATTTAGTTGATTTTCAATCTGTAGGGCATTAACCAAAGACCATTTTTACCAATACCGAAATCTGATACAGGGATTTAATTACCTTCATTTCCTGAAACCATTTCTATGGAAAAGGAAACTTCAACAATACCTTTTCACGCAGCCCGCCTGATAATCGGGTATTTACATAACTGCCTTACCCATCTTCAAAAAGATGAATTGGATGAGTGGGTCACTGCCTCAAATGATAATATGGAAGTATTCGCTGAATTGACCAGTGGGGTAGATAGTAATGTATTTGATCCTGACCAGTTATTGATCGAAACCGATGAAGCCATTGACTTATGGATTATTGCCGGACTAATTACACGTCATCAGCAGGGATTGAATAACATAGTAGAGGAAAAATACCTTGATGAATGGGTCAATGCTTGTGACCGGAATAAGGAACTTTTCAAGCTATGGCAGAATCCTGCTTTTATCCAAAAGATGCTGGTTTGGGTCCGCATGCAATACCGACATATGCTGATGTAGTATTGTTTTATTTATCACCTTTTACAAAAACATAGAAATTTGCACTAGAACTACCCTATCCGTGTTCGAAAGATAACATCATTAGGCAGATGCTGGTTAAAAAGGGTGAAAACACGGTATTGGAGAGGGTGAAAAAACGTTACACTAAACCAAAAAATATTTTTAAATTTATATTCTTCTTTCCAAGTGAGTTAGCTTCGAAAACTCTTCCATTACCTTACCAAAACAATTAGGATAATTTAACAGAAGTATCGCCAGGGCGGACAGGCAACATTATGATTGACTGAACTAAGCAGTAAGGAAAATGACAGGCTTCATCCAACAATTCGAATTGGCTTTTTAAAAAGAAACTTTATCACATTCCCAAAATGAATATTTATGGAAATGAGTTTCGATTTTGCAATTGAACTTCTGGAAATCTCAGATATAAGTAAAGTAGCCATTCAGGATATTCCGTCAATTGAAAAGAAGGCCAAAAAAAGATGGCATCCGGACAGGGTTACACATCTGAACGACCCGAAAATCACAAAAGAATATACAGGGAAGTTTCAAAGAATTGAAGAAGCGTGCCAGTTAATAGCTGCTTTCTTGCAGGGAACCTATCATGCTGGTGAAGCGTTCACCCAAACATGTAAAACGGTTTATGAAGAACCCGAAGAAATAATAAGGAAAAATGCAAGGAACATTCAGCAAACGCTCAGGGAATTGTGGAGTATCATCCGGGAAAGGAAATATAAATGGGAAGAGAAGGAAGTTGTGTTAAGTGATGGGTTTAAACTAAAAGATATGCTGAGTGAAGATTTCAAAGAAGATATCGCAATGCTTTCCGTTGTTTCTTTCTTTTATGGTTTGGTAAGTTTAGGTCTTTTAACTGCAATTGGAAGTCTGATCAACCCAACATTAGGTGTAATTGTCAGTATCATCTGGGCAGTTCAGGCTTTATCATGTATTATTGGATTTTTGCCTCTTTCCAGATTTTGGTTTCCACATGCGGGTCAGGATATTATTTTCAGGTTCATAAATTTTGGTTTGGGGATCTACCATTGGGCGGAAGAGCAGGGGCAGAATTCCACTAAACCCTGGGTTTTATTGCTGGTGAGAATTCCAGTTCTGTTTGCTAAACTAATTAAGTACGTTCTTTTATTCCCATTATATGAACTTGCGAAAGCAATAGTTGGCCATAAAGTGCTGGGGATTGTAAAAAAGAAAGTCAACTACTATGCGGATGCAGCCGATTGGTATATTGAACAATTGATAAATAACAACCCGGACCAGATGACTAGAGATGAATTATTTCACCTTTCTTATATATACTCGGAATTATCAGATGTAAAAGCAAATACTAACGATAATAGCAGGCATACCTCTTACTCTGCAACTTCAGAGAAACCTCCGCAGGACAAAGGGCAAAACGGTACAGAGAAAGCGACAGGTACTTATACAAATGCCACTCCAAAGCAACAGGTTTCAGAAAATAAATTTGCGGGAATCGCTATTGCCTGCATATTGGTTATAGGTTTGAGTTTAGGCATTTATTTCCTTTTTTTTAATAAGAGTTCTAAAGCAACAGAGTTGGTTCAGGGTGATATCTTGTTATCAGTTCCCGGCAAATATCCGCAAGGATCGCAAAGAATATTGACTGTGGAGGAATTGGAGTCAATGAATCAATATGATCTGAAAATTTTGCGCAATGAGATTTATGCAAGACATGGATTACTGTTTACCAATGAGGAGATGAAACAATACTTCAATCTTCAGGACTGGTATAAGCCGCAGTATGCAGAGGTAAATACATATCTTACTGAAATAGAAAAGAAAAATGCCATGCTTTTAAAGCGTATTGAAAAAGCAAAAACGGAAGCTGAAAACAACATCAGTGCAAATGAGCCTGTCCCTCTCACCACCAACCCAACAAAAAATGCAAGTGAAAAGTTTGTCTACGCCGGCCCTTGCTATATTATCGTAACAGCATCCTACGTCAATGAAAATGATGCCATAAATGCAATGGAGAAAATGAAATCAGCAGGAAATGCCAATGCAGGCTATTTATGGATTCCTGATTACCCTTCTTTAAGTGGTAAGCAATTTTACACAACATTTTTAGGGCCTTTTACTAGCCGGGAAGAATGTGCAGCAAACCTGCATTCACTGCAGAAAAAAAACAAGTCCTTGTATGGAGTCAAAGTTTCAACGGAGACCGGAAGAGAGGAAATTCATTAAAGGTAATTGAACGATCAAAATAAAAAGCGATGATACCGATTACAAAGTCAATGGAGGGAAATAATCATGGTTTAATTCATGTAACCACCGATGAATTACAGGATGTGGTGATGGGGCAACAATGTCAGATGTGTAGTAACCCCGCTTACGATGATTGTGTATCCTGTAAGAGACCTACTTGTAAGCATCATGGTAAAAAAGTTGGAGACCATTTTGTCTGTAAGAAATGTGCTGACAAATTTCGGTAGAAAAGCAATCAGGCAAAATATAATCATCAGCTATGTCACGTTATTCAGGTTGCCCGCATTGCGGAAGGACAAAAACAGGATTGGATATTTATAAATGTACTAATTGTGGCAGGATTGCCTGCTATTACGATGGTATTTTCGGCGTTGGCGCAACTGGCTGTTGGGATGATCATTAAAAATGCCCTGGTTGTAAACAAAAGCATACAATGAAAAAAATAGGCGAAGTCTGGAAAAAATGAGAAAAACAAAATGAAAATTGACAGTAAAATAATCGGGCAACTGATTTTTAAGCAGGTTGATAACAACCCAAGGTTTACACAGGATTCACCCGTGTACCCCGATGTTTGGATGGACTATTTTGAAAATATTGCACAGCTTGATTCATACAGGCTTGATCTGATTCTTACGCCTCACCGGCAAGCCTCTGCTGCGCTGCTCTTAAAAAAGTTATTGGATCAATTGAATTTTGAAAACCAAAATATTTTATTTGATTCCGGGGTAGATGTGGCAAGTAATGGAGATACCGTAGTGGCGAAACTGACGTTTGAAGAAATGATCTCGTTTGTTTTACCACTCACGAAATGGTGGAAAAATTATCTGGTAAAAAACGATAGATCAACTGACGATTTCCAGTGGCTTAAACGCCTGGTAGGTGCATTTATATTTGAACGTAACGGGGATTTTAAAGAAGAACAATTTACATTCGAAGCTGCCATACTTTTATTTGAACAGTTAGGAACCACATATCTGGCGCGAATTAGGGAAAGAGCGGAACCTTCGGCTGAACCACCAACACTGTGGTCAATCAGCCGCAACAGGCAAGCCACCCTATCCATTGAAGAATCGGTGCCTGCGACCAAAGCCGACGCCAGCAGGAGGTTGTTTGATATTGATGCCTCCAATATTGTATGGGCGGTGCTGGATACGGGAATAGATATTACTCACAGGGCATTCCGGTCAAAAGACCCTGCAACGAATGATTTTTATCCCGATGCTTTAGGCCAAAAAGAAGACAGGTTCTCCAATCACACAAGGGTTATCGCAACCTATGATTTCACAAAATTCAGGCAAATTTTATCAGAAACATTAATCAACCCCAATCGTGTTACAAATTTAAGATATCTTCTTGGTGATACTTCTGATGACACCGACCAGCAATTAACAGAGCGGCAGGTAAATGATTATATCACCGACTTGTACGCTGATATGAAGAAAGGCCGGCAACTGGATTGGACAGTGATTGGCCCGTTGCTGAGAATTCCGCACAATATAGTTGAATACAGATCGCCTGCGCATAAACACGGCTCTCATGTAGCAGGTATCATTGCTGCAGATATGGAAAGATCTTCAGACGGGCGAAAACTAATAGGTATGTGCCCGGGAATCCGGTTATATGATTTAAGGGTGATGAGCGACCAGGGAAGAGGTGATGAATTTAATATCCTCGCCGCTATCCAGTTTGTTCGCTGGATGAATAGCCAGCGGGACGGTTTGGTGATACATGGTATCAATCTGAGTTTATCCATGAAACATGAAGTGGATAGTTATGCCTGTGGGCAGACTCCCGTATGTGATGCTTGTGAACGGTTAGTCGCAGAAGGCACCGTGGTGGTAGCATGTGCAGGTAACCAGGGGCAGGCATTTTTCAGATCCAAAGAATACGGAGAAGTGCAGGGTTTCCGCACGGTGAATATTACTGATCCTGGTAATGCAGAAAATGTGATTACAGTTGGCGCAACACATCGCAGCCGGGCCCATAGTTATGGTGTGTCTTACTTTTCCAGTAAAGGTCCAACCGGGGATGGTAGGATGAAACCTGATCTGGTGGCGCCGGGAGAAAAAATTGTTTCTGCTGGTTTTGGCGATTCGTCAGAACGCATGGATGGCACTTCGATGGCAGCCCCGCATGTTTCCGGTGCGGCGGCATTGATTATGGCGAAACATAATGAACTGATCGGAAGGCCTAAAAAAATAAAAGAAATCCTTTGCAAAAGCGCTACCGATCTGGGGAGAGAAAAATATTTTCAGGGTTGCGGGATGTTGGATGTGCTTCGGGCTATCCAATCCGTATAATGATACTGATTTATTTGTAGAACAATTAAATGTATACATATGATTTTTAGTTTAGAAATCCTTCAGGCGCATCATGGCGATGCCCTGCTGCTGCATTATGGAAAAACAACCAGCCCTAAACTGATCGTGGTAGATGGTGGCCCTAAAGATATTTATAGCCTGTCTCTTAAACCGAGGCTCGAAGAAATCCGGGAGAACTTAGATCCATCTACTACATTGCGGATTGAGATGGTCATGGTAAGCCACCTCGATGATGATCATATAAACGGGGTGTGCGAATTATTTGCTGATACAGTGGAGCAAAATCAACCAGGCCAAACTGCTGCATTTAAATTAAAAAACCTTTGGGTAAACACGTTCGATGATATCATTGGAAATGTCCAGCTTCCGGGAATTGCATCTATTGCTGCATCGTCAGATCCCGTATCAATTTCCTCTCTGAATATGCCTGAAATAGAAGCAGCTCATCCTGATATACAGGCAGTCATTGCAACTACCGGGCAGGGCAGGCAATTAACTTCAGATGCAAACATACTTACAGTTTCCATTAACCAGCCGTTTGAAGCGTTGGAAGATTCAGACGCCATTCTCATTCGTGGTGATAATGAAAAATCTGAAGTACCCTGGGATCAGGATCTCCATTTAACCGTGCTGTGCCCGGGTGAAAAGCGTTTGAAATCTTTACAAAAACAGTGGGATGAGGATCTCCAGGTTTTATTGGACGGAGGTGATGACTCAATTACTCCTGCATCAGTTCTTAGGTGGGATTCTTCGCCTTTTAACGTATCAAGCATTGTGTGTCTGGCGAAAATGGACGATAAAACAATACTGTTAACGGGGGACGGAAGGACAGATGATATTCTCAAAGCCTTAGAAGAAAAGGAATTGATTGAACCAGGCGGCACCTTGCATGTCAACGTTATAAAACTACCACATCATGGAAGCAAAGCCAATATCCGTGAAAATTTCTTTCAGCGGTTAACTGCTGACCACTATGTTATTTCTGCAGATGGGTCCAATGACAACCCCGACAAGGAAGTACTGGACTTTATTGCTGACAATGTGCTGGAAGGAACATTATATTTAACGAATAAAACAGGAAAGAGAGAACTGGGAGAAAAAATACAGGCCTTCCTGGATAAAGTGGAAGACTCCGGCTCCACGCTGAAAGTAAAATTTCTTATAGACGAAGACCCTCCATTTATAATTAATTTAGGGGAAAAAGTTACATATTGATATTATATAAATGCCATCCAAAACGACAAACTTGAATGAAAAAGCTGGCTAGCTTAATTTTATTACGGGAAACCAAATCTGCAACGGTACTCAACCGCTCCTGCAGCACCCACATTTCTTCAGGCGCAGCGTCTGCAAGCAAGCAAAAAATGCAGAGAATAGTTTTCACCAGGTATGCTCGCCGCTATTAATGCGAAGTCTCTGACTTCGCCGCATATATGCCGTTGGTTTCAAACCAATATTCTGATGTTTCTTGTTGGCATAAATTTGGCCCTTGCTTTCCTGATTGCATTAATAACGGATCTTTCTCAAAGTACTATAACGACCAGTACAATCAATAACAGCAAGATTAGTAGTAGTAAGATCCAGAACCATTTTTTCCAATGGTTATCCTTACTGTCTTTTTGAGGTATCACAACTACAGGGGCTTTATTATCCTGCCCTATTACTATTCCCGGGGGGTTTCCGGATGATGGGTCATGAATAACTATTACTTCATAATCACCATTGCCGTTATCAGTTACTCCTCCGCTTATTGTACTGCCCGGCACACCCGTCACGGTGAAGCCATCCACTCTTCCTGGTCCCACCAGGTTGCCAAATTTGTCTTTGGGAGTAAATACTATTTTCACTTGTTCTCTGCCATCTGGCAATGTGGCTACTACATATGTTTTAACTAAAGTTTGCCCTCCGTCAATACCTGTTTCTGCATGCACCGTCCAGCTAAGCTCGCGGCTGCCGGTGCATCCATCTCCGTAGGAAGCAATAGCATGAAACGTATAATTTCCTGCATGCTTCAAAAGATCTTTTAGCGGGTTACCAAAAATCCCATCGGGCTCCATGCTTCCGTCATCGTGCACGGCGTCATCAAAAAGTTCAAAAGATTCATCAGCATAGGAGATAACAGGTTTCCCTTGTTCTTTTTCCAGGAATTGCAGCGTCGCAAAAACAGGGCTAACAGCATCACCATCCGTATCTGAAACAGTTCTTAATCCCTTTTTCGACAATATATTTCCGGTACTGTCTGCCGGTTTTTTCACTATTAATTTTATCGTAGTGTTCGCCGGAACGAACCCATCCGTCCGGGTGATGGCTACCAGCGGGTTAATGGTGTCTCCTGTATAGTATTTTACTTTCCGGTTCATCAGCCGCATGGCCGGGCCATCCTTTACCGTCACATTTAAAAAGAACCGTACAGCCACAGATGGTCCCGCCACTGGAAACTCACCTTCCATTATATTTTCTCGTACTACATGCACTTTCCAGGTTCCGTTTTGTTCACCGTTATAGGGCAACGCCAGTTTAATGAACCGCCATTTACGTCCCCTCGCTGATTCAGCATGTTGCTCCGTCGCCGGGATCTTATTACCGGTAGGTGTTTCAACCCAGAAAGTAACTGGTGCGGTCATTTTATCCCATCCAAGTACGATGGTCACACTTGATTCTTCACATACAACAAATGGTATGGGGGCCGCTTCATTTTGACCGGCTGGCAATACATATTCCGGGTCAAGTAAGGTTCCCGTTTCAAATATATTTCCAAAGCTGAGGGAAAAAAACTTGCGAAGGTCCAGACCGTCACCAGCCCGAACGTATAACCCGTTATGTGTTTGGGCCAGGCTGGTAAGCAGGCTTCCGTTCAGGCTGCTTTCTGTTCCAAACCCTATCGCCTCAATATCAGTATTGCCAAGGCTTCCAAGTATATCGGCTATCATCGGGGGTGTATTTTGCAAACCATCCGTCAATAATAATATAGTCCGTTTGTTTACACCCGCACCCGGTGCCGGAAAGTTGGAAGCAGCTATTTGTAATCCATGGCCGATACTTGTATTCCCGCCGGCTGTGATAGCCTGTATTCCACCGGGAGGCCCTTTTATCGCTTGTTTGTCAAATGGTCCGTTTATAGTTGTCAGGCTCTTATCATGTGTGGCCACATTGTTGAAGGAAACCAGCCCGACTCGGTGTCCTGCTCCTGCTTTTACAAGATTCACAAAAAGATCTGCTGCATCCTTTGCTTCTATCAGTTTGGTATCACCGTCCGTTCCTGCATCCATCGTCATACTTCCCGAACGGTCAAATACAATATATACATCCCTGGCAGGTGATGGTAACGGTGCTGTGCCAATATCGTTTATTATCATAGACGATGCTGCGTAGGCAAGATTGCATCTCCCGCCATTGGATAAAACACCTACAAATTTTCCGGCCATATCAAACAAACCTGAGCCGGAACTGCCGCCGGAAACATCAATGTTTACACGAACATAACTATCTGTGTAAGGAAGTACTGTTGCAAAACCAAGGGCCTGCTTTTTGGAAATTTTTTTCACAGCCCCGTTTGGGTGGTGTATTCCATATACCTGTTCACCAGCAGCCGGGTAGCTCGTTCTCATTTCAATGGGAGGAATGCCTAAGCCACCGGGCGGTACTTTTATTTGCAAAATAATATAATCAAGAAAACCACCTGATCCGATGGTTCCATGATTCAGGCTCTTGATGACCTTAAAAAATTTGGCGTTATAACCACCGGGTTTGCTTCCATCACAATTGGTCTCATAATTAAAAATGGCGGAAAAACTTTTTAGTTCATTAAGGTTCGAGATACAATGTGCGGCCATAATAACCAGGTCAGCGCCGATCAGGGTTCCTGAACAGGTGGATACATGGTCGCCATGCGCCCCAACCAGCATACATACAGAACGTGAAACTGTTCTTCGCACATCTGCTGCGGGCAGGCAGGCTATATTTTCCCAGTTAGGTGGCACATTGCCCCCGCTTGTGCAAAACCAGAAAGGATCATACTGCGGTTCAGTGTAGTTTCCGTTGATTAAAAAAGGGTCGCTGTTTGAATAGCTGTCGTGTGGTGCTTCATGTTCTTCATGCCTCTCCCCTCTTCCATATTCAGTTAACTGTACGCCACCACCCGCACCACCATTTACAATATAATTCATAGTCACCTGCCCTCCGGCTAATACGCTTACATTAACCGGTCTTGTCCAGAAATCAGCACCATCCGCTGATGTGAAAACATCCGTATCATAACCAAGATTAATTTCTAACCGGTTATTGCCTGGAAAGCTGGCACCGGTAAAGTGAAGGATGACAAACTTGATACCACCCGGTGGGGTTACCGGTGGAGGTGGAGCAGCAGGCGTAAAGTTTTGTGTGTTGGTTCCGAAATTGGGGCCAATTCCTATAGGTGCGCCAAGAATCTGCACAGTGCCGGTGACATGTGACATAATGATGAGGTTTGTTGATTAAAGAAAATGGTACAGGGACAGTAGTAAGTGCGGATGGTAAATAAAGATATTATAAGTAACAACGAAAGTCAATAACCACAAAGTGGTATATTTTATACTTTTTTACGATCTGCGGCAGGCAATTCTTCTGGCATTGTACTCACAATTTCTTTAATCGTTTACCGCGCTATTTTACCACCTTCAAAATGAGTTTGATTTGCCCTGTCTTTCGCCTTGATATTAACCTTCCTTAATTTTTCCCCCTGTCGGTGTTGCACGGAAAAGATTTGCATCTAATTCGGTACTGCCCATGTGGTCAGGAATATTGTCAGTTTTCTTCAACCCCTATTTATTGTGGATACTCTATTTAAAACTCTTTATCACCTTGTACTTGTCTTTTTCAATCTCCCTGTATCCATAATCATAACAAAAGATAAACTCATTGGCCTTAAATTTTGTCACAACCAAATGGGTATGAAAACCAAATTCAAACCCTGCCTTAACCAGCACTTCACGATTTATTAATTTTTCCGGCTTTCTTTCGCTATATACTTTTTTTAAGATGCGGCGGTTCCTTTTTAGGATACTGTCAATCTTTTTAATCTCTTTATGTTCACCGGTCTTGATCGCATTATAGTACGCATCCTTGCAACCCGAATCACAAAATTTCTTATCGGAGCGGCCGGACTTGATCGGCTTGGCACAGTACAGGCATATAGAAGGCACAGCAGGCATTCAATAAAAATACAACATTTTATTACCGGTGTAAACACGGGTATATATGCATACACACATGTAATATGCTGCTATCGCTTTTCGCCGGTTATACATTCGTTCTGCAAAACAATTCATTCACAAAAAAACAAGTTATGAAAGGCAATAACACAGTTCAATTGATCGGGTATGTAGGCAATGACCTACGGATATTGAAGGGTCAAAGCAACAGGAAGGTCCTGATCCGGGTAGCCACCCATGATAAATACAAAGATGCATCCGGGGTGCAAAAGCAAACTACAGCATGGCACGATATAGCTGCCTGGGGAAAGGTGGGTGAGTTTGCCGAACGGTCTTTTGTAAAAGGCAGCCACATCTTGGTACAGGGCAGGCTCGTTTACCGGACTTATGCTGATCTCAATGGGCATAAAAGATATGTAACAGAGATCAGCGCCGATCATCTTGAAAATCTCGACCGGTGAAAAAAGTATTCAATTACAGCCAGTCCCATAAAATAATATACTGGGGATGCTCCTTTGATTCATTGCTCGAATTAAAATATGCCATATCTGTTCAGCAGGACTATGAATTTCTTCGCTCGTATATCCCGATCTATTACGATCCTGCAACAAGAAGACCCACGAGTTTCATCCGGAAGAACATCCGCCGGTACACCCCCGATTTTTTGATTCGTCATAAGGAAACTAAAAAAGCGTTTTGGATCGAAATCAAACCAGCAGCTTATTCGGATCATGCACAATTATCCTTGCGCAAGGAAGTAGCGGAGCGGTATATTCTATGGAAAGGATATGACTGGCAATATAAAGTTGTCTATGATGATGAAATTGTTCTGACATCAGACCAGTTGATCCAGTTCAATGAATACAGTTCAATTGCTTCCAAATCAACCCGAAAGTTATTGCATGAAAAATACATTGAACATTCTGACAACAATGTATCCTTTTTCATTTCAAACGTTCAGGGAAACAGTCATATTGCTTTTGTCATGTTTGGTGCGGTATAGGGTGTGTTCATTTTGATACGAAATCAGGCAAAGGCTATGTTTTAAATCACTGAAACTTTACGATTCTATCGGAAGGACAGATAGGAATAATGAAAACTGGAAACTGGACTATTACCTGACAAGATATATTATGGATTGCGCCAAAAGCGCAGGGTACAATGGAATAAAATATAACTCATCAAAAGATAACGTCACCTACGATTTAGTTCTTTTTTATCCGGAAAAAGCCAAGGTTAAAGCTGTGGGAAAACCCTCCATCGAACTATTTTTAGACAATAAAAAGGACAGAGAAAAGTTAACATTCGATTTAATTGATTTTGACATCTAAAAACAATTTAGCTGGTATAATTTTTTAACGAAAATTCAATATCCAATCCATTTAATATAAAATCTTCAAATCCTCCCTTGTATATTATTATTTCTGCCCCTTTATCTTTCAAAAAATGCAGTTTCCCTTCAACCACGTCAGGGTTCGGGTCCGCAATAATTATCTTTTTAATCTTATAGCCCCGCTCTTCCAATAATTCATTGAATAATTTTTCGTTTCCTTTCCAGCCTATGACTATAAGTGTTTCAACATATGACAAGTATTGATGCAGATTCCAATAATGGGAGGAAGGCATGGTAAATTCATCTTTGTCGCGGTAGGGCAACAAAAGTGCGGGAAAGTACATATTCTGATTATCGGGATAAATAACGGAAAGATTGCTTTTGTTGACATTAAATTTTGACACGGAGTCTTCATTCATACTTGAATTTATTCCATAGCTTTCCCAATCCACCATTTCCGTATAACTTCCGAGTAACTCATAATAGATACGATGGAGATTTATTTTTTCCTGAAAAAGCCATTGAGCGGTTGAAATACTTTTGCCATCTAGGTTGGGAAATTTCCAACCCCAGTTCCAGGAGCCATGTGGTTTAAAAACTGAAACGGGACCATCATTAATACTGATATAGTCATCCAGAGCATTAAACTCTATATTGAAATACCTTCGAATAAACATTTCAAGAATAGTATCTTGGTTGAAAGAAACAAATGCGAATTTTTGGTTACCGTTACGTGCATATAACTTTTGTAGCCTGTCTGCTAATTTGGCGAACAGGTTTTCTGTCCCGTAACCGGTTAATGTCGAAAAGCTTATATGTTGCAATAATTCCTGGAGATAGTATTGTATGTTTATATGACGGGAAATTACTTGGCTATTTCCATACTGTTGGATTTCCTGCCAATCATCTTCAAAAAGAGCTTCTACATCAATCGCCCCTTCACCCTGCAATTTATGAAGTGAATGAATGACCCCCGGATATTTTTGGTAAAAGCGCTCAAACCTTTTTTCAAATAACTGCGGACCACAAGGAGGACGCGATCCGCTTTCAAGAAAACTTTTCTTTAAACTGCCTGTTGCGCAATTCGCTGATGCCCCTGCACCGAAAATAAACATCGTTCGTCTATCGAAATTGCCATACCATTCCTTTGCCTGCCGTTTGTATCGTTGATTAAGATAATCGTCAATATTTAGACGGAGACATCCGGTAATGATTTTATTATGCAAGGCCCAGCCATATGCTGGGATTATTTGCAGTTTTTTTTGGCTGTTCTTGAGTTTCAAATAGGCCTCTAATCTCGTCCGCTGAATGAGTATAACATAGTCAGAAAACAGAGGTTCGTCCATTATTTCGCCAGTGTACACTTCTCCGTAAATAGTAAAGAAATAAAATAGTTCGTTTGACATATCAAATATTGACAAAAAGGATTAAGAATGTGTACACAAATTTAGAACAGAATATTAATCATATTCCACAAAACTCGGCCCTGGTCTGCAATAAGCGGACAAGGAGTTCGGCATAAACACAAAGCTTCCGCACAGGGCCATCATTTATTCCGCGTCCTCCTTGCGCTGATTCATCCCAAAGCCGGGGATAGTTCCATAATTAATTTTTTAACATTAAAACATTGAGTTATGGAAAACGTAATGAGTCAACCAGCCTGGCACAAAGTGGCAGAAGTCGAATTGATTTACAAATCAAACCTCAGGGCATCCGAACGGCCTAAAATCACCTCATCCAAAGATGCCTCAGAATTACTGATGGCGGTATGGAATGAAAACAAGATTGATTTTGTGGAACAATTTAAAATTTTGTTACTGAACAGGGCAAACCGGGTATTAGGAATCGTGGAAATTTCTTCAGGCGGCGTCACGGGTACGGTGGCAGATCCCAAACTTATCTTTGCAGCCGCCTTAAAGGCCAATGCCTGCGGAATTATTATCAGCCACAACCATCCGTCCTGCAACCTCAACCCCAGCAGGGCAGATGAAGAATTGACGCAAAAGATCAAACATGCCGGGAAATTCCTGGATATAACTTTGCTCGATCACGTAATTGTAACCAGCGAAGGCTATTATAGCTTTGCTGACGAAGGGCTGCTGTAAAGCCCTTTTTTTTATGCCCCCATAAAGCTAAAATGATTTCAGCTTCTCATTCATTTCCGTAAGTCCCGCCTTGTTCAGCAATTGCCCGGCAATCTCTCCTAGCTCCTGCAAAGTTTCTTTCGGAACAGAATCGAGCACGGTAACGGACTTGTCTTCACTCTCCTTACCATTTAAGCCCCTTTCAATTACTTTGTTCAGCAGCAACAAATTTTTTCTCGAGATCTTCAGACTGACTTTCACTTCATCATTCATTCCCGGAATACTCAGTACAGTTTCATACACTTTAGCGACATCATTTTTTGCGAGCATAAAATTATTTTTCTTGTTCACCAATCATTTTCACAACTCAAAAGTATAAACTGGAAGTGGATTCATCCCCTGCCAAATTTACAGGGGATGTGGAAGAGTGTAAAACAGTTAATACTTTTACATGGTGATTTCGTTGTGTGAGTTTGAAAATAGTGTGCGATGAATATTGAACAGGCAAAGCAAATTGACCTGGTGGAGTACCTGGCTTCGCTGGGCTGCAATCCTTCAACAATAAAAAGGGATGACTACTGGTATCTCTCGCCACTGAGACTGGAAAAAACGGCATCTTTCAAAATCAACCGCAAAAAAAATGTCTGGTACGATCATGGTTTGGGGAAGGGCGGAAATCTTCTTGATTTCGGAATATTATATCATAACTGCACTATTAAAGACCTGCTGGGAAAGCTGGGCAGTAATCTTTCTTTTCACCAGCGACCTGTTATTGCGGCAGCGCCCGAAGAACCCCCTATAAAAATCATTTCGGATAACAATCTGTTCTCACTTTCATTATTACGGTATTTAAAACAGCGCAGGATAGCTGAAAGCATAGCGGTGAAACATTGCCGCGAAGTTATCTTTTCATTGCATGATAAAAGATATTCCGCCATTGGTTTTAAGAATAATGAAGGTGGTTTTGAATTGCGGAATCAATGGTTCAAGGGGAGCTGTTCACCAAAGGGAATAACAAGCATTGAAAACAACTCAAAAGAGCTGGTCGTATTTGAAGGATTTTTTAATTTTTTATCGCATCAAACCATCAACCAGAATCAACAGAGTTCGTCAGCAAACATTTTAGTACTGAACTCTACATCTTTCTTTGAAAAAAGCAGGGAAATAATGGATCGCCATGAAAGCATCCGTTTGTTCCTGGACAGAGACAAAGGCGGCCAAAAATGTACAACACAGGCTTTATCATGGGGTAAGAAATATAAGGATGAAAGTTTCCTGTATAATGGTTATAACGATCTCAATGAATGGCAGCAGCAAATAGGCAAATCAATGAAGAAGGGATTAAAGCAGGCATAACAAGGAATTTAATGCCCATCTTACGGCATGGCTAGATGTACGTTTGTCGGACAAACGGTTGCCCTTTCGCTCCGGAGTCGCTTTGGGTTGAATGTTTAAAGTGAGTAAGATTATGCAGAAGAAGGAAAAAACAAATCGCACAAGAAAGCTAACAGTCCGCTTTACAGACAGCGAGTATAACAAAGTAGAGTTGTCTTTTAAAACGACTACCAAGCGGAAGCTGAGCGAGTACATTCGTTATGTGTTGCTCGATAAGCCTATTACTGTCTATACACGCAACCAATCCTTCGATGATATTTTGGCATCGCTGAACGGTCTGAAAAATGAATTATCGGCCATCGGTAACAACTATAATCAGGCGGTCAAAAGACTCCATACAATGGACAGGATTCCAGAGGTAAAAGCCTGGGCAGAAACGCATGAAAAAAACCATGAAATTTTCCTGAAAAAAACAACTGAAATCAATTTAAAAATCGCTCAACTCGCAGACCAATGGTTACAAGAATGAGGACCAGTAAAAATATGTCCAGAGTGCTCCATTATAACGAGCATAAAGTCCGGGAGAATGAAGCCGAAATTTTGTGGGCACAGAATTTTTTGAAGGACGCCGCCGATCTGAGTTTTTATGACAAGCAACGGACTTTCGAAAAATTTACTTCCCTGAACGAAAGAACCACCACCAATACACTGCATGTATCATTGAATTTCGATTCTCCTGAAATACTGGATAATGAAAAACTGGTTGTTATTGCAAAAACATATATGGAAAGGATTGGGTTTGGGGAGCAGCCCTATCTCGTTTACCGACACCATGATGCCGGGCATCCGCATATCCATATTGTAAGCACCAATATCCGAAGAGATGGCAGTCGTATCTCCATGCACAATATGGGACAAAATGAATCCGAGAAAGCAAGAAAGGAAATTGAAATAGAATTCGGTCTGGTTAAAGCAGAAGGAAAAAAGTTGGAAGATGCTTTAAAGCTGACACCGGTAAGCGCACAAAAAGTAATCTATGGCAAATTATCCACCAAGCGGTCTATCAGTAATGTGCTGGGTCTTGTGGTCAATCAGTATAAATACAGTTCGCTTGCCGAATTGAATGCTGTGCTGCAACTATACAATGTGCTTGCGGACAGGGGTGAAAAGGGTTCAAGAATTTATGAGAGTGGCGGGTTAGTTTATTATGTGTTGGATGAAAAAGGGAAAAAGATCAGTGCGCCTATCAAGGCAAGTGCTTTTTACATGAAACCCACACTGAAGAATTTGCAGGATAAGTTTAATGAGAATGAAAAGCTGAAACTTCCTCAAGCGAAAAGGTTACGAACAGCTATTGATTATGCCTTGCTTAAAAATAAAGGAGAGGGATTAGAACGATTGGTATCTGAACTGGCTAAGGAAAAAATTAGTTTGGTACGGCGGCAAAATAAGGAAGGTCTGATTTACGGTATTACCTATGTTGATCACAAGACTAAATGCGTATTCAATGGCAGTGACCTTGGGAAAACTTACAGTGCTAAAATGATTCAGGAACGGACAGGTTTTAAAGATGCGGAAGTCGTTCCTTCTTTAGCTGGTGAAAATAAAAATATCCGGCAGTCCGGGGAATCATTACAGGAAGCTGGAGTTTCTCCTGGGAAACAGGTGGAATTAAAGCTTCCGGAAATTTTTTCATCGGCTGCCACTGCGCCCGATTATATCCCTTATCAATTCAAGAAAAGGAAAAAAAGAAAAAAGAAACAATTAAAACAATAAACGATGAGTACCGGAGAGAATGAACAGGGACTTCGAAAAATTACTGACATGACAAGGCTGATGAGTATTGTAATACTGGCCTTGCATTTTTACTACTACTGTTACAGGGCTTTTGAGCAGTGGGATCTGACCGCCGACATATCCGACCGTCTGTTAACCAATATTCAAAATACGGGGCTATTCAGCGGATTCAATAATGCAAAGTTGATTGCGTTGGGGTTACTTATCATTTCTTTGTTTGGTTCAAAAGGAAAGAAAGATGAAAAAATAAATCACAAGATTGCTTTTGCCTATATCATTACAGGACTACTCATTTATTTTTTGAGTTATTTCAGTTTGCATTTCCCGGCAGTAATTCAAACCCGTGCTGTTACTTATATGTTGGTTACAGCAATAGGTTATATCCTCGTATTAACCGGCGGCAATTTGATTTCCCGTGTGATCCTGCAAAAACTAAATAGCAAGGATATATTCAATAAAGAAAATGAGACCTTTCCGCAGGAAGAACGCTTGCTGCAAAATGAATACTCTATTAATCTTCCTGCACAGTATCATCTCAAAGGAAAGGTTCGTAAAAGTTGGATCAATATCATCAACCCTTTTCGTTCGCTGCTCGTACTTGGTTCACCAGGTGCAGGTAAATCTTACTTTGTCATCCGCCATGTGATAACCCAGCATATCCGTAAAGGGTTTTCGATGTTTGTGTATGACTTTAAGTTTGATGATTTATCTGTCATTACTTATAACCATTATCTGAAATGCCGTCATCTCTATCCTGTTCCACCGGAATTTTATGTGATCAATTTTGAAGACCTGTCAAGAACGCACCGCTGCAATCCGCTGGATAAAGAAAACATGCTGGATATTACAGACGCTTCAGAATCTGCCCGAACAATACTGATGGGTCTTAACCGGGAATGGATCAAACGTCAGGGAGATTTTTTTGTGGAGTCTCCAATCAATTTTCTGACGTCTATTATCTGGTTCCTGCGCCGCTACAATGATGGTGAGTTTTGCACCCTGCCCCACGTAATTGAACTGATGCAGGTGGATTATGATAAACTTTTTACTATCCTCAAAACTGAAAAAGAAATTGAAGCCTTGATCAATCCCTTTGTCTCTGCTTACATGAATGATGTGATGGAACAACTGGAAGGACAGATAGCAGCTGCAAAAGTAGCGATGGCCCGGTTGTCTTCCCCTCAACTTTACTATGTGTTATCGGGCAATGATTTTACACTTGATATTAATAATCCTGATGAACCGAAAATTGTTTGCATGGGTAACAACCCGCAGAAAATACAGGTCTATGGTGCTGTGCTGTCATTGTATATATCCCGGCTTATCAAAATGGTGAACAAAAAAGGGAATATGAAAAGCAGTTTAGTATTTGATGAATTTCCTACGATTTATCTGAACAATATGGATAGCCTGATCGCTACAGCGAGAAGTAATAAGGTAGCGACTACTTTGGGAGTACAGGATTTTAGTCAGCTCAAAAAAGATTATGGTAAGGACCAGGCCGATGTAATTATGAATATTACCGGAAATATCGTCAGCGGACAGGTGACCGGAGAAACAGCCAAACAATTATCTGAAAGATTCGGAAAGATCATGCAGGACAGGACCAGTTTGTCCATTAATCGAACTGATACTTCTATCATCAAATCCAAGCAGCTTGATTCAGCAGTACCGCCTTCTAAGATTTCATCACTGAGTTCGGGGGAGTTTGTTGGTATGGTAGCCGATGACCCGGATAATAAAATCGGCTTGAAAACTTTTCATTGTTCCATCCTGAATAACCATGAGGCTCTGAAAAAAGAGCAACAGGAATATAAACCTGTTCCGGTAGTCCGGCAGGTCAGCAATGCTATCATTCAAACCAATTATGTGCAGATCAAGCAGGAGATAGAAGACCTTATAAATGCGGAAATGGAAAGGATTTTAAGTGATCCTGGAATGGAAGGAACAGTTTTAAAAAAAAACTAATAGATTTCCTTTTTGCGGCTTTCTATGATTTTGATAACGCAAACGACTAAAAGACAGTTACTTACAGAAATAATTTTTAGCATGATTTACTAATTTTAGTACAGCATCATTTACTAATAATTATACGACATTATTTACTAATTTTGGTACGACATTATTTACTAATTTATATACACACTACAAATGGCCACACCTGCGGAAAAATTAGCGGAATCCCTGGAAGCATTACGGGTGCTTCAGGAAGATGGTATCGTCGCAATCAAGACCGATGCCCTGACAAGAACCCACCGGGAACGTCTTTTGGATAATGGCTTTCTAAAGGAAGTATACAAGGGTTGGTACATGATTGTGCCCCCCAACGAAGTAAAGGGAGACACCACTTCCTGGTATAGTTCGTACTGGCAATTTTGCAGCCAGGTGCTGGAAGATATGTATGGCGATAACTGGTGTATATCACCTGAACAATCATTACTCATACATGCAGGGAATTGGACAGTCCCCCAACAATTAATTGTCAAATCTCCGGCGGCAAGTAATAACAAAACCGAACTTCCTCATAACACATCACTTTTTCATATCAAGTCGCCGCTGCCGGCAAAAAATGAGATCATCAATAATAATGGTATCCGTATGCTCTCATTGGCAGCGTCACTTGTTCAGGCAACGGCTAACACCTATACACAAAATCCGACAGAAGCAAGAACAGTGCTTTCAATGGTAAACGATGCATCCGATATTTTATCCCTGTTACTGGAAGGAGGACACAGTATCGTTGCGGGTCGCCTTGCAGGAGCATTCCGTAATATCAAACAGGAACGTATAACCGACACTATTTTAAAAACAATGGAGAAAGCCGGTTACACCGTGCGTGAATCCGTTCCTTTCGAAAACCAACTGACCATTACTTTATCAAACCGAGAGAAATCTCCTTACGGTAACCGCATCCGCATAGTGTGGGAGCAGATGCGGAGTAAAGTCATAGCTGCTTTTCCGGCATCACCGGGTATTCCGGCAGATAAAGACAGTTACATGAAATCGGTAGAAAAAATATATGTAACGGATGCCTACCATTCCTTGTCAATTGAAAAGTATAAAGTGACTCCTGAATTAATTCAAAGGGTACGCAGTGGCACCTGGGATATTGGCGGCAATGACGAAGATCGCAAGCAACGGGATGCGATGGCTGCAAGAGGTTATTGGGATGCTTTCCAGGCTGTAGAGAAAAGTATCATGCAGATACTGGACGGAAAGAATGCTGGAGAAGTGGCTGACATGGAACACGGAGAATGGTATCGTGAACTGTTCGGGCCGAGTGTAACAGCAGGTTTACTTAAAGCATCTGATCTTGCGGGGTATAGAAATCACCAGGTATATATTGGTCAATCAAAGCATGTCCCATTGAATAGGGAAGCGGTGAGAGATGCAATGCCTGTTTTATTTGAATTGTTGAAACAGGAACCCGAAGCTTCAGTCCGGGTAGTGCTCGGTCATTTTATATTTGTTTTTATACATCCTTATATGGATGGCAACGGGCGCATGGGAAGATTCCTGATGAATGCAATGCTGGCTTCCGGTGGTTATCCATGGACAGTGATTCCTGTTGAGCAAAGAGATGAGTATATGCAGGCGTTAGAGGCGGCCAGTGTAGGAGAAGATATAGAGTCATTCGCAAAATTTCTGGGTTATTTGGTAAGCGAAGGTTTAAAAGGAAAGCCTGTTGCATCGCTGGCACAGCACGTACAACCTGAGTTTCCTCCCTATAAGTTTTATCACAATTCTACCGGCAGTAAATATGAAACATGGGCTGTTCCTGTTGAAGAAAAGTTCAATGTATTAAGACTATACAATATTGCGCTGTCCCCAATAGAAGAAAGATCAGGGCTTACACTGGAAATTGAAATTGAGCAGGGGATAGAAAAACAAACCTACCAGTTCAACTTATCCGGTCTATTTTATAATTCACGACTGCCGAACAATCTCTTTTTCACAAATGAGCCAGCCAGCAGTGAGTTTACAGATATTGATTTGCCATTAGGCAGAAAAAATGTAACATATAGATTGATTACGGATGGAAAACTAGGAGAATTTGATATGAGTCTGAACTGTCAATACATTTAATCCCGCCGCTGCATTACATTTCACGCCAGTTGGCATCAAACACTTTCTTTGCAGAGGTTCGTATTGTCTCACATATTTCCTGGCTGAGTATCATTTCAATTTGTTTTCCATGCTCATAGGTGACCGTCAGGCTTCCATGAACATTCAGCGAACTGGGATTAAATACACCGTTGGTAGGCGTTACTATTCCATAACCCATAGCCACCCGGTGGGTTTTGAAACTGAAATCATCTGACATAGATTTGGTTTCGACAGGGGCATCTAATTCTTCTACCACAAAACAATCTGCTGTGAAATTATCAGGTTCTGCTGTAAGTATTATTCTGTCATCGAGGTGTTGTCTCCTGAACTTTTTCACTTCCACTCTTACTATATGCAGCGTTTGTTCTTTATAAGTATAATAAAGGAAGACACCTGGAAAGGGAAGACCGATATCTCCATCCTTATCAAACTGACCATTACACAGGACATATACGATATCGGACATTTTTTCAAATTCCTTTCTATTGTAGAATGCCGTTTCAAAACCACCACCCCAGTGAGTTTGTAAATTATGCAGGGTAGTTCTTTCAATAGCCAGCATTTTGGCTATCAGTGAAACATTGGATTGAATAGCATACCATATATCTCCTTTACTATGCCTTGTTTCAAATATGCCGGTTTGTTTTACAATATTCAAAAAACTTTCTGTTCCTGATCCGCAGGCATATACCTCACCATACACATCATTATTAAGCACCTTCCATCCTCCGCTGTCATCATTACTGACTTCCTGGATCTTCTGGGGGTAGTTGAACATGCCCACATATATTGAATCCGGGCTTCGGTGTTCAATGCAAATGAGAAAGAAAGCAGATTTGGTAAGCTGGGCATTCAGGTCATAGTCATTAAGAAAAGTTCGGATAACCGGTTCTGTTATGCGGTCAAATAATTTGCACCTGCTTTTTAATTCTCTTAGAAATTGCACAATCTCATACTCATCACCTGCTACTGCCACACAGACATTTCCTCCAATGATATAAAGTTTTTGGGCAAGAGAATCGGGTTTATAGGTTGCATCCGAATCTAAATAAGGGTTTATATCAAAGCTATTGGTAGGCAATATCACTTTTGGCTTTCCCGCTCTGGAAGACATAAGGGTGTCAGCCGTCATAAACGGGACCTTGTGATTTATCGTACATGCAATTAATGTCATAAGATAATTTTCATACCGGAATCAAAGCATTTCAAGCCGGTCTATTGGTTCATGATGGCCAGCCACATCAACATCAAGTAAAACTGTATGCCTTGTAATACCCGATGCGATTTTTGCAATATGCACTTCATATGCGCCATCTTTCATTTCAGCTTCGTAGAAATGATGGCCCTGTTGATAAACGTAACAGTTAATTAAATTTATTCTATAGCCCTGATCGCCTTCACCTCGAATAAATATACTTGGAATTACATACGCCTTTTCTACTTTACCAATGGGCATCGTAAACTGCAACGGAAGCTCAGCAGCAAAATCATCACCAAAGGATTGCCTGGCTACCATTGATCTGCCAATAGAAATATACTCAGCAACTCCTTTGCCGGAAGTGACTACAAGAGGCTGTATCAACATTACTGCCGATAATGGTTTATCAGGGTACCGGGTGAAATAATCCATTACCCACTGCTGGCAATTTCTTCTGCTTGCAATCATTGGCAGGTGAATAATAACGCAATTCTTGACGGTTTCTGTTTCCTTTGGTTGATGTTTTACGATATTGGCCATCGCTTCGTCAAGCTTGTCAAATAAATTCTTTTCTTCGTTATTGTGAAATTTAGATGATATAATCAATGTATATGACCTCGGATTTTTTGCAAACTTTCCTGTAATGGGAATAAGTTCCTGCAGAATTATACTCCAGTCACCGATTTCTGCACGTTGATAAACCTTGCCAGCTTTGTTGTACTCAATAAAAGCACCATGAAGGTTATCTTTTAATTCCTGCCAATCAGCTGCTGAGGGATATGATGATTTTTTATTGATGATTATTTCAAGCGGAGGGCACTTAAACTGATTTATGTATTGCTTCGCTAATTGTTCAACCTCGTTACTATAGTTCATAAAACTACGCTGATGCGCAGAGATCGAGTAATTCTTAATGGAAAGATTAATAGTCTTTCCATTGACCGGTTCGATGATTCCATCATAACCCGGTTGGCCTTCCTTTGCAGGAATAACCTTGTAATGATTACCAAAAGAACTTAGTGCAAATACTTCAAACATTGCCCCGTTAACATCTTTGGGATCGGCGCTTTGCATTAGGGCAACTTTATCCTTCACAAACTTTTTATCAATCTCATTCATTCTCCTGAGAGCAAATCCAAGTGCATAAATCTCTGCGGTCGCTAGTGCATAAGGAGCTTGCCATAACCGTTGAACAACATTGTTTTCTTTCTTATTGAGCCAATCCTCCGTAAATAATTCAATAACGACACGAAAGCAGTCATCAACTTCCTCCGGTGCTATTGCTTCAACCCAGGGTACCCGACCCGTTGCGTATTTGTAATTATACTCCATATATTATCCCTGCAAAATTACCGGTAATATGTCTGACTCGTTTGTATTCATAAAAAATGGCAGGCCTTTTCAGATCTGCCACCGATAAATATAAAAGCCTGGTTTCAGTTATATAGGTATTCTGTCTTTTGCGTATTCAGTATAATTTCTCTTTTTCGTTCTAACTTATCTTCCAGCCCAGCCATATCATTAATGATCTTTTCTTCATCCACATCCGCATAGATTTGCGTGGTTGCGATCTTTGTATGACCCATCATCATCTGCACTGTTTCCAGAGGAATACCATTTTTGAGTGCAACAGTTTTACCAAACGTATGCCTGGCAACGTGAAAAGTCAGGTAAGTATTGATCTCACAAGCCGCTTGCATAATCTTTAAACAATCGTTGACGTGCTGATTGGTAATCTTAGGGAAAATAGTTGTTCTTCCTTTTTCTTTCGCATCATCCCTGTACCTGTTTAAAATCTTTGCAGCAGATCTTAATATAGGAACAGCGCACAGTTCATTTGATTTTGTACGGTAAATTTTGCACCAGACAGTTCCATCAGCTTCCCATTCAAAATCCGATTCCGCAAGCGCCATCGCATCTACAAATGCCAGCCCGGTGTAGCAACAGTAAATGAAGAGTTCCTGGATATAATGGAGAGTTGGATCGGTAAATGATTTTCTTTCAAGAGCCACTAACTCATGAATGTCCAGTTTTTTTCTTTTACTTTTTTTGAGCGGGCAACTGTAATTCTTACACTGATTTTCCCTGATCCATTTCAGATCGTCAGTTGCCCAGTTCAGAATTCGTTTAAACCTCTGCATATGTTTTCCGACACCATTGCCCTTACAGGGATCATGATCTTTGAGAGGTATAGTTCTTATATAATGTTCAAGATTGGTAGCGAATTCACCTCCGACTTGCGAAAGGTAAACATCACCGGAAGGATATTTATGGTCCAGGAAAAGTTCAATGTACTTGATGGTAGACTTATAGTTTTTAAACCCACCATTCTTTAATTTGAGTTCCCATATTTTTTTATAGTAGGCGAGCAGCTCTTTCAGTTTATGTCCTTTTAATTGTGTCTGAATACCCAGGTAAGCATTCTTCACTGATTCGGCTGTAATGAGCTCATGCGCATCCTGCAACTTTCGGAACTTGTCTTTAATAGCAAGCCGGATATTTTCTAAATGATCGTTGATTGATTTAACTGCGATGCTGTTACCACGTACCATACCCTTTTCACTGTTCCAACTGAGTGTGTCAATTTGCTCTTTGGCAGAGAATTCTTTTTCTTCTCCATCAACAGTGATGCGGGCATAAATGTCTGCTCTTTTTTTGTCGGCCTTACATTTTCTGATAAGGAAGCATACACCGAAAGATTGTGTTTCCATACAATTTGTTTTGAAAGGTTTTGAAATGATTTGATTTCACTCTTCACGATTGTCAGTCCGCACTTTCAGAACCTGAGGCCGCAGCTTCTCGCCCACTGAGGCCGCAGGTTCGAATCCATTTCAAATCCAGTCAAAAAGCATCAAAAAAAATGATGTAATTAAATGGACAACAATGAATTATGGGGGTTTGGGTGAGTACAAATAATGTACCTGAAAATACTCACCGATTTACTCACCTGAGTATTGCTATTTTCTGATATGATTTGACAGGAGAAAAATTAAAAATCCCTGTAAATCAACTGATTTTACAGGGATTAAAACGCATTTGATATGCTTTAAGTCGGGAAGACAGGATTCGAACCTGCGACCCCCTGGTCCCAAACCAGGTGCGCTACCGGCCTGCGCTACTTCCCGAAACTTTTACCGGTGTCCTGCATACAGCGGGACTACTTCCCGAAACTTCGAAAGGACGGCAAAGATAAGGTCATTCAACCTAAAAAGGGGAACAATTTTAAAAGTAAAAAGGGGAACTGGCTGCTCCAGTTCCCCTTTAAAAATCAGGTTATTGATTACCTCGGTAAGCTCAGGGGTTTGGTCAAAGAATAATACATCAGCTTATCCAACTGACCATTTACAATATCATCCAGCACCACGGTAAATTCAATAGTTACTTTTTTACCATTCAATGCCGGTATTTCGGAATAAGGCAGGAACAGTTCAAGGTTCTTTTGAGATAACTTATTATAACTAAGTTTGGAATTAGGTAACAGGTTCGCTTTAACGTATGTAGCTACATAGCCGCCCCAGTTAAATTTGTTATCATTATCTTTTATATAATAGCCATCTTCATCCACCAGCCGGGCTACATAATATACCTGGCCAAGCTTGGAATTACTTTTGATATCAAATACCGGGTAGATAGAAATACCTTTCTTGGTGGCGGTACCATTTACCACATCAATCTTCACCAGGTTGGTGACGGATACTTTGGGAACTTCCTTTACCGATACTGACTGGCCTTTGGGATATAAAGTACTTATCAGCATTTTATCTCCCGGAGATAATACATCATTCCTTGGTACGGAAAAGCCATTTAATGTTTCAGAAGCATCAATAGCATACTGCATAATAGATTTAGGATCGTATTTAGTGCCATTGGTATAAAACTGGTCGCTTACTTCAAATACCTGGGCGTCCACCTTAGCCTTATCCCATCCCTGCTCTCTTTCATATTTTTCATAAATAGAATCCGCTTTATTCCACCGGATGGCGTTAGGAAAACTTTGCTCATGCAATAATCCAAGTGCATGACCAAATTCATGCAACACCGTTCCTTTCATGGATGTAAATGCCCATACAATGTTTGGCTTGCTTTTAATATCGGCGATGAATTTTTCCGGATCCCAGGAATAAATAACAGTATCCTTCCTGGCTATTCTCGCTTTTAGCTGGGTCATATAATAACCATAATCTATAAAGTCTGCTGTATCCAGGTTCATCGTCTGGGTATTCTGTGGCATCAGGTTGCAATAGGTACCTACATAAGAATTATGACCAGCCCCGCTGCCCAGTCTTACCCTCATGTTAGTGGCGGGTGTATTATCAGCCACGAACTGAAGTTTCACATTAGCATATTGCTCCCACTCCCTGGCAAACTCCATTACTTTTTTGCGCATCAGCGGGCTTCCGCCACCTACAAATTTTACCACTATTGTCGCCCCGTTATCCCACATATAATAATTATCCGCCACGCCTCTCGCTTTGGCAGTATCAATTCCTTTGGATAAAAAACCCAGCATGTCCACTGAGCATTTTTGCCGCTTTGGCTTCTGCTGGGCAAACAGCAAGCTGGTACCGAAACAGCTTATCAACATGACTAAAATAACCTTCTTCATTATGCTAAATTTTAATTGTGATGTAAAAACATATTGCAAAGTATCAAACTATTTACCGGTTTCTATACCCGTAGCGGGGTATTTTTTATTGCCCGCATATTAAAATAATTAACGCCAGTCTCCAAATAAAACAAAAGCGCTCCAGAAATAGGGGTGGCTGTACCGGGTATCCTTACTTAACTTTTCCTGCGCCAGCCTCAGCGATTCGCCCTTCTCTTTCCCGGCACTCAGCTCACGGTAAAATTCATCCATCAATATACTGGTGGCTTCATCATCCACTTTCCACATGCTGGCTATTACCGACTTTACTCTTTTACGCAACAAAGAATTGGCCGGGGAAATTTTCCATCCTTTTGTTTTTTGACGGCTCACGGCTGTTTCGCAGGCAGACAATGTCACCAGTTCGCAGCCTTCTATTTTCAGCTTATATATTTCATCAATAGTCAGTTTGCCGTTGTTACCACCTGATGTATCGGCGGATGGCAAAAATTTCAGGTAAGAGTCATTGTATTCTGTATAATTCAAAATACCATGTGTGGCAAAGTGAACATATTTTTTTTGCACGAGGCTTTGTTTGGCCTGTTGTTCCGTAGCCCTGCCTTCAATATACATACCGTCTTTGATGTGCATGATGCCGGCTATGGACTGCGCTTCTTTTTCCGTGTATTTAAGTGTTTGATCCGGCACGCCAAAAACAGCAAAAGAGGAAAGATTCAATGAAGCAGGAGGATCAGTATCGAATATTTTCATCCGGCTGGTATAAAACACCATCTGGTCTTCTATTAAAAACCGGAACACGCCATCCGGCATTTTATATCCCATCGCCTGGAAAGGGATATTGGACAGGTCGCCATTGGGAATGATGCAGAGTTTCTTTTTGCCGGCGATATTAGCGGCCACGGGAGAAATAACCAGCCTGTACATTTTTTCTGAAACGTCCGTAAACGATAATTTAGACACATCAATATTATCTTCTTCTCCTTCAATAGTAGTACGAACATGAATAGAACCGGTGCCGCTTGCTTTACCCGGTATCTTTAATAACGTCGCATATTCACGAATAGTTTGGCTAATATCTCCTTTTAATTCAACAGGTGTAATGCCGAGCTTCTCATTAGTGAGTGAGAAGATGAGTAATTTATTATCATTGATAACATAGAGCAGTACTGCCATATCAGCGGGTAAAAGACCTTTGTAATTTTCAAAATCAACCGGGTTTACATTATCGTAGAAATTATCTTTCAGGTCGCTGTATTTTTTGAGCAGGGCTTCCGTGTATTGTATATACTCTGCTTCAGCTATTTCCTTTTCCTGCCCGATACTTTGCAATTGCGCTGCTACCTGTTCTGTTTGTGGCTTCGCTCTCAGCTCAGCTTCTTTTTTAGCTAAGGCTTCCGTTTTTTGTGATAAAGATTTTGCTTCTTCCAGTGCAGCATCCTTACCTGCATCGCCGGTCTGGTTGACCATGCTCCCCATCAATTCTTTTATCCCGGTCATATTGCTGCGGTTGGCATAAGCCCACGCTTCAGCGGTCTTTCCTGCTTCAGCCAGTGCCACCACTAATTTCCCGTACAGGTCCACTTTTCTTGCATCGTTCCTGTATATCTTTTTGGATTCCTCGCCACCATATATATTGTCACTGTTCTTTTCAATGATCTCGACTGCATTTTTAAAATCATCAATGGCTTTATCATACTTCTTCTGCCGGTAAAACAATAAACCGGATTCATAAAAAGCGATCCATGACAAAGAAGATATATTGTATTCCTTACTTACTTTCACCGCTTCCTGCAATAATCTTTCGGCTTCTGCTTCGTTGCCTGTATTTGATCTGTGCCTCGCCAGGTACACCAATGATTCTACCAGTTTTGTTTTTTCGCCGCTCTTACTGCTCATATCCCTGGCTGTCTCTAAGTACTGCCCGGCCTTAGTAAAGTCTTTTTCATCAAAATAAATTTTACCAAGTGTAAGCGCCATAGCAGAGGCTATGCGGTTTATATTTTTATCCAGGGCCAATGGAAATGTTCCCAGCAATATTTTTTCCGCTTCGCTAAACCTGTTCAGGAAATAATAACATTCTGCAATATTTGACCGGTTGAGCAAATAGTTTTCATCCACCAATCCTGCTTTGAAATATTTCGCTGAGCGGTTGAAGTAATCAATAGCTTTCGGATAGTCACCCTGGTTATAATAAGTTACTCCTATATTATTCAGCACCGTAATTCTCATTTCTCCTGTTTCCGCAGCTCTGAAAATACTATCCGCCACCAGGTATGCTTCTATTGATCTTTTAAATTCACCGGTAGTTTTATACAAAGATCCTTTGTTGACAAAAGTTGTGGCTTGCCTGAAATCATTACCCGTAGTGATAAAAACAGTTGCCGCCTTTCCGTTCGCTATCATTCCCTTGTCAAACTCACCCAGCAGCGCATACAGGAAAGAGGCTGAATTGTACAACGACCCAAGTGCTATCATTGCCGAAACGCTGTCTGCTATCCTTATCCCTTTTAATAAAACCGTTTCCGCTTCTGCGAACTCGCCTTTTGAGATCAGTGCATCAGACAAATTGATCCTTCCCCATGTCGCCCCGTATACATTAGTGCTGTCGAGTAACGCTATCGCTTTTTTATAATTGGCTACCGCGCTATCCGGCTCCAGTTTATATGTCCAGGCATAAGCGCTGAGATCAAGGCGATTCGCTTCAGACTGGCTGGTAGCGAATTTCTTCGACATGATAACAACTGAATCATAGTATGCTGTTGCCAGTTTAACATTATTATTGCGCCATTCCATTTTCGACAGGCTGATCAGCGAATAAAATTTATACATATCATTACCTGTTTCAGTGCTGATCTTTTTACACTGCAGCAGGTAATCCCCCGACTTCACTGTATCAATCATCATCCAGGCGTCAGCTAAATTATATAAGGCTTCCACGGTTATCTTACTGGTATTACCCCTGCTTCTTTCAAAATACTCCGCAGCTTTTTTATAACTTTCATCTGCGAGATGTACTTTGCCTTTACTGTTATAATTGCCTGCTATCCCTGCTTTGTCAGGTATTTTACTGTAATACACAATGGATGAATCAAAGGCCGCCAGCGCTTCCTTTTTATACCCGCTCAGTTGGTATAGTTCGCCAAGCTGGTTCCAGGAAAATGCCTGTCCCGCATTACTTGCAGCCATCTTTCTTAATTCAATTGATCTTTTATGAAAAAAAATAGCCGAATCATATTTCCCCATGTTCCAATAATTGCTGCCAGTCAGCGAACTGGCATAACCGGCATAGTCATACTCGTTTAACGCCAGCAATGCCGTTCCGGCAGCATCAAGGTATTGGATGCTTTTAGTATAATCAGACAAATAATACTGTACCTCCCCTATATCCAGCAGTACCAGCCATTTGTTCATTTCATCACTTAAACCGTTGTATATGTCATAAGCCGGTAGATAAACTTCCAGGGCCTGCCTGTAATTTCCCTGGTCTTTATATACATTTCCAATGCGTTTATAATACGCAGCGTTTTTATTCCTGGAATCGTAGGTATTGATCACATCATTGATCTGTATTGCTTTTTTAAAATTACCGATCGCTTTTGTATAGTCACCACTTGTATAATTGATCCATCCCTGGTATTCAAATATTTTCTGTAAATAATAGTCCTGGTCTTCCGCCACCATTACTGGTTTGTATTTCTTTACTCTTAACTCTGCTTCCGAAAACGTAAGAAGCCCTTCCTTGTATAAAGACATCTTGTACTGGCAAAAGCCTTTTTTTATGAGTGCTGCTATTTCAAATTTTTTGCACTCCGGGAATATCTTATTCCTGCTGTCAGTACACAAAAGAGCCGCTGCCATTGCTTTTTCACATTCTGCAATAGCCTCTTTATATTTTTCCTGGTCCTGGTATATCTGTGCGGCTGAGACAAGAAGGGAGGCTTTTCCAACAGTATCTTTTATTTCACCTGCCACCGCCATCGCAAACTGCATTAATTGGTTCGCTTCAGCCATTTTGTTATTCTCAGCGAGAGCAACAGCATCTTCGCCGAAAGAAGTGCAATGCCCTTCTATTAAAATTGATTCTTTGTACTCTTTTATTCTCCCTGAAAATTCAGTCTTGTTCTTATACCAGGGCATTAATGCCTGTTTTACTTCCGCGGCGGTGAAAGGACTGTTGCTTATCACCCAACCGGAAAAACTTTCGCTGAGACGGTAAACGTTCCCGGTGTATTTTGCAGGATATGTTTTTGCATACAATAAAAAATTGTTGAGATCATTGACGGTGGCATCCCGCAAAACCTGCATGCCGTTTTTTCCCTTAAACCTTCCTTTTTCCATTACCCGTAACATTGATTCAGGAAGGCCCTTCCTGTCCTTCACTTCTTCGTAGGTCAGGTGCAGGTCTTCTGTCATTTTACTTTTTATAGAGTCTTCCAATGGCTTGCTGGCAGACCCTATATAATCATTGATATCAAAAAAAGGTTTTTTATTAAAATCCACAAATTGTATCGCATTCAAAGAAACATCGTAAAGCAAACTCTCAAATGACAGAGCCGGAAGGCTGACGTTTAGCGCCACATGGTCCCCCTGTTCCACCATTTGTTGATTATTGTAAAGAGAAATAAAACATACGGCATAATTACTGCCCGATTCTATTATCGTTCCAAAACCAATTTCTTTTGAAGATACCTCAGCTCCGTCCACTTCCCTGAAAGCGGAAAAACATTTGATAAACAAACCCGGCTGCAATCCCGATGTTTTGCCACCAGCCAGTATCGTCATTAAAGAATCATTCCGGTTAAAAACAGAATCAATTCTGACCCTTACCTGTTTTGTTTCTTTTTTTACTTCCTGGGCAGGGAGAACAGAGAAACAAATACAGAATAAAAGCGTAAAGCCGGTATATCGTTGAAGCATCATGTTATTATAAATCTTCGTAAGCATTATGGTTTTTTTACCGTAAACCCTGCGGTAACAATACCTGTCTCCTCAAGGCTTACATTGCTGACATCAGACCGGGTAGCGCGGTCATCACCACTATCTTTAAAAAGATCTTCCATCATATTCTGGAATGACACTTTCAGTGACCGCTCCGTCTTTCTTTCAAAAATACTCCGGAGATCAAGCGGCTCTTTTGATAAAATGACTTTAAGAATTTCTTTACCTGCTACCGCATCAGCGTCCACCCTGCTGCGGGTAAACTCTTTTGATGAACCCGGTCCAAGCTGGTAATTGGCGGGATCAGCCCCACGTCCCGGTACGCTTACTGCCATCTTATTATCAGCAGTAATATTAATGATGGTATAAAAAACCGCATGTTCACTGTTATTGATAAGCTTCAGATTGAAACCTTCGCCGGGTTCCATGATGATCTCTGCCGGGTTGGTCTGTGGCTTATGCGGTATAACTTTTACCTCTACTCCTTTTGCCAGTTCACCGCCATCATCCAGTGACCGCATATACTTTACCCTGATAGAATTTTTGATCTTTGACAATAGTGCTTCGCAATCCTCTTTTGATAACGTATCACCGGCGGCCAGTTGCCGGCTCCACCGGGCGCTGTCATTTTTTTCCAGCAGTGATACATTGATACTTCCATTGGCTTGTGACGCCATCTCCAGCATCATATCTGCATTTTGGCTGACAGACAGGTAACGGTAAGGTTTGATAAAATTTTTGACCTGCGCCTGCAGCAGGTCTGTTTCCTTACTATTTTTCCCGGTTGATTTTAAAAATAAGGAAGCTGAGAAATCACCATAATTGACCGCATCCAGTTTTACCCTGTATGCTTCACCTTTCATTAATGGCTTATTGGCCACACCAAGACTCTGAAAGTAATTTACTTTTTCGATCACTCCTTCTGTGTAGGGCTCTGTAGCCCCGGCTTTATAAATAGTCAATACGGAACCTGTGGCTATATTATTGAGTACTCCTTTTTCAATGGAAAAGCCTGTTGCGCCAATTACCTGGCGTATGGCCGCAAATCCCGGTTCCTCCTTATTATATAATCCACTAAATACACGTTGCTCCATATTACCTTCTACCATGGGCAACTGGCCGGGGACGTTTGCCTGTATAATGGCTTTTATCTTTTCAAATAACAACCTGTAATCACTGTCAGGGCCCAGGTCTGTAGCGGCTTTATAAAATGCGTAGGAAAGGGAACCCACCTGCTCAATACCACCTTTCAGGTTTTTATTGGGCAATTGTATCTGGTAGTTCTGCTGATGAGGCCCTGATGCGCTGATGACCACCATGTTGGCAGCCGAATCAGATGATTTACCAATAAAACTTGTTTCAGGCACATCAGTAAAAATGTTTTCTGCTCCGCTTAAGCAATCATAAAAAGGTCGTGGGTCACCTCTTGAGACTAATGTTTCGCCGGAACGGGATGCGGTACCGGAATGACAGGCATCAATCAACACGAGCAGGCTTCCTTTGTTACCGATCTTATCCCTGATAGCTGTAAACTTTTTATTCAGTTCATCATCCCGTAAATGTTTTTGTCCGCGGTAATTGACCGGGTCGCACTGGGCTTTTGAATCATAAGGAGCCAGCGCTTCATCATAACCATCCTGCTCATCTTTTCCCTCTTCCACAGTTAACTGATCATATACCTGCTGACCATGACAGGCAAAATGAATGAACACGATATCATTTTTTACAGCTTTTTTTGCCAGCATATTCAAAGCAGCCAGGATAGCATCTAAAGTAGCTTTACTGTTTTTAAGTGTATCAATATTTTTATCTATGAAACCGTTTTGCCTCAATGCCGCTTTTATATAACGGACATCATTAATCGAAGCGATATTGGGCCATGCGCTGGAAGATGGGTACTCACCGATGGCAACGATCAACGCCAGTTTTTTTTGAGAAAAGCCCTGATTTGCCAGGCAAGACAACAACAGAATAAGCAGGAAGGTAACAGGAGTTTTCATAATGATTCCAAATATAGACCCTGAATTCCCGGTTTGCAATACCCCTTCAAGGGTATTTCAGTTATTACGGAAATTATTTTCAGTCAGCATACTGGTGGTCAATCATGAAAAAAAAAGCTATGTACATGTTCATTTTTTATTTTTTTGTTGCCCGCAAGGGCCCTGTGTTCGCGTTCTTATACATTGATTTTATTCTACCCCCTTCACCTGCATCTCCAAAACATAAACAGACTCTGATGCTGTGATGAATAAGGTTGTCCTGTTCTTTCCTCCAAAACATACATTGCCCACCCAGTTGGAAGGAACAGCGATATTTCCAATTTTTATTCCCGATACATCATAAATAGTTACACCTCTCCCGGTCAGGTACAAGTTACCTTTGTCATCAAGTGTCATACCATCTGAGCCCTGTGATACAAAGAGCTGCCTGTTGATCAAACTACCGTCTTTGCTGATTTGATATTTGTATGTCTTATTGGCCCGTATATCTGCCACGTACAGGTATTTTCCATCAGGCGTTCCGACAATACCGTTAGGTTGCATCAATGTAGTATCCATTGCAACAGCTTCGGTTTGTCCACTGGCCAGGTAATAAACGTTCTGTTTTTCCAAATCCGGTTTTTTCCTCTCCCAATAATCCCGCTGATAGTAGGGATCAGTAAAATAAATACCGCCTGTCGGATCAATCCATAAATCGTTGGGGCCGTTGTACCGGTGGCCATGAAAATTATTTACTATTACCGTCGCTTTCTTTTCCGGATCAATGGACCATATTTCATTTTTTTCATCCGCACAGGCAACCAGGTGTCCATCCCTGTCAAAATACAGGCCATTGGAACGGCCGGTTTTATCCATGAAAAGAGATAAGTTTCCTTCGGTATCGTACTTCCATATTTTATCATTGGGCTGATCCGTAAAAAAAATATTTCCTTTTTTATCCGCAGCAGGACCTTCTGTAAAAGAGAATTGTTTTGAAACCTGTATCAAAGCAGCTCCGGGCTTTACAACTTTTATAGAATCAAAATGCTGCTGGGTGTCTCGCTGACAAAATACACTACCAGGAAATAACAGGATAGTGATAAATATGAAGTTTGCTTTGTTATACATATTTTCGGAGGAGTTTCTATTATTCATATTTGTAAATATCAGGTTTTTAAAAACCGCTTCACATACTTATTTTCTCCTCGCTGGTTTACTGCCAGCGCTTCATTATTGGTAAACAGCTTTAATTCCAGTTCCCGGTCCTACTATGTATGCCTTTCCTTTTTTCGTATTGAATGTTATTACATACCCATTATTATCTGAAACTGATTTTGCGTTAACGCCATCAATTTCTACAGGGATACTTGTCCTGATCTTGCAAATACCCCCGGCTACAGATATAATACTTGCTTGGACCAGTTGGTGATTTTTCCAGTCAATAGATACTTCAAAGTTTCCTCTTGCCTTCAGGCCTTTTATGTTTCCTTCCTTCCAAATATCCGGCAATGCAGGCAAAAGGTGTACTTCTCCAAGATGACTTTGTAACAACATCTCCGCTATGCCGGCAGTACCACCAAAATTACCATCAATCTGGAAAGGCGGATGAGCATCAAAGAAATTGGGGTAAGTGCCTCCACCGCCTGAATAATTAGTGCCGGACTGATCTGTATATCTCATCAACTCCTTTAATAAAATATGTGCATGATTACCATCCAGCAATCTCGCCCAGAAATTTATTTTCCATGCTTTACTCCATCCCGTTCCTTCGTCACCACGCATTTCCAGTGTTTTCCTTGCTGCTGCTGCAAACCCGGGTGTGGAAACCGGTGCAATCTGGCGGCCCGGGTGCAGACCAAATAAATGCGATACATGCCGGTGATGCGGATCTGCATCTTCCCAGTCTTTATTCCATTCCTGCAGGTTTCCTTTGCTGCCTATGTGCAGGGGATATAATTTATTTTTCTTTGCAATCAGTAGTTCTCTGAAATCTTTATCTATCCCCAATTCCGCAGATGCTTCTGCCAGGTTGGTGAATAAATCCCAGATGATAGACATATCCATGGTGGTAGCCACGGAAATTCCTGATATTTTTCCATCTCCATATTTAAAATCATTTTCAGGCGATGTGGAAGGAACGACCACTAAGTATCCATCTTTATCTTCTACCAGCCAATCAATGCAAAACTGCGCTGCACCTTTCATTAACGGGTACGCTGTTTCTTTTAAAAACTTTTTGTCTTTTGTAAAATTGTAATGCTCCCACAAATGCTGGCACAACCAGTTTCCGCCCTGTGGCCAGTTGGCCCATTTGGGATCACCGTCTCCTTTATCACCAACGGGGTTACTGGTAGCCCATATATCCGAGTTATGATGCGCCACCCAACCGTTCATGTTATAAAACTCTTTTGCAGTCGCTTTACCCGTAATGGAAATATTTTTTATCAAATCAAAAAGAGGCAGGTGTATCTCTGGCAAATTCGTTACTTCCGCCGGCCAGTAATTCATCTGTGTGTTGATATTAATGGTAAAATTTGAACTCCACGGTGCCCTTAGTTCATTATTCCATATTCCCTGCAGGTTGGCAGGTATCCCGCCCGGTCTTGAACCGGAGATCAGTAAATATCTTCCATAATTAAAGTACAAGCCTTCTACTCCCGGATCATAAGCACCATTTGAGTAAGCCTGCAAACGTTTATCACTGGGCAATCCAGGCGTGTTCCCGCCAATTGTATCCGTGAGATTTAGCGAAACACGATTATAAAATTTCCCGTAATCAACCAGATGGCTGTTGAATAAAGCGGTGTATGATTTTTTACCCGCTTTGTCAAGATACCCTCTTGCCAGCTTCACTTCATCCTTTCCTTCACTACCGGGGCATTTATCAAATCCATTGAAACTCGTTGCGGCTGATAAAAGTAAAACCACTTCGGTTGCATTACTTATCTGCAAGCCGGAAGTATCAGCTATGACAGTTCCATCTTTATTCAGCGCTTTTACAATTAATTCATAACGCATTCCGCTGCAATTTTTGCCGGTTATATCATCCCATATAACGGGTATTTTATTTTTATTGAAATAGCTGGGATCTACATGCGACGGCGCCCTGCCTTTCATGATTAATTCATTATTTCCCTTTACGTAATGCTGGTATTGTAATATACTTTTAGTGCTAACGGTGAAGTTTAATTGCTTTGGTTTGTTTGCGCTTAAGCGGATGACGATTACCTGGTCGGGCGCTGATGAAAATACCTGTCGTGTAAATTCTGTTCCATCCATTACAAAACGGGTGGTGCTTATTGCATTTTTTATATCCAGATCACGGTAATAAAATGGTACCGCTGTATCCTTAAATTCTTGTTTAATGAACAAGTCCCCCAATGGCATGTAGGATTCTGTGTATAATCCCTGCATTTTTTTGGCAAGCGGTGTAGCTTTGGCATAGTTTTCTTCATTTAGTAAAACTTCCCTTATCTGCGGAAGGTACTTGGGTGCATCCGGGTTTATATGGGTGGGAACAGGTCCGCCGGACCATAATGTACTTTCATTTAACTGTATCAGTTCTTCGTTTACTTTACCAAACACCATAGCTCCCAGCCGTCCGTTACCAACGGGCAACGCCTCTGTCCACGCTACTGCAGGTTTGGAATACCAGAGCTTTTCGTTTTGCTGTGCTGATACAGAAAAATAAGTACAACTTATTAAACCAATCAGTACAACATATTTATTTGCCATAATCTGGTTTTTATTTTTTAATTACTAAACTCACCGGGCTTGCATAAACCTCTGGCTGTTTCTCCTAACTCCTGTACTTTGCCAGCTGTTACCTGTACGCTTATTTCAAAAACAACTTCTACTATTGGCTGTTCCATATCTTATTGTTTTTGATTGAGCGTTCCTTTTTCAAAACCCGCTATTTTTTATACTGTGCGGCGATTTAATTCACAAAGACTTCATCAATAAAAACCCAGCCTTTATCACCTTTACCCGGATGCCATACAGGTAATTTTGATACGGGTACTGTAATAACTTTTAAACATTTTAGAGAGACAGGAGTAAAGGATAACTCAAAGGCTTTACTGTATGCGGATTGTGCCTTCACTGGCTGTTGTGGTGTAATGACGCTTAACTTTTTTAAATGACCGGCATCATCTCCACCCCATACCTCTATTGAAACTGGGGGCATTATATAAGCGCCTATATCAATCAATGTGTTGAGTGTTACGCTGGATATAGTAACGGGAGCAGTAAAAAAGAAAATGGACTCCATCCTGTTTTTCCTGTAGCCAAGCCATTTGCCGCTTCTTGCATTTCCTGCTTCCCCTCTCACCAGGTCGGTTAATGTACTTGCGCCATTTCCCTTATACTGTTCATCGGGCGGCAACAGGTTAATTGCCGAATCAGCTTTATAGGTTGAACTAAAGAAGTAATTTTCCAAAACAGCGCTGCTGATCCAGCCTTGTTTAAATGCTTTGGCCTTTAGCATTACATTTTTTGCGATTACAATATCGTTGTTGTATTCCGGGGAGAGGATACTGTCCGGTTCAGAACCATCAAGCGTATAACGGATGCTTACCCCGTTTATATAATGCTTTAACTTAAGGGTTAAAGGTGAATGGATAACCTGTTCCTCATTCAATAAAATGGGCGGGGTCAATTGTAAAATACTGGTATCATCTTTAAATCCGGCTTCCACTACTATGTTTTTCATCTCATTTTTTAAGTACCCAATATCAGTATCAGAAAGTGTTGTATTCCAGATAAAGAGGTGGGATAGCTTTTTTAGTGCGGAAAGAGCCAGCACATTTTCCTTTTTAATAGCTGTTCCTGACAAAGAAAGCTGCCTGAGTTCATCCAATTTATTTAATTCAGCTAAGGAACTGCCGGTAATACCAGTGAAAGAGAGATTGAGTTTTCGTAAGTTACTGAACTGGCTGATGATCGTTAATTCATTATCTTTTACAGGCATTTTATTCAGGTTAAGATATACCACCTGTTTTTTTACTGTTAACAGTTCTTTTAACTGCCCCGGTAAATAAGATTGTGTACTAAAAAATTCTGCACCCAATGCCGGCGATTGTGCAGCCAGTGGAGCTACCACCCTGTAATTAGTATTTAATTCTTTTACTTTTTTATCATCGGCAGCAGCAAAATCATAATCGTCCGTTTCAATAGTATTGAAAAGGGTATTGGCAATGAGGCGAAGCGTATCGTTTTCAGCCAAATCCATTACCCGTGTTTTGAAAGCAGCACCGCTTTTGATCCATAAATACAAAACCTGTGTTTCCTGTTCAGTTAACTGCGGTTTTCCGATGGGTGGCATGTGTTTTTTTGCATCAGCCGGTAAATGAACCCTCGTTAATAATAAGCCATATCCCGCGGCAGTACTGTCCCAGAGCTTTCCATTCTTCCCTCCTTTTATTAAAAGCTCTTCGGTTTCCATCACTAACTCGCCTTTGGCTTTTTTTGTATTATGGCAACTTATACACTTTGTTTGTAAAATAGGTTTTACCATGTGTGCATATACTTCCGCTTCCTCCATTAATACTTTGGGCTGTTGCTTTTCGGGCATCACAGGCGCCAGTAGAAAATTTTGTCCATGCGTTATTTCGGCTCCCTTGTGACCGGTGAAAATGATAACCACCAAACTTGTTAATCCTGCAGAGACATTTAACCAATTCCTTTTTTTAATCGCTTTCCGATAAGCATACCACAATGAAGTAAGAATAGCAATACCGATGCCACCCCACTTATGCCATTGCAGTGCGCCTGTATCATAACCATCTTCTTTTGAAAGGAATAGTCCGGCCAGCGCAGTAAACGATGCCGTAAGTGCGGATAACAGCAATAGCCATTCACCCATATTTACAATGGCTTCGTTTGTCCTGAATTTTTTTTCCACGAACAAGGACCATAAAATGTACAATATAATAAGCGTAATAGGTAAATGAAGTACCAGGGGATGCATGCGTCCTGCTACCTGTAGCCATGGCGGTATTACCAGCCTGTTTTCGAATACCAAAAAAAATAGCAACAGGCAGTTGATGGCAAAGCAAATATTAAAAAGGATATTCCGGGATCGTTGCATACACTAACAGGCTAAGATCATTATCAATAAAAAAATTTATGCAACCGGGGTTAACTTATATGGATAAACATGTCCTGAATTCCATTGTGCCACATACACATTTTCTTCATCATCTACACATACATCATGCGGGTATTGAAAAGTTTTACCGGCCTGGTACATCTCGCCCGGCTTATTATTTTCATATACTGGTTCACTACCGGCAGGGTTAGACACTACTTTATTGTTCTTATCCAAAATGGTTATAAAGCCTGATTGCTGCCAGAGACTTCGCTAGCAACGATCATGAAATGGGTCTTTGATTTGCTGTTTGGAATTCTGTTGGTTCCAAAGTATGGAGCATCAGGTATGTTGTTCGCTGCTGCAGCGAGCACCGTGATGCTTTTGATCTATCAGCGCTCGGCAATCCATCGCTATTTTCAATCCTCGGAGCATGAGAGAATCGGTGGAAACAAGTGACTGCGCTGGAGAACAGCCGCTCGATATCTGCGC
>JAATGJ010000104.1 GCA_015654695.1 Chitinophagales bacterium | reverse complement strand
TTTTGTCGCCCAACCTCGGACTCTGCCGTGAGCTGTGAAGTTTCTACCTGAACCAAGGGATTAAAATTTAAGTGAAGCAATTTTGTTTCCTTCTTTTTGCCTTAGCACTTTGAATGGCATATGTAAATTAAAACACTTTTTTTCATATACCATAAATTTCTTTGCACGTGAGTAAGGTCATAAAGCTGGCTGAGGGATGCGTCGGAAGGGGTTGCTTCAGATCATGAATGATAAATAAAAAGACCCGGTATTGCCCCGGGTCTTTAATTCAAAAAACTTATTCCCAGGTTATCTATGTCTTTTTACAGTTTTCTTTGTCCTTGAATTACCTCTGGGGCCTGTGACGGTTGTTCTTGTTCTTGTAGCTCCATTGCCTCTTGGTCCTGTTACGCTTGTCTTTGTCCTTGTCACCCTGTACCCATTTACGGCTGTTGCATTGCGTGTTCTTACAGAAACGGAGCTAACTCTCGCGGGTCTATATATTTTGTGTGCATGCAGTACCCTGTGGGTACGCACCACTACAAAACGATGCTGGTAAGGGCGGCGGAATGGATGAAACACATGCCATGTCAACGGTCTCCATGGCCTCCACACAGCAGGGTAATGATGCCATCTCCACGGTGAGGCCCATGGCCTGTAAACTGGTCCGTAAACAAACCGAACAGACGGCCAGTACCATACATTAATGATTATTCGTGGACTTTTATTATTATAATCCGAATTAGGGCCGTGTATAACGGCATTATTAAAATCATCAATAAACGCACCATCATCATCTCGGCCATCTGGTTCTATGATCACCTGCTCACCATAAATATCTTCATCACCAACAATCTGAAGAACCGCTGTAGTATCACCTGTTTTTTCCAATTCTATTACGGCAATATCCTGGCTTTCTGATGCTGAAACCACGGCCTGCAAAACAAAAGCGTGCGCTTCTTTATCCATATTATCAATAACACGGATATAATCAATTTCGCCATCTCCATTCAGGTCAAGATTATTTACGTGGTTATCTTCCGCATTGAGCAGTTTTTCAAAATCTTCAGGAGAGCTGGCTTTTTGGAACATTTCAAGCGCACCCTGTAAACTAAAATTATCGCCGGGTAACCCGGTAGAGTCCACGCCGGGTTCATTTTGGGCCTGTACTGTGGCTGTTATAGCCAGGCAAGTAAATAGTCCGAGAAGGTAGTGAGTTATTTTCATAAAAATTAAAATTTGAAATGATGAGACAAGGGAATTCATTAGAGGTTTATTTAAGACAATTTTTTATCTGAAAATGGACTATGTAATCCCCAAATTGAGGAGTTTTCCTATGTTAATAGCCTGATTCATTAAGTCAACTGAGCTTAGTGAAGGTTTCCGGCTCCCTTGTTAATATCCATGTGGAATAAGTCTCAATAATCCCCATTTTAATCACCCAGCTATGGAGTTGTATGGTAAAAATTTTTAAAAGTTGGAATAGTGTTTGATCGCTCTAATTCAATAACTTGGCAGTCTGTTTTCCACCTAATGTGAAGAACTTTTTTAATTGATAAGCCAGAATACCATACAACAGATACTTGGCCGGATTGATATAATTAGTGTAATAGGCGATTTTATAAAATTGAAAAAAAGAGGAGCTAGCTATCTTGGTCTCTGCCCTTTCCATAACGAAAAAACTCCTTCTTTTACTGTCTCTCCCGCTAAGGAAATCTATAAATGTTTTGGTTGCGGCCGCAGTGGCAATACGATCAGCTTCATCATGGAGCATGAAAAGTACAGCTATGTGGATGCGCTGAAATGGCTGGCCAACCGGTATAATATTGAAATAGAAGAAACTTTCGCCACCGATGAGCAAAGACAGCAGCAGCAATCAGCAGACAGCCTCTATATCATTAATAATTTTGCGCAGGAATTTTTCTCAAAAACATTATTTGAAACTGAAGAAGGCCAGGACATCGGTTTAAGTTATTTGAAAGAAAGAGGATTCAGGGAAGATGTCATAAAGAAATTCAAATTAGGTTACTCGCCCGAACAAAGGGATGCATTTACCAAAGAAGCCATTGCAAAACAATACAGCCAGGAACTATTATTAAAGACAGGGTTGGTCGTTAACCGGAATGACCAATTGATCGACAACTATCGTAGCCGTATCATTTTTCCCATTCACAATACCAGTGGCAAAGTACTGGGGTTTGGGGCCCGGGTATTAAAGACAACAGATAAGGCCCCTAAGTATATTAATACGCCGGAAAATGAGATATATGTAAAGAGTAAAATCCTGTACGGTTCTTATTTCGCCAGGCAGGCTATTGATAAAGCCGATGAATGTTTGCTGGTAGAAGGATATACGGATGTTGTTTCATTGCACCAGGCTGGCATCGAAAATGTAGTGGCCTCCGGCGGTACATCCCTTACACAGGAGCAGTTGCGGCTGGTAAGAAAATACTCCAACAATCTTACGATCATATATGATGGCGATGCAGCCGGTATAAAAGCCGCTTTGCGTGGCCTGGACCTTGCATTAGAAGAAGGATTGAATGTAAAATTGGTATTGATACCGGATAAAGAAGATCCCGATAGTTATGTAAACAAAGTGGGGGCTGCAGCTTTCATACAGTTTATTCAAAAAAATAAAAAGGATTTTATTCTTTTTCAGTTGGAAGTGGCACTGAAAGATGCAGGGACTGATTCTACCCGGAAAGCAGAAGTGGTAAACCGGATGGCGGAAACTATTTCCAAGATCAATAAGGCGGAAGATTTTACCAAACAACAGGATTACATCAAACAGTGTTCTGAAATACTGAAGATTGATGAGAATGGCTTGCATGCTCTTGTCAATAAATTTATCCGTGAGCGGATAGTGACGCAAGAAAGAAAATTTTCTTCGACTGAGGATAACAATTTCGTGCCTGAGCCAGCAAGAACAGATTGGAGCGACGAAACTTTCAATGTTCTTTTTATGAAGGAGTTGCAGGAAAGAGCAATAGCTAGAATAATTTTAGAATACGGATTAAAACCATGGAGTGATGGTACAACAGTATTTGATTATATGTCAAATGCAAAACTTTTTGAAGACAAGGATATCCCAGATGACAAAAATATTAGCTTGATTCTTGAGGAGGAATTATATGATAATAAGCGAGTACCTCTTATTATAAATGAATACGCTTTTATGTATAAAAGAGGGCTTAATCCTACTGTTAAAGAGTTTGCTTATCATGAAAACAATGAGTTAGCTATACTTGCAATCGAAACAACCAATCATCCTTATGAATTAAGCCCAAGATGGAGTCAAGATGAGATGGCAACAAAGGTTAATAGAAGAATATGGGATTTAAATTACAAGGATTTTTTCGATGAGGCTATTAATGGTAAAGATTCCGATAAAGTAGTTTATCATCATGAATTGGATGATAATTATAAAGATGATGTAAATGATGTTATGATTTATTTAAAGCTTAAAAAAATTAAGCGATTGATACTAACAAATGAGCACGACATGAAAAAAACTCAAACCCCAGAGGATATGCGAACATTAATTGAAGCACATAACTTTTTAAAAGGCCAACAAATGGCACTTGCTTCAAAGAAACATATTGCTATTTACCCATTTTGAATTCTATCTATAATAATTAAACAAGGACTCCGGTTTCACCCCTTCATATATCTCATTAACAGGAATAGTAATTTCGACAGTTCTTACTTCCAGTGTTTCCCCGATTGCCGTATATTCTTCCAGTTCCCAGTGACCGCTAGCATTGATGCGGAAAGCTTCTATGCTAAGGCTCTCTGAATCCACCAGGATATACTCTTTCAGGGTTTGAATATTTCTGAACAACTTGAATTTTTCACCACGATCATAGTTCTTAGTTGATTTTGAAAGAACCTCCATAATAACTGAAGGGTTAAGAATATTCCAATCATCATTATCTTTTGTAATGATTTCGCCACATACTATGGAAATATCCGGATAGGTAAACAGGGTGTTTTCAGGAATGTGTATCCGCTGGTCGCTGTTGAAGGGCCTGCAGGATTTACCTTCCAGTCGCTTTCTTAAACCAAAATAAATATTTCCAGCAATAATATTGTGCGGCACTTTAGGGCCGGACATAGCAAATATCTCTCCCTGGTAATACTCATGCTTTTCCAGTGAAGTACTTTCATACTCCAAATATTCTTCTATGGTAAGTTTTTTCTTACCATACGCTACAGCAGGTTCTCTCAATTCGAAATCCATACTTAAACTTACAATATTTATTTCAATTCCGCGAGCAGCATATCGCTGTACGACACGTCAACCAGGTCTTCCGTCCTGATCTTAAACTCATTCAAATAAAAATCACATTGCTCCTTTAATTGTTCCCGGGAAAGATCAGCTAATATATTACCCGCTTCTATTTCAACAAAAGAACCAAGCCCCGGCACTATATCAATATGAAATTTCACGTTACCGATGTAATAAATTTCCCGTTCCTTTTTTACCACTACTTTTATGCCTGTTGACTTAGTCAATACTTCTTTTAATCCTGCAGCATCTTCCACTTTTACCAAATGAAAATGAGAACTTTTTGGACCGGCCTGGTCAGTTCTTTCATAAAAGATCAGGTTGTTCTCAATATTTCCTTCCCGGAGTTTTAATCTGCCATTAGGTACATTGAAATAAGTATCTGTTTGTTTATCCATTCCTTTGAAGGCAGCGCTATGCGACAATAAATAATTACGGATAAACCCGGGGTCTTTGGAGACAGCTTTTATTTCAACATTCAAAAAGGACATTGTTTGCGGTTTAAATTTTCAGAACGCTAAGCTACGATAAGGGCATAAAAAAAGGTTTGTTGCGATATGCAACAAACCTGAATACATTTTTAACAGTAACTGCTTAATCTGCAACAACGGCTGCCTGCCTTTTCCTGGTTACAGGTGGTGCATCTTCACCCCGGAGGTTCTCTCCTTTTACAAACCTCATAGCGCTCCATACATGGTCGAGTTCTACACGCTGAATGCTTTCATAGCCTTCACATGTTAAACGGTTCCAGCTACAGTCGCGGTTGAGATCAGTGACGATCTTTGAAGTGATCTTAGGGTAAGCTACCCAGAATTTAGATCCGTTCTTCAGAGACGGCATGACATCTCTTAAAATACCGTTGAGCTGGTTTTCGTTTACGGCAAAGACCAGCGCAAAATCAATCTTCCGGTTTTTAAGAAGCGGGGTCATGTTTTTAGCAAAAGACAACTTACTGAACTGCTTTTCGATGGAAGAAGGCAAACCCTGAATTAATAGATTCTTTTCGTCTGCCAGTTCTAATTTTTCAAACACTGTTTGTGACATAATTTGAAATAATTTTAGGGGTTTCTGTCAAGGTTCTGATTTTTGAGATACTTTGACAGCGTTCTCATTAGCAGGGAGTGCAAAGGGATGGGAAAATGCTTGTTATATAAAGGATTACAAAAGAAAAAACCCGTTTTGACACTTCTAAACGGGTTTTTATTAATATAAATCAAGTTTTTACTTACTTCACCGGTTTGTAGAGCTTTAATGCTTCCGGCATTAGTTTCTGTAATTGCTCGATTCGTTTACCTTCAGAGGGGTGAGTACTAAGAAATTCCGGCGGGCTTTGTCCATTACTTGCCGTCTCCATACGTTTCCATAGATTGATGGCCTCTTCGGGATTATAACCTGCCATGGCAGTAAATTTTAGCCCCCATCCATCGGCTTCCAATTCATTTTTTCTTGAAAAAGGCAACATGACACCCACATTGGATCCCAGGCCGTAAGCCGTCATAAACAAGTTCTGCGTTTCTGCCGGCTTGTTTGCTATTGCCACTGATAGTGCTACTCCTCCCAGTTGTTGCACTAATCCCTGGCTCATCCTTTGATTACCGTGCTGCAAAAGGGCGTGTGCTACTTCATGTCCCATAACAGCCGCAAGTGCCGCTTCGTTTTGTGTAACAGGCAATAAACCCGTATAGACAACAATCTTACCACCGGGCATACACCATGCATTCACCGCCTTATCATCAACCAGGTTGTATTCCCATTTATAACCTGCAAGTTTATCAGATATCCCTTTTTCTGCATAGTACCCTTCAACAGCTTTAGTAATCCGCTGACCTACTCTTTTTACCATTTCAGCATCCCTGTTACTGCTGGATGCTACCACCTTATTCGTAGAAAGGAATTGCTGGTACTCCTGCGTTGCCATAGCCTGTATTTCAGATTCAGGCATTAATGTGAACTGGCTTTTATTTGTCAAAGCGTTTGTGGAACAGGCAACCGATAATGCGGCTATAAAAAAAACAAATATTACTCTTCTTATCATTTTGATGATTTTAGACACACAACAAAAAACAATGATTGTACCAAGATAAGTACAATCACCTTATTTCATTTGAATGTTCGATAATTTTATAACCGGGGTACTAAACTGAAGTGGAAGATTGCTTTCTTCTTTGCCTGCGCCGGTCTCTGTGTTTAAGGATAGGCACTTTGCTTTCCGCACCTTTTAATAACCTGCCGATATTTTTCTGGTGAGTAAGAACCACCATCAACGCCACGGCAATAGCAAATACGCGATATACTTCATTGTCCACATTGAAAATAACCAGGATAAAAACCGGGAAGGCGATACTGGCGAGTATAGAGCTTAAAGAGACAAATCTTGTGAGGAATAAAACCAATAGAAAAACACCGGCACAGCTTAAAGCTGTCCAGGGAGATATGCCCACTACCAGTCCAAATAAAGTAGCAACTCCTTTTCCTCCTCTGAAATCAGCCCAGATGGGGAAAATATGCCCTACAACGGCGGCCAATCCGAGACCCACCTGGAAATTTGAGAGCAATGTATCATTATCCAAATATTGGGGAAACAACAATGCAAGTTTTACTGCGGCCATCCCTTTCAGCATATCAACTACCATTACCAGTGTTCCCCATTTCGGTCCGAGTACACGGTACGTATTAGTAGCCCCGGCATTGCCACTTCCGTATTCACGAATGTCAATGCCGAAAAAATACTGGCTCACCCACACCGAGGTGGGAATGCTACCTATCAAATAAGCGAGAACTATCATCAATAGTTCATTCATAGATATCCGGGTTGAGTTGGATAGCAAAAATACGAAAAAAAAGGACGGATGGTAATATTAGTTTAACGTACAAGATACAATGAGTTAACATGAGTACTTTATACACAGCCAGTTAGCTCTAACGGTTGTTTGTATTAATTGCAAAGAATACTCGCTGTTTTTGCGGAAAACATCATCCTTGTCTTCAGGCAAAAGACCGCTCAGCAATAGAATACCGCCCGGTGACAATTGTTTTACCAATACTGAAAAGTTATCTAAAATGACATTCTTATTAATGTTGGCGAAGATGATGTCAAATGAATTATCCACATTGGCGTTGTCTGCTTTAATAAGTTCAATGGATGAACAACTATTCCTGCGAATATTTTCACCTGCGTTTTCAATACTCCAATCATCATGGTCTATCGCTACGATCTTTTTTGCTCCAAGCTTTTCTGCAAGAATGGCGAGCACTCCGGTACCCGTACCAAAATCAAAAACTGTTTTATTGCTGAAATCAATTTGTCTCATTTGCTGAATCATCATAAACGTTGTAGCATGATGCCCTGTTCCGAAACTCATTTTTGGTGTAACGATTATTTCATGCTCTGCTCCCTTGACTGGTTGATGAAACTCAGCCCTGATAGCAACGAAATCATCAACTATCACCGGGTCAAAATTAGATTCCCATACTTCATTCCAGTTAGTTTCTTCAATGATGGTTTTGTTAAATGTGACCTTTTGTTGTTTTGCTATTTCAATTAAAACTGTTTCATCATAATCCGGTACAGGAATAAACGCTTTTAATCCTTTTTCGGTTTCTTCAAATCCTGCAAAGCCGGTATCGCTTAATTGTGCAAGTAACAATTCTGACTGTTCCTTTGTGATGCCTGCGAATTCTATTTGTATATACTCATTCATTTTTTTCCGATAAAAAAACCCCGACGAATCGGGGTTAAGATTATTTCTTATTAATTTGATCCTTCAGCCCGTGGTCTCTGTTCAGGCTGCGGTATTAATATCTTTCTTGATAATTTGAATTTACCTGTTTTGGGATCTGTACCAATCAGCTTCACTTTAAACCGGTCTCCTTCATGTACAATTCCTTCAAGAGTTTCCAGTCTTTTCCAGCTTATTTCGCTGATATGCACCAGTCCCTGCTTGCCGGGTAAAAATTCAACAAAGGCGCCAAAAGGCATGATCGTTTTAACGACTGCGTCATACACATCACCCACAACTGGTACAGCTACTATTCCCTTTATCCATGCTTCCGCTTTTTCCACTCCTTCCTTATTGATACCAAATACACTCACTTCTCCCCTGCCGTTCACTTCTTCAATGTTGATGGTAGTTCCGGTTTCACGCTGCATTTCCTGTATCACTTTACCACCTGGCCCGATCACAGCGCCAATGAATTCTTTTTCAACAAAGAGCTTGATCATTCTCGGTGCATGAGCCTTCACATCTTCACGGGCTTGCGGAATGGTTTCATACATGGCATCCAGGATATGCAGGCGACCTTCCTTTGCCTGCGCCAGTGCCTTACGCATTACATCCATGCTCAGACCATCTACTTTTATATCCATCTGTACACCACAAATACCATCACGGGTACCGGTTACTTTAAAATCCATATCGCCAAGGTGATCTTCATCGCCCAGAATATCCGTCAACACGGCGAATTGTCCCTCTTTGCTTATCAATCCCATTGCTACACCGGAAACGTGTTTGGGAATGCCTACTCCGGCATCCATCAATGCTAATGAACCCGCACAAACAGTCGCCATAGAAGATGAACCGTTTGATTCAAGTATATCGCTCACTATACGAACGGTATAAGGGAAATCTTCACCCGGCATCATTTGTTTCAATGAACGCATAGCCAGGTTACCATGACCTACCTCTCTCCGGCCAACACCTCTCATCATCTTTACTTCACCGGTTGAAAAGGGAGGGAAATTATAATGCAAAATGAATTTAGAGTAATCTGAAACGGCAGCACTCTCTATTAATAACGAGTCTAATGGAGTTCCTAAAGTAACTGTTGTAAGCGATTGAGTTTCACCTCTTGTAAATAACGCCGCTCCGTGTGGTGAAGGCAAAACATCTATTTCCATATTCAGCGGACGAACTTCATCCAGCTTACGACCATCCAATCTTACCTTATCATTCAGGATCATATCCCGCACCTCGTAATACTGCAGATCGGCATAATACGTTTTTGCCCATTTCTTAATATCGTCAGCCAATTTTTCACCTTCGGCGACTTTATACTCGCCTTTTAAAAATTCCAGCAGTTCATCCTGGATAGCGGAAAATTTATCAGAACGCTCATGTTTGCTCAACGCACCTTTTGCTACTTCATATACTTTTGTTTTGGCAAATGCTTTTACTTTCTCACGGAGTTCTTCATTATGCACAGGCTTTGCATATTCTCTTTTTCCTGTTACACCCTTCAGCTCACGTAATTCATGCTGCGCTTTCACCTGGACCATGATAGCTTCATGACCAATCTCTATAGCCTTGATAAGATCTTCTTCTGAACACTCTTTTGCCTGGCCTTCCACCATCATAATGTTCTTTTCGGTAGCGGCAATGATAAATTCAAGATCTGCATCAGCCAGCTCACTGCGGAGAGGATTGACAATAAATTGACCATTCACACGAGCTACTCTTACTTCGGAAATAACTTCCTGGATAGGAATATCAGAGACAGCTAATGCGGCAGAAGCAGCTAAACAAGCTAATGAATCAGGCATTACTTCGGCATCGCTGGAGATCAGCGTTACCAGTACCTGCACCTCGCATAAATAATCTTCCGGGAACAAAGGACGAAGGGCGCGGTCAATCAAACGTGAAGTAAGAATCTCATAATCATTTAACCGGGCCTCTCTTTTGAAAAAGGAACCCGGGATACGACCGGCAGCAGCAAATTTTTCCTGGTAATCTACAGATAACGGAAAAAAACTCTGCCCTTCTTTCGGTTCTTTATTTGCCACTACGGTAGCTAATATCACACAATTGCCCTGGCGGACAGTTACTGAACCATCAGCCTGGCGGGCCAAACGGCCTGTTTCAATGATAACCTCATGGCCATCACGTATTGTAAATTTTGATTGTAAAGGTTGTGTAAGCATACGATATTTTCAAGTTTGATGTTTGAAGTTTAGAGGTTAACGTTCAAACTGTGAAGGATATTTTTTTATAAACCCGGCTGCATTACTACTATCAGCATTTGTGAAACGGTAAAACATAAAACAGCAGCCCTGGAAAGAGAAAGTCTAAAAACACTTATTCCCAACGTCCGTTTAAGAAGTTGGGAATATATTTATAGGAAATTCAATGGCTGATTAAACTTCGGATATAAAGATTTTTCCCAAACCCTCTCAGGGATCAGGAATTTATTTTCTAAGTCCGAGTTTCTCGATCAACTGGCGATAACCTGTCAGGTTAGTTTTTTGCATATAATTGAGCAGGCTTTTACGCTTACCAACTAATTGCATCAGGCCGCGGTGAGTAGAGAAGTCTTTTTTGTTTAGCTGAAGATGACCGCTGATCTGGGCGATACGCTCAGTCAACTGTGCTATCTGACCTTCAATAGAACCGGTATTAGTAGCGCTTCCACCGAATTCTTTAAAAATTGTTGCTGTTTTTTCTTTTGTTAAAGGCATCTTTGTTTTTTTTAATTCATTCAATTAATGAATTGCTATAATTATTATTTGTGGCGGCAAAGGTAGGGCAATGAAACCGAACTGCAAAAGCATAAGAGGGCTAATTTTTAACCTCCCGGGACAAGGCATTGTCTTGTCTCTGCGGGGTTTATATTTGCATTCATGGAATTATCGCAGGACACCAAAAACATTCTAGGTCTTCAGCTTCCCACCGATCCCCGCTGGGTAAATCTGGCTGAAAGGTCGCTGGAAGACATCCTTACCGACCATGCTTATTGTGAACAAAAGGCTGCAACTACCTGCATTACATTGATTCAGCGATACAGTGAGATGGAAAAACTCGTCACTGAGCTTTCTCCTATCGTAACCGAAGAATGGGGTCATTTTCGCCAGGTGCTGGCTGAATTGCATAAGCGTAATCTTAAGCTTGGCCGGCAAAGAAAGGACGAATACGTAAATAAGCTGATTGACTTCCAGCAAAAAGGTGGTCATTGGAAGGACAGGTTCCTGGACAATCTGCTGACGATGGCACTTATTGAGGCCCGTAGCTGCGAACGATTCAAACGCCTGAGTGAAGGACTGGATGATGAATACCTGCGGAATTTTTACCGCCGTTTTATGGAAAGTGAGGCCGGGCATTATACCCTGTTTATTGAGCTGGCCGAAACTTATATGGATAAAGAAAAAGTAAGAAACCGCTGGAAAGAATGGCTGGAGTATGAAGCCGGCATAATAAAGCAATTAGAAATAAGGGGTGACCGGATACATTAGAAAGTAAAAATTCAAAAGTAAAAACAACGCCCCGGTCACTTTTTGAATTTTTACTTTTGTTTTTCTCTTCTTACAAACTTCTGACTCCATCACCTACCGCAGAAGCAAATACTCCCGGTTCATAACCGATCTTGTTTTGATAGTAAGTAGTTAGCTTTTGTGAAAAATCATCAAACTGGTCTTTCTTTACCAGGGCAATAGCACAGCCACCAAAGCCGGCGCCTGTCATCCTTGCCCCGATACAACCTTTATATGTTTTGCAAAAATCAACGATAGTATCTAATTCTTTTCCGCTTACTTCATATAATTCTTTCAATGATTGATGGGATGCATACATCAGCTCACCGAACCGGTTCAGGTTTCCCGTTGGCAACACTTCTTTGGCTTCGTTTACCCTTTCATTTTCGCTAATAACGTGTGAAGCCCTTTTTTCCAGGAGGGCGTTGTTGATCAGGTAACGGTGCGATTCAAAACTTTTAGTATCTATATCACATAAATGATCGGCGATAAGTTCTTTTTGCAAACACTTCAGCGAGGCGCGGCATTCAGCAAACCGTTCATTATACTTTGATTCAGAAAGAGATCTTTGCTTATTACTGTTGATGATAGCTAAAATATATTCACCGGTGTCAAAAGGCAGATACTCGTATTCAATCGTATCGCAGTTTAACAGGATAGCATTATTTGCTTTTCCCATGGCAACAGCAAACTGATCCATGATGCCACAATTCACACCGATAAACTCATTTTCTACTTTTTGAGAAAGCAAGGCCGCATCTTTATTGGAGATGCCAAGGTGAAAAATGGTTTGCAGGGCAAATGTTGTCAGTACTTCAATGGAAGCGGAAGAAGAAAGGCCTGCCGCAATCGGAAGATTGCCGTAAAAAAGCATGTCAAGCCCCGAAAGATCATTATCCCCGCTGATCAATTCATTAATAACTCCTAACGGATAATTGAACCATCCCTTCCCGTTTTTTGAATAAGAGGTTTGCAAATGAAGGTCAGCTATTTCAGGAAAATTGAGGCATCGGAAACGAAATATTTTGTCGTTATTCTTTGCAACAGCAAGATAAGTCCCCAGGGAAATAGCGCAGGGCATTACTTTTCCGCCATTATAATCTATATGTTCGCCTATCAGGTTGACACGACCGGGACAAAAAAAAACATGCTCCGAATCTTTGTCAAACAGTTCCCGGAATTTTTTTTCCAATTCAACTTTCATCTTACGACTTGCTGCTACGTTTAAAAAGTGAAAGATAGTTTTCTATCAATTAATTACAAAACTATGTTTGAGAGAAGTAAGCCAGTTCTTCTGAAAGATCAAGAAAAGGATATTTTTCCTTTAATGCTTTTACTTTTTCAAAATGGCTTGTTAGAAACTGCTGATGTACTTTCGTTTCCGGTTGAAAAGCCCGGTGCTTCCTGGCAATAGTGATCTTTCTTATTTCCTGCATTAATTGTTGCGATGATTCATCTATACAGGCTTCTGTAAATTTTTCCAGCACGTATTCTGTTGCCATATAGTTTGGATGGACGAGATCAGCATCATAGAAGCGGTAATCCCGTAATACATCTATCACCAGTTCATAAGCGGGGAAGTAATGTATGTTATTAAACTTACCAGCGATATGGTGAACGGCTTCTACCAGTCTTGCTTTGCTACGGTTGTTTTCTACCACACCATCCCTGGTATGCCGCACCGGGCTTACTGTAAGAATTATATCCAGGCCAGGATTGAATTCCATTAATCGCTGATAACAATTTTCCAGTAGGGAAACGGTCTCTTTAATTTCCAGTAAATGTTTATTGAACCATTGCGCCGGGGCGCGGTGGCAATTGGCGACTCCCTCCTCTCCATCCGGAGAAGGGCCGGGGCTAAGGTCTGTCAACCGGTATGAAAACGATGAACCAAGTGTAATGATGATCCACCTGGCTTCCTTCAAAAAAGCATGGGCCTTTTGTTGTGAAGTATTAACGATTGTTACAGCTTCCTTTGCATTGATATTGGAAAACCGGGAATGGTGCTGCCAGCTATGCCAAACCTCGTTCAGTTGAAACAGGTCGGATTCGCTGTACTGTTTGTTGTCAATATAGGATTGCAAACTCTTACAAACACTCGCAGGATCAAATAAAATACCGTTCGGATTTTGCAGCACAGGAAATTTACCCGCTTCCAGGGCATTGCCTATATGCTCAGTAAAACAGGAACCTGTCAGTAATATCTTGTCCCCGTAACGGATTGGCTGCGGCAATTTCTTCAAATCAATATTTATCATGAAATCCATCCAGTATGAGTTGACGAGTTTAAAGTTGATACGTTGGGAGATAGCGTCTTACTAAGAATACCCACACATTTAAATAAAAATTTCCGAAGCGATACGCAAACTTTCTTCCAATGCTTCCTTATTCAACGGGGGTGATATACGATGTTCTTCAAAATAGTTTATCATCCATTCTGTATTCATATTCCCCACCAGTTCATCATCAGCCATCGGGCAACCGCCTATTCCTTTTAATGCGCCGTCAAAACGTTTGCAGCCCGCTTTTACCGCCGCTTCCAATTTTTCTTTCCAGTTACCGGGAGTAGAATGAAGATGAACGCCAATTTCAGTACCCGGTAATGATTCAATAAGGTAACTGGTCATGTCATATACTTGTTCAGGAGCCGCAACACCAACAGTATCCGCCAGTGAAATGATCCCGATATCCATTCCCACTAATTTATTCACCCATTCAAAAACTATTTCTTCATCATAAGGATCGCCATAGGGATTACCAAAGCCCATGGAGATATAAACAACCAGTTGTTTCCCTGTTTTTATACAAAGATTCTGTATCTCTTCTACCCTGTCTAATGATTCTTCTATAGAAGAATTAGTATTGCGCTGCTGAAAGGTTTCAGAAACAGAAAATGGAAAACCCAGATAGTTGATCTCATCAAAAACAGATGCGTCTTCGGCTCCCCTGTAATTAGCGACAATCGCAAGCAGCTTTGTATTACTCATTCCCAATTTCAAATTCCTGGCTACTTCCGCTGTATCCGCCATTTGCGGAATGGCTTTTGGCGAAACAAAACTTCCGAAGTCAATGGTGTCAAAACCAACTTTTAGTAATGAGTTAATGTATTCTGTCTTTTTCACGGTGGGGATAAAGCGCTTCCAGCCCTGCATGGCGTCGCGGGGACATTCAATGAGTTTAATACCCGATTGACCGGTCATGTTAAGTGTTTCTGATGCAAATGTAAGATATGGAAGCAGATCAGTAGTCCATCAATTCTGCTACCCTTCTTCGCCGGCTGATATTTTCACGCAGCTGATTGAAGAACCGGAACCGCTCTTTCTCTCCGGTTGAACTTATCTGCAACGACCGGTGCATGGTATTTTGTATATTTTGATAAATATGATCGCAGAAATCAGTGTTCCGTGTACTCATATAATTTAATACGCTGTGATTAATGTATGCGATCTTAAATTCACCAGTATCCACCAAAATTGTATTATCACCAAGAGAAACTTCATTATTATAAAGTGTGTAACGGGCTCCGCCCCAGTTTTCATTTAGAAATAAGGGGAATTTTTTACCTGATGTAGCCTGGTTTTCAACATGGGCGACCAGTTCATTCAGGCAATCATAAATACGGAGAACGTCATCCTTTTTTTCAAATCCCCGGCTATCTCTGTAAAAATCTATTTGTTGCAAAGTTGAATCAACCCCATGTATATTCCAGATTTCTGTTGAAGAAACCTGGCAATAGGTGTCTGCAATTTTTTTTCCAATAGTTTTCAGCGATTCAGGGATCTTATCAACAGAGAATTTTTCAGCAGTCATGCCCTGGTAACTCAGGATCGTTTTCATAAAGAAGTAAAACTTAAATGCTGCCAGCTCAGGCATCTGAAATTGGTGAAAAAGTGGAAAGTCCTTATTGAGAAAATAAAATTCGGCTTTCTCAAAAGACTTGACCATTTCCATGTCTGCCAACATTTTTTTCAAGTATAGTTCAAAATGAAAGCTGGTATAACTTACCAGCTTACCGGAAAAAATATAACTGTCGGTGTTAAGATGAAATATGCTATCTAATGATAAATTAAAATGAACACATAGTTTTTGCACTTCTTCGAATGTAAGTGGTTTGTCGCCACGCATACGACGGTAAGCGCTGTCATTACTGATATCCAGTAAATTGGCTACCTCATCTACTATAGAGAGATGATGTGGCAATACGCTCCTTAAATGAGTAAAAAAAACTTGCTGAACGCCGGAAGATTCCATATAGCTTGTTTTAGTAAAAATCGCAAACCTGACGCACCAATATTGACAAAAAAACCTCAGTGCATTGAAATACTGTTTTTTTTGCAATAAACAACACGAGGATCATGAGGGCATTTCTTCTTAATAGAATTTATTACAAAAAATTGATGCCCTTTTGCATAGGGTTATTTTTCCCTCCGTCATTGATACGCAAATGTAACAATCCTGTTATGATTATAGCTTTGCTACGGATCTTATCCTTTCGCGGATGCGGTTAAAGAATTTTATCCGGTCCCGTTCTCCTACTTCACTTATTTGTGTTGACTTCCGGATCAGATTTGTCAGGTTATCATACATATAATTATTGAACCGTTCATCCCGGGTGGCTATAAAATTAAAATTACTATGATTGAGAAATGTGATTTTCGAAGTATCCAGTTCAGCAAAAATAGTATTATCGCCCAATTGAAACTCGTTATTGAAAAGGCGATAAGATGCTGCGGTAGATTTTGGGCTTTCCCCAACTACAAATTTTAAACCCAGTTCAGCTTGTTTTTCCATGTGGTCAACAAGAAGTAAAAAACTGTTGCAAAAACCAGAATCATCTTCTTTTGTTTCAAAAATGTTTGCAGTCCTGTAAAATTCAAGCTGCCTTAAAGTAGTGTTGATACATTCAATATTCCATATTTCTGTACATGGTATTTCATTATATACATCTACCATTTTACGGGCGAGTTCAGGATTACTTTCTACTATTTGTTGCTGTATTGAAAATTTTACTCCCTTAAGTGATTCGTAAAGAAGTACTGATTTTTTCCATACGAAGGATTTAAAAGCCCAAAATTCCGGTAGTGCAAAATAGTGCATGGCTGGAATATCCTTGGCGAGGTAATACATATGCTTATGCCTAAAACTGTTCATAAAAGACAATTGCTGCAATGTATCCTGCATCCATTTTTCAAAAGGATGGTCTGATTCGTTTGTAAGATGCCCGGTAAAAATGAATGAATCACTTTGCAGGTGCATGAACTGATCCAATGATATTTTATAATGAGCAGCCAACTTTTGCATTTCTTCCGGGGTGATAGGTTTTTCACCCCGGATCCTCCTGTAGGCGCTATCGTTGCTGATGTTTAAGATATCTGCTACTGCATCTACCATGGCAACATGGGAAGGCAGAAGTAATTTAATATGCTGAAATAATAAGACCTGGATACTAGACGCTCCCATGGTGACATTTAGTTTTGGTAAGAGTTGCAAAAGGCTTGTGCCTGTTTTGGTAAAAAAGGGCTTGTACGCTAAATATAGACGCATTTTTTGCAAAAACCAATTCCGTCCTTGATATCGTATGCCCGGTAAGTGGTATTTAGTACGAAAAGCTGCAGATGCGAAGCATTTATCAATTAGGAACAGCATTCTTCTGAAAATAGCTTTGAATGGTCAACAAGGTTTCATCAATCAAAACACAAGACAATGAAAAAGCTATCCTTCTTAATAACATGCCTGCTTGCTTTGGCCATTTCGCGGGCTCAGTCAGACTCAACATCTGATAAAAAACAAAAATCTTTTACTGTATTCATCAGAATGTTGAACAATAAAATGATAAAAGGAAGGCTGTATGCCATCAATGACGACCAGTTAGTCCTGCTAAAGTCTGTAAATAACCAACAGTATATCCCTGTTGAGAATATTAAATCATTTTCCTTGAGAAGAAAAAACAGCATATTAAAAGGAGCATTGATTGGGTTTGGTACAGGAGCACTTACAGGTATAATTATGGGCTTAGCCAGCGGTGATGATTCCGTAGATGAATATCCTGATGCCTCAACCGATCCATGGGGAATTGGCACATTCGGTACGGCCCTGAATAATGCCTTTGCCCTCACAGCGGAAGAAAAAGCGCTGGTAGGGGGAATAGGCATGGGAGCAAGCGGTGCTATTATCGGGACTATAATAGGTGCAGTCGCAAAAAAGAAATTCATCATTGGAGGCAAAAAAGAGAAGTTCCGCGACCTGAGGGCCGAGTTGATGATGAAGCTGGTGCAAAAGTGAATCGTTGCTCAACCACCATCCTCACTATAAAAAGGAAAAGCAAAATTGATACTTAATTACAATTTGCTTACATACTCCAGTTAAGAAACTCTGCGATCCAATCCCCTGAGATGTGACTTGAATTTTTAGTACAATTTTTATTAACCATAAAAACATACAACTATGGTACCGGCATTGCTTTACCTGTTATTTAAGAAACTCAGGAAACAGGACTGGGAAAAGATAAAAAGAAATCTCGTTTCCCGGCTGTTTATACGTTCCAACCAGATCATTTTAACACTGGTGGTATTATTATTACTCGCTTCTTTTGTTTTAGCTGCACAGAAACAATCCCGCAATTATAAGGTAATGCGCAATGGCAGCGAAATTGGCTGGTTAAGTCTCGAAAAACTCACAGACAGCAATACTACTACCATCAGCATGGGATCAGAAATAAAGGCCAGGTTCTTTTTTACTTTTTCTTCTGCTGCAAAAGAGATCTCACAATTTCGGGAAGGCAAACTGCATCATTCTTATTTCTATAGAAAAATGAATGGCAATGTCAAAGCAGACAGGCATACCCGTCTTGTTGGCAACAGCTACGAAGTGGAAGATAAATCAGAAAAGACTAAACTTCATATACCGCCAGTCACATTCAATACGCTTTGTATGTATTTCCAGGAGCCAGTTGACCGGAAGCAGGTTTATTCAGACAATCATCAATGTTTCCTTGATATAGAGAAAGAATCTGACGGCGCTTACAAGATCAGTTTTCCCGACGCCACCAGCAACTCCTTTTATTATACCCGCGGGGTCTGTTATAAAGTGAAAATAGATCATAGCTTTTATTCAGCAGCACTTATGTTAAAATAATAAACAATGACACAAGGTTATGAAATATTGATCTATTCAATAAGTTATCTTCTCTTCTTCGCATTGCTATGGCTGAGTAAAGAAAAAAAGGGAAACAGGTTGCTGGATGAAAATGGCCTGGTTACAAACCGCAACATGCTGATCGTGCTGCATATTGGTGGCATCCTTTTATTAGGTATTCTCCCGGGCTATTTTTTTAATCACCATGTACCAATAGTATTTGGTAAAAGCGTTGCGACAGCCAGCTTTCCAACAGAGTTAACCGGGCTTTTTGTAATTCTATTTATGATTATGGCTCCAATACTTGCCGAAAAAAAATACAGACTGGTAGTGGGTAACACAACGGTAAATACTTCTTTTAGTATCATATTTATTATAAGCTATTTTTTGCTCCGCTTATTATTTCTGTGTGCTTATGAAACGTGGTTCAGGGGTTACCTGCTCACCGATTGCATAAGTAGTTTCGGAATTCCTGTGGCCATCTTTTTAAATGTCAGTCTTTACACTTTACTGCATATAGTTAACGGAAAAGATGAAATGCTGGCCTGTATCCCATTTGGATTATTACTTTGCAGCCTATGCATCTGGCAGGGCTCTGCATGGCCCGCTATCGTATTGCACATCGCATTTACAATACCTTATGAAGTCCGTCTTGTACAAAAAATTATTACATCATCAAATTCTTCTGCATGAAAATTTTAATAACCGGAGCATCCGGGTATATCGGTAATAAACTGGCGCATACACTTGCGGGCAGGGGAAACCATGTCCACGCATTTGTCTGCAATACAGCAGCAAAAGAATTACTGCAACATCCTAATATCACCGTTTTCGAAGGGGATATCCTGGATAAAGAAAGTTTATCCCTGGCCATGAAAGGTTGCAGGCAGGTTTATCATACAGCAGGATTCGTAAAACTTTGGGCTAAAAAACCGGATATTTTTTATACGCAAAATGTAGGAGGTACTAACAATGTACTGGAGGCAGCACTGCAGGAAGGTGTGCATAAATTAGTCTTTACAAGCACTTGTGGTGTATGGGGTCAATCCAATGACCATATATTTATCGAAAATGATCCGCGCATCACTTCCTTTGACAATGATTATGATCTGTCAAAATATCTTGCTGAAAGGGCGGTGAAAGAATATGCGGGTAAAGGCCTTTTTACAGTAATTGTAAATCCTGGAAGAGTTTATGGACCGGGTATATACAGGCATAGCAGCGGTGTCAACAGGTTCATACTTCATCTGCTAAATAACAAAGTAGCAACGCTTCCCTGGCGGCTTGGAACGAAGGCCAATTATGCTTTTATTGATGATGTAGTCAACGGGCACACACTGGCTATGGAAAAAGGTTTAGGCGGCGAACGATATATACTTGGGGGAGAGAATGTCTCTTATAAACGGTTTACAGATATTCTGAAAAGACTCAGCGAGACGAAAAACGTTCATATCCGGATACCCCAGCCATTACTCAAGGCATTTAGCTGGATAGAACTTATGAGGGGGAAATTAAATGGCCACGAACCTTTAATTACGCCAGGTATTGCAAAGCGTATCCAATCAGATAAAATTTTTGACTGCAACAAGGCCGTCAGGCAATTGGGTTATTGTATTACCCCGTTTGAAGAGGGGATGCGAATTACTATTGGTCATCTTAAAATGAATAATCATGAACAGCATTAATAAATCTTATACGCTTATCACCGGTGCCAGCGAAGGACTTGGCAAGGCTCTGGCTATAGAATGCGCATCACGGGGCATGAATCTTATACTTGTAGCATTACCGGGTATTGAATTGCACCAGTTGTCATCCTATATCCGACGTGAATATAAAGTACTGGTTTATGAGTTTGGACTGAACCTGACAATAGAGGAAAGCCGTCATTTTTTATGGGAAAAAGTAATGGAAAATAACCTGCCTGTCACTATGCTCATTAATAACGCAGGTATAGGCAATACGTATGATTTTGATGAATGTGACTTTGAAATATACCAATGCCAGATACAGTTGAACGTAATGGCAACGGTCCATATTACTCATTTATTCCTGCCTGAATTAAAAAAACATCCCCGCTCATTTATTCTGAATGTAAGCAGCCTGTGTGTGTTCTTTTATCTTCCAAAGAAGCAGGTGTATGGTGCTACAAAGTCATTCATTTATTTTTTCTCAAAAAGCCTCCGGAAGGAATTGAAAAAATATAAGATTTCTGTAACCGTATTATGCCCCGGCGGTATGAATAGCAATCCTTCTTTTTATTTGCTGCACCGGAGCGGCTCATGGATAACACAAGCCGCCGCTATGGATCCCGAAGATGTAGCAGGTATAGCAATAAAAGATCTGATCAGGGGAAAGGAACGGATTATACCCGGCAAATGGAACCGGTTCTTTCTTTGGCTGGATACGATGTTGCCTGGCTGGTTAAAGACAAAGATCACCGATCGGCAAATGAAAAGGCTTACAAAACTAAAGACCGACCAACTATTGAAAGGAATAATACTGAATGATAATAAAGAGGCTGCCTGATTATTTCATATCGTATGTAGTAATGCTAATCAACAAACATTCGCTGCCGCATCACTTCATATAAAATCATCCCTGTTGCTACCGATACGTTCAAACTTTCAAAATCTCCCTTCATGGGAATTTTTATTTTCTCATCACATATCTTCAGCAATGCGGGATAAATGCCTTTTTCTTCACTGCCCATTATAATGGCACACGGTTCTTTGAAATCAATTTCAGAAATATTTTTTGCTGCTGTCATTTCACTGGCAAACACTTTTATGCCATTCAGGTGCAGTTCATCTACCGCTTTCATCAGGCTGTTTACACGGCAAACGGGGATTTTTTCCAATGCACCGGCGGAGGTAAGGATTGCGTCTTCATTCAATGCCCCAATTCCCTTATCAGGAATGATGATGGCATGCACACCGCAACAAAACGCTGTACGGGCAATGCCTCCTATGTTTCTGATATCAGTAATGCTATCCAGCATCAGGAATAAAGGCGTCTCGCCACTCTCGACTACAAAAGAGATGATCTCCTGCAGATCGTGATACTGGACTTTAGCGATCATGGCTACGCAACCTTCATGATCGGTGATATTAAAGCCATTCAGCTTAGCCACGGGTACGTAGTTGATGGGGATGGTATGCTGAGTGGCCAGTCCTTTTATCTCATTAATATCCGCACCCAGCGCTTTTGTATCAAGATATATCCTGTCCAGTTGCTGGCCCGAACGGATAGCATCTATCACTGCTTTACGTCCAATTACGAGCGAGCTTTTTTTAGGTCGTTGTTGTTGTCTGAAATTTTTCACTTCTTTAGAATATTATAAGCTAAAACGCTGCAAGCTTTTCAAATTTGCCAAGTCTTCGAATTTCCTCTCCATTTATGGAGAGGGTCAGGGTGAGGCAAATGTATAGTAAATAAAGACCCTGCAAGTTTTTGCAACCAGCAGGGTCTTCGAAACCCTCTCCCTTGGAGAGAGCCAGGGTGAGGTCATTTTAACGCAAAAGCCTTTTTCACTTTACCTACATAATCTAATTTCTCCCAGGTAAACAGTTCTACTTTTTTTATCACCGTTTTTCCATCAGGGGAAGTAAATGTTTTTTCTACTATCTGCGGCTTGCGGCCCATGTGGCCATACGCTGCTGTTTCACTATAAATAGGATTACGCAATTTCAAACGCTGTTCAATGAAATAAGGGCGCATATCAAAAACACTTTCCACGATCTTACTGATCTGTCCGTCGGTTAATTTCACTTTAGCAGTGCCATAAGTATTTACGTGAATGCTGGTAGGTTTTGCTACACCGATGGCATAAGAAACCTGTACCAATACTTCACTGCAAAGACCAGCGGCTACTAAATTTTTGGCGATATGCCTTGTAGCATATGCAGCGCTGCGATCAACTTTGGAAGGATCTTTTCCGCTAAAGGCGCCACCACCATGAGCTCCCTTGCCACCGTATGTATCAACGATGATCTTGCGGCCTGTCAAACCCGTATCACCATGCGGACCGCCGATTACGAACTTGCCGGTCGGATTGATATGGTATTTGATATTTTCATTAAAGAGCTTAGCGTACTTTTTATATTTCGCTTTGATCCTGGGTATCAGGATGGTGATTACATCATTTTTGATCTTAGCCAGCATTTTTGCCTCAGCGTCAAAATCATCATGTTGTGTCGAAATTACAATAGCATCAATACGGGATGGTTGATTGTTATCATCGTATTCTAATGTCACCTGGCTTTTTGCATCCGGGCGCAGGTAAGGCATTTTTGAATTTTTTTCACGGCGGATAGCTGCCAGTTCAATTAAAAGGTTATGCGCAAGATCCAATGCCAGGGGCATATAATGTTCTGTCTCATTAGTGGCATAACCAAACATCATACCCTGATCACCAGCGCCTTGTTCCTCTTTTTTCTTACGGTCAACACCCTGGTTGATATCAGCTGATTGTTCATGAATAGCGGATAATACACCGCATGAACTGGCTTCAAACATATATTCACTCTTGGTATAACCAATCTTGCGAATAACGCCACGGGCTATCTCCTGCACATCGAGATAGGCTTTTGATTTCACCTCACCTGCCAGTACTACCTGCCCGGTGGTTACCAGGGTTTCACAAGCTACTTTCGACTGGGAATCGAAGGCCAGGAAGTTATCAATAAGAGCATCGGATATCTGGTCGGCTACTTTGTCCGGGTGGCCTTCAGAAACACTTTCAGAAGTAAAGAGGTAAGGCATAAAATGGGTTAAGTTTTTTGTAGTTGAATTATATAAAATCAAATCGGGTGCAAATATAACACCCGATTTAAATTATTTATAAAAAAGCTTATTCACTAAAGTTTGGAGTAAATAATCCGCAACCTCATCCGGTGAGGATTGGGGTCAGGTGTACTGGGCGTACTTATATTTCCTGCAAGTCTTACCCTTCCCTTCGCTAATGTAGGGTTGATACTTATCAACTGTGTTGTAGCTGTAGAGCCTGCAGCGATACGATATTGGTCATATAAATAGAATGGCGCAAGCAACCGGAGATCATAAACGGGCTCTGTATTGTTGACAACATGCTGTACATAACGGGTAAGATTGAACTTCCAGGTCTGCACTACATTTCCGGAGCCATCCAATGCATTAATATGGTTTATACCAAAACTGGCAAGATTTAAAGCGCCGGTTCCATCAAATTGCAGGTCGTAAGGAATCAACAGATGTTTTGACAGAGCTGGGTCGTAAGCATCCACGAATAAAAAATTTGGCGGGTGAAATGTGGAATCGCTGATATCATACACCTGTTCTGCTATCAGTTCAGCTCTGTGTACTACCCGGTTGTTCAGTGTGGCCAATGCCGGTATTTTTAAAGTCGCAAATGAACCAGGTGTACTTTGAATATATACTAAAGGATCCGGTGTAGTACCGCCTTGTGCCGCCAGCAATGGCGTGAGGCTATGATCTATTTTTATTGAATTATGAGATGCCGATCCGGCTAAACCATAAGAAGATGGTGCTTTAAAAATAAAATAATCAACTGCTGTATCCCACTTTTCGACTGGAGCTCCATTATTGTCATCTTTATAATAAATCGCCAGCTTGGTATTTGCACCCTGTAGATTGAATCCCATTATGGCATTACCACCGGCAACTGATTTTAACGCAAATCCCCTGAACTTGGTTTTGAAAACAGAATCAGATGAGTAACCATCAACATGTCCTGGTGTTGCAGCTGTATCATAATCCAGCAGCCTTTGACCAAATGAATTATCAAGCTTGATTCGAAGTTGCCTGCTGGTTGTATCCTTGTAAGCCGCTACGGAATCTTTCAGATTTTCCGGTTTAAATGTCCTGGAGCCAAGTAAGGTAGAAGTAGTGAAGTAATTATTTCGTCTTACCAGGTAAGATGTATCCACCCTGAACTCAGAAGATATTTCATACACATTGATAGTTTGAGGGATAGTCGTGTCCCCGTATGTTTCCAGATAATCAAGTACCAATACTACTGAGTCAATATGAAGACTGTCCGGCTTATTAAGAAATGTATATTTATAGTGGTCAGGCTTTAGCTCAAAATACATTTCTGCATCTGTCCTGCCAAAAAGAGGATCGTGTGTAATGACTCCAAGAAACTGTTCATCGGTATAATTGCCATAAGTAGAATCCTCCAATAATGGGTTGGTTCCTCCTAGCATAAAAAGACCATTATAAGCTTCTACTGTAATGGTAGTATCAAACGTATTAATATTATCAATGGGTGGAATAAGATCACCGCCTAATTCAGTGGATTCATTGATTTTTTTGCAGGAACTAAATAAGATGACAATGCCGGTTATGAATGATCCAAGCGTTAGTGCCAGTTGTCTTTTCTTCACAAGTTGAAAATTACGATGATGATGATTATTTCTACCCTCCTCATTTATGAAGAAGGTAAGGGTGAGCCTACCTGGCCGCAAGTTCGCCATACAGTTGTAAATAGTCTGTTAAATCAGACTCAGAATTATACTGCAAGGTCTTCTTCCCCCTCACTTTTGAAAATTCCTCTACCAGTTTTTTATCAATTTTCTCCGCACCAAAAGTAATAGCGTCTGCATACGTAGCGCCACCTCGGAACATGGCCGTATTGTTTGCATCTTTAAAGGCTTCCAGGTCTTTTTCTTTCATGGATTGATGGATCAGCGCCTTGGTGATAAAATCACTGCCGAGCTTTTCCTTGAAAGTATTCTGTCCAATAGTATAAACGATCTTACTGTGAGAGAATACCGGTTCTTTTTTATACACTGTCTTAAGGTAAGCGGGAATAAGCCCCGTCATCCAGCCACTGCAATGGATAATATCAGGCGGCCATCCAAATTTCTTTACTGTTTCCAGCGCGCCTTTGCAAAAGAATATCGTTCTGAGGCCATTATCATCATACCATTTTTCATTCTCGTCATGAAAAATGTATTTTCTTCTGAAGAGATCTTCATTTTCCAAAAAATAAACCTGTAACCTGGCACTGGGTAATGACGCTACTTTGATCTGCAGGGGCATATCATCATTGTCCACCGATACGTTGATACCTGAAAGACGAACTACCTCATGCAGGCGGTGACGGCGCTCATTGATACTCCCAAAACGGGGCATGATGCAACGGACCTCAAATCCATTGTCATTTGCTTTAATGGCCAGTTTGTTTACGATTTCTGAAAATTCCGTCAGCTCCAGGTAAGGAGACATTTCGTTGGCAATAAACAGGATTCTTTTTTTTCCAGACATGTTATCCTTTTTATATTTCCTTTTTAAAAAGATGGCGAAGGTACTATTTTCTGCTGAATAGCTAAGTTTGCAGTTGTTCTCATTTTAAACACTTCCTGCTTTTATGATTTTATTTAAAAAAGTGGCCGGTCTGCAGCAATACCTTACCCGCCTGAAACAAAAAGGTCATACGATCGGGTTTGCTCCTACTATGGGCGCCCTTCACGAGGGACATCTCTCTCTTATTGAAAGCAGTAGGAAAGCTAATGCAATAACTGTATCAAGTATTTTCGTGAACCCTGCCCAGTTTAATGACCCCAAGGATTTTGAAAAATACCCGGTTACTATTGAAAAAGATATATTGATGCTGGAGACAGCGGGCTGTAGTGTTTTATTCCTTCCATCGGTAGAAGAAATATACCCGGCAGGATCACCAGCCAAAGAATATTATGATCTTGGTTACCTGGAAACGATACTGGAAGGCAAATACCGGCCCGGCCATTTCCAGGGAGTTTGCAAAGTAATGGACCGGTTGCTGGATATTGTCAGACCTGGTAATTTATACCTGGGCCAGAAGGACTATCAGCAATGTATGGTGATCGCAAAGCTGACGGAGCTAATGGGCAAAAAGGATTCTATCATCACTAACATCTGCCCTACGCTCCGTGAACCAGATGGCCTTGCCATGAGCAGCCGCAATATGCGGTTGAATAAAGAAGAAAGAGAAATAGCCCCGGCCATTTACCAAACGCTGACTTTTATAAAAGAGAATTTAACTAAGGGCAGTTTACATGAATTGAAAGCAAAGGCTTCTGCAAAACTGGTAGCGAAGGGTTTCAAACCCGATTATATTGAAATCGCTGATGCTGCTACCCTGCAAATAATCAACGACCCGGAAGCTACCGGGTGGGACGGAAAACAAAAACTGGTAGCATTGACAGCAGTCTTTTTGCATGAGGTAAGATTAATTGATAATCTTTTGCTCAACGAATAATATAGTATTGTTGTTAACTATTCCTTACTGCTTTGCGATTTAAACACATAGGCTTATTTTCGGTAAAATGAACAAACGGCTCCGCACCATACTTCAATACCTGTTTTTCTTTTCGATCGGTATTTTTTTGGTATGGTGGTCTGTAAAGGATCTGGGTAAAGAAGACCGCTCGCAGATACGGGCCGCCCTCAGCAATATAAGGTACTACCTGATCGTGCCGGTGTTTATTGTTTTATTTCTCAGCCATTATATAAGGGCATTACGCTGGCGGCTATTGATCGAACCACTCGGGTTCAAACCAACAAAAGCCAATACTTTTTTTGCAGTAATGATCGGTTATCTTGCTAACCAGGCTTTGCCCCGGCTTGGAGAGGTATTAAAATGTACCGTACTGGCCCGCTATGAAAAAGTGCCGGCTGATAAGTTAGTGGGCACTATCATCCTGGAACGATTGATAGATGCTATCAGCTTATTGATTGTATTTGCCATTACATTGATTATGCAACCCGGGCTGTATGGTCAGTTGATGGATAAAGTTTTCAATGGCGCAGCAGAGGAAGAAAGTAAAAATATATCCGGGAACCTCATCATGCTGATCATGCTGGGAGTAGCAGTATTGGCTGTTGCCGCATGGATGTTTATTAAAAAGAAAAGTTTAAAAGATCTTGCAGCGATTATCAAAAGGATCGGGCAAAGGATATGGGAAGGCGTCAGCGCCATTCAACATCTGAAAAAAAGAAAAGCATTCATACTTTATACCATATTGATCTGGAGTCTTTACTTGTTTGGCGGCTATATAGGATTTTATAGCATGCGGGAAACAGAACACTATGGCATTAATGAAGCCTTTACTGTTTTATCTGCCGGCAGTGTGGGTATGATCATTACACCCGGTGGTATCGGGGGTTATGCATTTCTTATAGAAAGATGTATGATGATCTATAACCTGCAGCCCGGGATTGCGCTTGCTTTCGGGTGGTTGTTATGGCTGGCTAATACAGCAGTCATTGTATTAGGTGGTTTATTTAGTTTTGCGGCCCTGCCCTGGTACAATAAAAAGAAGTTGCAGCCATTGTCTTAATAAAAATATGTTGGATGAAACAGGTTGATTTTATTTCCAGTAAAATACTTTCTTTTCCCCAGGCTCTTCAGCGTACAGTGCAATGGAGGGTAACCGGCAAAAAAATCGCATTCACGAATGGAGTATTCGATATTCTTCATGCCGGTCATATTTTTTCACTTTCTCAGGCGGCTAAAGAAGCCGACTATCTTATTGTCGGGTTAAATGCGGACGCGTCCGTCAAAAGATTAAAGGGAGACAGCCGCCCGGTGAATGGCCAGGACTCAAGGGCATTGCTGCTGGCTTCTTTATTGATCGTTGACGCTGTTGTTATTTTTGAAGAGGATACACCCCTGGAGCTGATAAACCTGGTAATGCCGGACGTACTTGTTAAAGGCGGTGACTATACGGTGGAACAAATAGCAGGGGCAAAAGAAGTAATAACGAATGGCGGCCGGGTTGTCATTAACCCTATACTGGAAGGTTTTTCCACTACCAGCCTTATCAACCAGATCAGGAAAGACTAACGGGTTACCAAAACTTAATACGCTGCCATATTGTTGTTCTTTAATTTTATTAATATCCATGACGAATATTATTTTCTATGAACCAGGTAAAGCGTAAAACGATAGCAAGGGATGTAAGCTGGCTTTCTTTCAATGCCCGTGTATTGCAGGAAGCGGCGGATACCGCTGTTCCTTTAAAAGAGCGGATACGTTTTCTTGGCATCTTCTCCAATAACATGGATGAATTTTTCCGCGTACGTGTAGCTACCCTGAAGCGGATGATACAGGTGGGCAGCAAAGCCAATATGCACCTGGAAACTGATCCACAACAGATATTGGATGAAATACAGATGATCGTATTGAACCAGCAAAGTGAATTCGCCAGTATATGGGAAGATGTGCTGCAACAATTGAACGAACAGAAAATATTTCTCAAAACAGAAAAAGAACTCACCGTACATCAACAGGAATTTGTCCGTAATTACTATGATGAAGAGGTAAGTCCGAATATTATTCCGCTAATGATCGAGAATATACCGGAGTTTCCCAACCTGCGGGATAAATCTATTTATCTCGCTGTAGTAATGTGGAAAAAGGAAAGCGCGTTGAACAGAAAGTATGCACTGATCGAAGTGCCGAGCCGGGTACTTGGCCGGTTTATACTACTCCCTTCCCCACCGGAGGAACATCATATTATATTGCTGGAGGATATCATCCGCTTCAACCTGCCTGATATATTTTCTTTCTTTGGTTATGATCAGTACCAATCGCATATTTTTAAAGTAACAAGAGATGCAGAGATTGATATTGACAGTGATATTTCCACCAATATCATACAACGGTTAGAAAAAGGCATTCGTAACCGCCGCAAAGGAAAGCCTGTTCGTTTTGTATATGACCGTGAAATGGACCCGGGATTGCTGGAATACCTTATACTTCGTTTGCATTTGACAAAAAGAGATAACCTGATACCGGGAGGACGCATTCACAACTTTCGTCATTTTATGGATTTTCCTGACCAGGTATTTAAAGAAAAACGCAGCCGTAAAAAACCATTTGATCATCCGCTGTTCGTAGAGAACCGTATTTCAGACGTGGTATTACAAAAGGATGTGATGCTTCATTTTCCATACCATTCTTTCGCCCCGATAATTGACCTTATACGGGAAGCCGCTTTTGATCCTGATGTAACCACGATTAAAATTACCTGCTACAGGCTGGCGCAGCAATCAAGAATTATTAATTCGCTTATCAACGCGGCACGCAATGGCAAACAGGTGGTAGTTATGTTAGAACTGCGTGCCAGGTTTGAAGAAGAAGCCAACCTGGAATGGAAGCTACGGCTGGAAGATGAAGGTGTCAGGGTATTGGTAGAGATACCCGACATGAAAGTACATTCCAAAATATGTATCATCAGGAAAAAAGTAAAAGATAAACATGTCAATTACGGGTTTGTAAGTACCGGCAACCTTAATGAAAGAACTGCCAGGGTATATGCTGATCATTGCCTGCTTACTTCCAATCAACGGATCATGGCGGATATAAACAGGATATTTAATTTCCTGGAACAACCTAAAACCGGCGGGCATTTCCTGAAAAGCTGTGATACTATTCTTCCAAGCCCGCATATAGTCCGCAAAGAGATATATAAACTGATAGATGAAGAAATAAAGCAGGCACAAAAAAACAAGCCATCGGGAATGATCCTGAAAATGAATTCTCTTTCCGATGAAGGAATGATACAAAAACTCTACGAGGGCGCCCGGGCAGGCGTACCGATCAAACTAATTGTTCGTGGTATTTTTTGCATGGTTTCCGAAAATAAAAAATTCCGGAAACCTGTCAGGGCCGTTAGTATAGTAGATGAATACCTTGAGCATGCACGGGTGTGGGTATTTCACAACAAAGGCAAAGAGAAAGTTTATATATCTTCGGCGGATTGGATGGTGCGAAACCTCGACCATCGCGTAGAAGCTACCTGTCCTGTGTGGGATGAAGAGATAAAACAGGAACTGAAAGATATATTGAACATACAGTTGCAGGATAATGTAAAGGCAAGACGGCTGAATAACGAATTGAATAATGAATACGTAAGGACGACGAGGAAGAAGGTGCGTTCCCAGGTGGAGACCTATAATTTTTTATACAAGAAAACACTAACCCCGCGTGAGACTGGCAGCCATTGATATTGGAAGTAACGCAGCGAGATTATTGATAAGTGATGTGATTCCGGGGCCGCCGGAAAATCCAGAGTTCATCAAGATCGCACTGATCCGTGTGCCTTTGCGCCTTGGTTTTGATGTATTTGACAAAGGAGAAATATCTCCCGGTAAAGAAGAAAAGATCATCAAAACCATTAAGTCGTATAAACTATTGATGGACATTTATGATGTAAAACATCTGAAGGCCTGTGCCACTTCCGCCATGCGGGATGCCGTCAACGGGGAAGCCATCATTAAGCGTATAAAAAAGGAGACCGGTATTGAGATCAGCATTATCAGCGGACAGGAAGAAGCATCATTCATTTATGAAAACCATATTGCCGAAAACCTGGCTGTGGAAGAATCTTATCTCTATATAGATGTGGGTGGTGGCAGCACTGAACTTACTTTTTTCAGTGATGGCAAACTGGTCTTTAAGGAATCTTTTAATATTGGCACTATACGCTTACTGAAAAACCAGGTGACAGAAGCGCACTGGGATGCTATGAAAGAATTCATTAAAACAAAGACAAAAGGCTATCCTCATGTAACGGCGATTGGTTCCGGGGGCAATATCAATAAGATATTTTCTATTTCAAAAAGAAAAGATGGCAAACCGCTTTCGTTGGAGCTATTGCGGGACTATTACAAAGAATTTAATGCCATGACTCTTGCGCAGCGTATAAGTATTTATAAGTTTCGCGAAGACAGGGCCGATGTAATTGTTCCGGCTTTACTCATTTATATTAATGTGATGCGCTGGACCGATACGGAAGAAATATTTGTTCCAAAGATCGGTTTAGCTGATGGTTTGATCCATACCTTGTACGAAGAAGTACGGCTAAGCGAAATTGTTATTTAAACAGTCTCTCAATTTTAATATTGCAAAATTTTCTATGTCTGTTGCCAAAGAAATAAAAAAGGTCACTACCAATACCATCCAGAAGATGAAGATTGCCGGTGAAAAGATATCTATGATCACGGCGTATGATTATTCTTTCGCTCAAATTTTTGATGCTGCCGGTATTGATATCATATTGGTAGGCGACAGCGCCAGTAATGTAATGGCTGGTCACACCACTACCCTTCCGATCACGTTGGATCAGATGATCTATCACGCACAGAGCGTTGTAAGGGCGAGGCAAAGGGCTTTGATTGTCGTTGACCTTCCTTTCGGTTATTATCAGTCCAACTCCGAGATCGCCCTGGCATCCGCTATTCGTATTATGAAAGAAAGCGGCGGGCATACAGTGAAACTGGAAGGCGGTGAAGAAGTGATTGATTCTGTAAAAAAGATCGTGAGTGCGGGTATCCCGGTGATGGGACATCTGGGACTAACGCCTCAATCCATTAATAAATTCGGCACCTATGTAGTAAGGGCTACCGAAAAATCGGAAGCTGATAAGTTGAAGAAAGATGCTTTGCTGCTGCAGGAAGCCGGCGCTTTCGCTATTGTATTGGAAAAGATCCCGGCATCATTGGCAAAAGGGGTGAGTAAAAGCCTGACCATTCCAACTATTGGTATTGGCGCCGGTAAATTTTGCGATGGACAGGTATTGGTCATGCATGATATGCTGGGCATCAATACAGAATTCAAACCGCGGTTTTTAAGACAGTACCTCAATATGAACGAACAGGTTACCGGGGCTGTTCAGCAATATATTAAAGATGTAAAGTCGCTTGACTTTCCGAATGACCAGGAACAATACTGATCGTTTTTAAATACCTTTTCATTAGTGTCCCGTTAAATTAGTTCAATTTTTAATTGTTCGCATTTTTGTTCTTTGACATTCTTATAGATAGGGCTTTGCAATAACTCATTTAAGGGTGCTTTGTCAAAAAGCGAAGCACTCATTATTTGTAGCATTTCA
>JAATGJ010000029.1 GCA_015654695.1 Chitinophagales bacterium | reverse complement strand
GCCTTACCATGCAGCAGTTAAGTATTTTGTTCGAAGGACGGCTGACCGCAATTTTATAAAAAAATTCCCTCTCTCTCTTGCGGCCTAGGCCGCAAGAGAGAGAGGGATACAAGAACTTTGACACAGTTTACTTTACACTCCCAATCGGTATTCTAACACTGAATAAAACGCGTAATACAATTTTAGTACTGCTTACTCCATTTCTTGCAGTAGTCAATTTATACGAAATCGGAACAGTATTAGGATGGTTTACTTCTAATAATTCAAATCATCCTGCCGGTAATATTTTTATGTTGTTTCATTTTACTTTTTATTTTTTATTATTTTCATCGGTATTTGGTGATAAGAACGTTAAAAGAATTCTTTTTTTTCTTGGATTTCTTTTTTTCTTTTTTTTCTTGTTAATATTCTTTTTTTTCAAAAAATAAGGGAGTATAACTCCTATACATATTTGCTGGGTTCTCTTGTAATATTGGGTTGGTGTTGTTACTTTTTCTTTAGACTAATGACCGTACCTGATGAGTTAAGTTTAGTTCGTTTTCCTTTCTTTTGGATTTATTCAGGAGTGATGTTTTTTTATTTATTTAGATTTATTTTCATGAGTTACTTTACCTTTTTAGCATATAAATCTAACCATACGGTTATTCAACTATTTAAATCAATTTCTAACATTTCGATTATCTTGTTGTATTTGTGTATTTCAATTGGTCTTGTATGTTTCAAGCCTCCATTACGGAAAATATAATAGTGATAATCTCAGGAACGCTACTTTTATGCTTACTTGGTGGATTTCTTATATCATTTTTGTTTGTTTATAGGAAGAGACAACAGAGAAATAGATTGGAACGACTTCAAATGCAATCCCGATTTCAACAAGAACTTCTCCGCACCCAGCTCGAAATCCAGGAACAAACCCTCAAAACCATTTCCCAGGAAATTCATGACAATATCGGGCAGGTACTCAGCCTTGCCAAACTGAACCTGAATACAGTGGATATGACAAAGCAAGATGAACTGCAGGAAAAAATAACTGATTCAAAGAACTTGGTAAGTAAGGCAATTCAAGATCTGAGGGATTTGTCCAAAAGCATGAACACGGATAATATTGAGGCAATAGGTTTTATCAGGGCAATAGAATATGAAATGGATATGATTCGCAAAACAGGCTTTAAAACACAGTTAGATATAGAGGGCAAGATGATAAGATTGGAGCCACAAAAGGAGTTGATCTTATTCCGTATTATCCAGGAAGTGCTGAATAATATAATGAAACATGCAGAAGCCAATGCGATAGAAATAAAAGTGAACTATGCGGAAAAGGAGATCAGGATCAGCGTAAGTGATAATGGAAAGGGATTTGATCTCACGCCTTTAAATGAAAATGAGCTTTCTGGTTTTGGACTCGGTATCCGTAATATGCACAACCGTGCAAAACTGATCGGTGCTGATTTTAGTATGAGCAGTAATATTGGAAACGGTACGGTGGTATCTCTGGCAGTTCCGCTAAATAATCATAATTTGTAAACATGCAAACGAACCCTACTATAGCGTTGGCCGATGATCATGTGTTATTGCGAAAAGGCCTTGCCACCCTGGTAAGTAATCTTGGTTACAATGTATTGTTCCAGGCGGATAACGGAGAAGAGTTTATAGAAAAATTGAAAACAAATCCCGAACCCGATGTCGTGTTGCTGGATATTAATATGCCTAAGAAGGATGGCTATGATACGGCATTATGGATGAAACGAAATAAACCGGGTATAAAAATATTAGCGCTGAGTATGTACGACGATGAAAACGCCATCATCCGGATGCTGAAGAACGGAGCAAGGGGATATATCTTGAAAGATGCTGAACCGGCTGACCTGAAGTCGGCGATTGAATCGGTACTAACTAAGGGATTTCATTATTCAGAAATGGTGACAGGCAAACTGATCCATACCATCAATGCCATGGATGAAAATGATAGCGATATAAAAAATACGCTGGGGCTAAATGAAAAAGAGATCAGGTTCCTGAAACTGGCAGCGACGGAATTGACCTATAAAGAAATCGCCGACGAAATGCATCTCAGCCCAAGAACTATTGATGGATATCGTGACGATCTTTTTGAAAAATTGAATATAAAGAGCAGGGTGGGGCTTGTTTTATTTGCTATAAAAAACGGGATAGTCACTATGCAGTAACTATCCCGGTCAGAATAATTTTTTATCTTAGTTCAGCACATTCGCTTCCTTCACCACTTCCGCCTTCTCCTGTTCTTTTATCTTTCCCCATCCACCCATTACATTCCGGATATTATGAATGCCCTGGCGTTTTAATAAAGAGGAAGCAATGACACTGCGGTAACCACCGGCACAATGAACATATACATTTTGATTGTCTTCGATATTCGCCATGCTGCCGGGATCGGTCATGTCATTGAGCGGGATATTTACTGCATCCTTTAAATGACCATCGGCATACTCAGTGGGTTTGCGCACATCTACCACTACCAGGTTAGGATCAAAAGGTATATCCATCATCAGTTCATCAGCTTCTATATCAATGATCATATCTGATTGCTCACCACTGTTTTTCCAGGCTTCATAACCGCCGTCCAGGTAACCCTGTACTTTATCAAGTCCCACCCTGGCAAGCCGGATGATACTTTCTTTTTCTTTTCCCGCATCTGTTACAAGCAACATTGGTGCATCAAAAGACAATAAGCTGCCCGCCCACTCAGCAAACCGTCCGTCAAGTCCTATACTTATTGAACCGGGTACAAAACCCTGCGTGAATTCTGAAGCGCGGCGGGTATCTAATACAATAACAGTATCATCCTGCATCAGTTTCTTAAACTCAGTTATTGAATGCGCTTTCATCCCGGTTAATACTACATCATCAATGCTGTCATATCCTTCTTTATTGATCTTTGCATTGATAGGGAAATATTGTGGCGGTGGCGGAATACCATCCGTCACCACTTTAATAAAGTCTTCTTTGCTTTCTGCTTTCAGCGCATAATTATATTCTTTCTCTTCACCGATAGTGCTATACGTATTGGGACCAAGATTTTTTCCGCAGGAGCTGCCGGGGCCGTGAGCGGGATAAACAATTACATCATCACCAAGAGGAAATATTTTTGCATGAAGGCTGTCGTACATCATACCCGCCAGCTGATATGTTGTTATTTCATCTGATTTTTGCGCCAGGTCGGGCCGGCCAACATCGCCGGCAAATAATGTATCGCCGGTGAATACACAATGATCTTTTCCATTCTCATCTTTTAATAAGTAACAGCTTGACTCCAATGTGTGCCCGGGAGTATGCATTACTTCAATAGTAAGATCGCCGATTTTAAATGGCTCGCCATCGGTAGCTATATGCACGGGAAATTTTGTTTCCGTACCCGGGCCATATATGATGGGCGCATCGGTTGCTTTAGCCAGGTCAAGGTGGCCGCTGACAAAATCCGCATGAAAATGTGTTTCAAAAATATATTTGATCTTCGCGTTTCTTTCAGTAGCCAGTTCCAGGTACACATCAATATCCCTCAATGGATCAATCACCGCCGCCTCGCCTTTACTTTCAATATAATAAGCCGCTTCACTCAGGCAGCCTGTATAAAGTTGTTGGATATACATACACAAAAATTAATGCTCAAAAATACCTTATTTAAACAAAAACGACCCGCAGAACGGGTCGTTTTAAAAAAGTTGTTTTATTCTTTAATTCAACAAAGAATCGGTGAATTTGTTCAGGTCTTCCAGCCTGCGTGGATTTACAGTATAGTAAATAAACTTTCCGTCCCTGTCCGTCTTTACAAATCCTGCTTTACGGAGAATAGCCAGGTGCTGTGATGCTACGGATTGCTCCAGTCTCAGTTTTACATATATCTCGGTCACGGTGATCTTTCCCTGCTCGTCAATGAGTTTTAAGATCTGCTGCCTCAGTTTGTGATTGATGGCCCTGAGAATAAGGGAAGCTTTTTTTACGTTCAACAGATCCACTTTAAGTGAATCCCCGTTTTCGGGCAATGTGTTAAGTGTTAATGTATAATTATTCATAGCTGTTGCCGTGTAGTTATTCATAGTTGTTGAACGGTTTAAAAATTAAAAAGTGATTGACAAAAATAGTTCCTTAATAAGTTCTGCGAAAAGCAAAATCGTTAATAAGACGATATTTTACATGGACGGCTTGCGGGGAGGGGAATAAAATTCTTTAATATATAATGGCTCTGTATAAGCTGTGTCTGCAAACCTTTTTTCAAGGAAGGATTTAGAGGCCAGGGATGCCATATCGGCTGCATTAGCCGTATTGTTGCTGAATAATGCATGATCGTGATCAAGTGTTTTTTGCAGCTTTTTGCTGCCGCTTCCGCAAAAGCATACTTTCTGTGATGAAAGGAGATGGGAGAAGCTGTTTTCATCAATGATCATAGCACAGGGTTTAATAATTTCCTGCATAGACTGGTTGTACGCAGCCATAAAAACTTCCATCCTGCGGGCATCAATCAATGGACAAAACAGATCAGCAGCTTCTTTGTTCACCGAACTGGCCATTAATTCCAGGGTACCAATAGCGATAAGGGGAATATTCAGCGCATAGCATAAACCCTTAGCCGCAGACAGTCCCACGCGCAAACCAGTATATGATCCGGGGCCAATACTTACAGCGACAGCGTCCAGTTCACTAATATGTACACCCGTCTCTTTTATCATTTCCCTGGTAACAGGGTGTAACCAGGCAGCATGATCCTTCTGGTTGTCATTGATGGTTAACCTTATTACTTCAAGATCACTGGATAAACATACCGATGCAGTTTCTCCTGCCGTATCAATATTTAAAATAATAGCCATTAAGCAAAAGCTTCTTTGGTAAGTAATGCGGCAGGTTCATACCTTTTTTGTTCTTTAGCCAGTTTATCGAGTAATGAATGAATTTTTTTCAGACCGATCTTTTCACTCCATTCAAAAGGACCATACGGATAATTCGTTCCCAGTTTCATGGCGGTATCTATTTCTTCCCGGCTGCTTACATTTTCCTGCAAAGCAAAATACGCTTCATTAATAATGCAGGCTACTACTCTTGCAGTAATAAGACCGGCTGTGTCGGGGACCCATTCTGTTTTTTTGCCTAAAAAAGAAAAAACCCTTTCCGCTCTTTCTTTCAACTGATCGTTATCGCAGGCGGCTTCAATAATGGGTCTTTTCAAAAAAGTATTCCAGCCATTGATGCGGATGAAGCCCTGGCCTGTTTCTGATAAAGGGGTAACAACGGAATTGATAATGACAAGGTTTATTTGCAGTTTCCTGAGCCATTGTATCCTTTCTCCGATATTTTCAAAAAGAAGATCCATACATACATCAGCTTTTGGATAGCCGGTAATAGTTTCCGGCATGGTTACCCATTGAACCTGTAATTCATTAAATACCTGTTTTCCTGCCAATTCTTCTTTCTGTTTATCATTGGCCACTATCAGCAGGTTCATATACATTTTTTTGCAAAGAAAGTGCATAAAGGTATATTCGCTGTTCGTTTTTTAAAATAAGAGACATGGATAAAATAATTATCAATACCGTCGAAGCTCCTTCCCCGATAGGTCCATATAACCAGGCGATATTGGCAGGCGATACATTGTATATTTCAGGCCAGATATGTATTGACCCGAAAAGCGGGGAACTGAAGAAAAGAGATATACAGGAAGAAACCCACCAGTCTATGCAAAATCTGAAAGCCATATTGACTGCTGCCAGTATGAATTTCAGTCATGTAGTTAAAACAACCATCTTCATTACGGATATGAACCTGTTCTCTGAGATCAATGAAATATATGGAAAATACTTTGATGGCGACTTTCCTGCCAGGGAAACAGTAGCGGTATTGGCATTACCCAAATTTGTGAATGTTGAAATAAGTATGATCGCTGTTAAATAATCCCCCAGGAATGTGTAATAAAAAAAACTTCGCTTATTAAAAGGCGGGGTTTTTATTCAGGGAGTTTGTTCAGTAAATCCGGGGTACTCAACCCGGTTAATTTGCTTTATAGATCATGAGATATTTTTCTTTTGAAAAATATCCACGGGAATTTATTTGACCGGTACCACCTGCGTTCCATTTCTCTATCTTACAGCACTATAGTAAATGAGAAAGCTGTTTCAGAAAATATTATTAAAACCGGTGCTGTGGGCGACAGTAAAGTTTTCTTCCAGGCCTGACAAGGAAAAAATATTCAGGGCGCTGGATAAACTTTACAGGAATATACTTGATGAACCCGGCAAAAAAGGGCTGATCATTCCTTTTGACGGGCACAGCGGTAAGTTTATTATATTTTCCGATCAGCATAAAGGAGCCAGGAATGGCGCCGACGATTTTACACAATCAGAACCGAATTACCTCGCGGCGCTGGATTATTATAATACAAATGAATTTTCTTTTATCAGCATGGGTGATAGCGAAGAATTATGGGAAAATAGTTTAAGCCAGGTGAAAAAATTTAACGAAGCGACTTTTGAAGCGGAAAGAAATTTTGCACAGCAAAACCGGTTTATAAAAATTTTCGGCAATCATGACCTGTACTGGGATAATGACCCTATTGCCTGGTGGCACCTGAAAAAGATATATAAGGAAGATGTAAAAATATATGAAGGAGCCGTACTGGCTGTAACTGCGGGGAATAAACCCATTCATATTTTTTGTACTCATGGTCACCAGGGAGATGCCAACAGCGATGGTAACTGGTTCAGTAAATTTTTTGTAGCCAATATTTGGGCGCCGCTGCAGGCTTACCTGCGCATTAACCCCAATACACCTGCTTATGACGGGGAAAAGAAAACACTGCATAACGATATTATGTATGAATGGTCATCATTGCAAAAAGACCTGTTGCTGGTAACCGGGCATACACACCAGCCTGTGTTTACCTCCTTAACACACCTGGAAAGATTATATAAAAAATTTCAACTGGCTAAGCAGGGAAATAAGGCTGAACAGGTAACTGAATTACAGAACGAGATCAGGAAAATTGAAAAAGAGTTTTCCGCCGTTGCGGTTGATTATATGAGTATGAAACCTTTTTATTTTAACAGTGGTTGCTGCTGCTTTAGCGATGGTGATATAACAGGGATAGAGATTGCTGATGGCTGTATCCGTCTTGTCAAATGGAAAAGAAAAGAGGAACAATCACAACGGGAAGTACTGGAAAGCATTTCACTGGCTGAACTGGTAATCAATATATGAAGCTATGAGTTTTGAGCCATGAGCTTTGAGTCTTTGCCGCAGCCAACTGTTCATGATTCATCAACACTTTGCTGTTTTCTTTTTCTTTCCCAGGTATCCCTTGTCTATTACTTTTTTAATATAGCCTGGCGCAAAAGGAACTTTACAGTAAGTTCCGTTCATATCCACTTCTACATGACCTATCTTTTTGCCGGTAGCAGTTGCCGGTGCCGTTAATTCTTTTACATAGCTGCCCACCGCTATTACAAAACCGTTCATGCAATAACGCACCCGGTTGGGAGCAGTTTCAATTTCTTTTTCTATCCTCGTCAATAATTTTTTGAGCATCGGGATATCCAGTTTCTCATCCGGCCAGGTAGCCATGATGTTAGACAGGGTAGCCCATCCTGAACTGGCGACAGCAGGTTTTTTTGAATCAATCCATTTTAACGCGATGTCAAAGGCCAGTTCATTTTCACAAGCTACCCATGCTACGGAATATTCACTAATCATTTGCCATCCGGCAGTGTCGGCCCATGCCTGCAATTCTTTCTTACTCATTTTCGATCCGTGTGCCATCAGGCCGGCCAGGTATTGCGCATCACCAATGCCAGTAGCGAATAGTTCCAGCGCTACCTGTTGCTGGTTCTCTTTTATCTTCTTCTGTATTTTTTTCAGGTCTTCTACTTTGACGCCGTAAAAAGGTTCTTTAGCGCCATGTTTCATCAATGTTTTTTTAATTGATTCGCTGCCCGATTTTTTTATTTCTTCCAATACTTGCTTAGATGTCATAACGGTTCATTTTACTAGGGGCCTTATTTCTTCTGCGTTTCTCCGGGTTTTGGCGGTATAAATTCATAACCGATATCCGTACGGTAAAACATGCCGTCATAATCTATATGGTCAAGGACATCAAGAGATGTATTGACTGCGTCTTCTATATCTTCTCCAAATGAAGTGACGCATAATACGCGGCCACCATTCGTAACGATATTTTTTTTATCATCTTCCTTTGTGCCGGCATGAAAGATCATGGATTGCTTGCCATATTTTCCATCAAGCCCTGATATCTCATATCCTTTTTCATAACCGGTAGGATAGCCGCGGCTGACAGCCACAATGGTGGCAGCGGCTCTTATGTCCGTTCTCATCACTACTTTATCCAGTTCCTGTTGTGTAGCGGCGATACATATACCTACGAGGTCAGTCTCCAGTCTTGGTATCACTACTTCTGTTTCCGGGTCACCCATGCGGCAATTATATTCGATCACATACGGATCGCCGTTTACATTGATCAGGCCAAAAAACACGAAGCCGGTATATTCAATACCTTCTTTGAACAATCCATTAATGGTAGGTTTGATAATGCGTTCTTCCACTTTGAACATAAAGCCCGGTGTAGCAAAAGGGACAGGGCTTACGGCTCCCATACCACCGGTCATTAATCCTTTATCACCTTCGCCGATTCGTTTATAGTCCTTTGCTTCAGGTAATATCAAATAATTCTTGCCATCGGTAATGGCGAAAACGCTTAACTCAATGCCGCTTAAAAAATCTTCTACCACCACTTTCTTGCTGGCTTCGCCAAATTTGGCTTCCTGTATCATTAATTCAAATTCGGCTACTGCTTCTACATAACTCTGGCAAATCATTACTCCTTTGCCTGCGGCGAGCCCGTCTGCTTTCAATACGATAGGCAACGGATGTTGCTGCAGGTATTTCAATCCTTCTTCATAATTATCTATCGTAAACTCTTTGTAGTTAGCCGTAGGAATAGCATGGCGCTTCATGAAAGCTTTGGCAAAGGCTTTACTTCCTTCCAGTTGCGCCCCTTTCTTCGAAGGACCGATGAAATAGATTTTTTGTAACTCTTCTGTTGCTTTGAAGTAATCGTAAAGCCCGTTCACCAGCGGTTCTTCGGGACCCACGATTACCATTTCAATTTTTTCGGAGATGCAGAATTTGCGGATGGCGTCAAAATCCGTGATATCTAATGGCACATTAATGCCATGTTTGGCTGTACCCGGGTTGCCGGGAGCTATATAGAGGGGATTGGTCCACACGCTTTGGTTCAGTTTCCAGGCAAGAGCATGTTCCCTGCCGCCAGAGCCTAAGAGTAAAATTCGCATGTGAGTACTACAATTGGATTTACGGGATTGCTACTATCGGATAAGTAGTTAAAGATAGCCTGAAAAAAAATTTTCATGGTCAATTTTCTGTATTTTGTTGCTGTTAAGTTTAAACCCTGATTTCATCTACAAAAAACTCAGTATGAATCAACCAGCAAAAACCGGCAAACATCCAAGAGCGCTGTACATCCTTTTTTTTATTGAAATGTGGGAACGATTTGCTTACTACCTGATGATCGGTATTTTATTATTGTATTTGAAAGACAGTACGACCACCGGCGGTAAGGGTTTATCTGAAAGTATGGGTGCTGACGTTGTAGGAAGTTTCATCGCGCTGGTGTACCTGACCCCCTTTATTGGTGGGTTAATTGCTGACAGGTACCTTGGTTATATCAAATCAATTTTTATTGGTGGTTCATTAATGGCTGCGGGTTACCTTGGACTTTCGATACCCGGCAATACAGCACTGTATGTTTCCCTGGGTCTTATTATTGTAGGAAATGGGTTCTTTAAACCAAACATATCTACTTTACTTGGAAATATTTATAACCGGGAAGATCTGAAACCCTTAAAAGATAATGCGTACAACATCTTTTATATGGGGATCAATATCGGGGCCTTTGTGTGCAATTTCGTTGCCGCTTATCTGCGCAATACCTATGGCTGGGGATATGCCTTTGCCGCCGCAGGAGTTGGATTGATCATTGGTTTGTTTATTTTAGCTACGTATGCAAAAGAAGTAAGAGTAGGGGATGTAAAAAAAGAAGTACAGAAGGAAGATATGTCACTGGGACAAATTTTTTCTTATGTTTTTTTACCTGCCATGATAGCCGCGGTAATCGGATGGTTTCTTCCTACTAAATTTTTTGGCGCACCCATGATGGGGACACAATCCAATGATGCATTTATTTTTGCCTGCTTACCTATTATTGCTTTTTATATTTCACTATGGGTAAAAGCAAAAGGCCAGGATAAGAAGGGTATTGGATCGCTTCTATTTATTTTTGCTATCGCTATCGCTTTCTGGACAATTTATAATCAGAACGCTACCGGTCTTACGCTGTGGGCGGACAAACATACCGACAGGGAAGCCTCCCCCACCACGGCCAAAATAACCGGCGCTATATTCCCTTTGCAGGAGGTAAACGATACACCCCGGCTTGTTAATAAGGTCAATGAATATTTTGTAAATGTAAAAGACAAATCGGCAGTTGTAAAGATGGATAGCATTATTACCATTACACAAAAGAAAGATAAAGCAGATACGACAAAGCGAGTTTTCGGTATAACTACTGCGGGCAATATGGTGGACACTACTTCGAAAATAGTATTGGTGATGGGTCCTGACCCCTATTTCAATAATGTACCCAAAGACCAATGGCCCGGTGGAAAAAATGTAAAGCTGACGAATACGGAATTGTTTCAATCCATCAATCCTTTGTTCATTGTACTGCTTACATTGATTTTTGTTCCGTTGTTTGACTATTTAAGAAAAAAAGGAAAAGAGCCAACCACGGCATCAAAATTCGGAATGGCGATGTTTATCTCGGGCTTGTCTGCGTTAGTCATGATATTCGCTGTGATGTCGGTGCCATCCATCTATACACATAAAGCGTCCCCTTTATGGTTATGGGGTACTTATTTTGTATTTACCATCAGTGAAATATTTTTGAGCCCCATTGGTTTATCATTCGTTTCCAAACTGGCCCCGGCTCGTTTGACCGCTTTAATGATGGGAGGCTGGTTCCTTTCTACATCTATCGGCGGGAAAGTAGCCGGCGTAATGACTGGTTTCTGGGATGATTTTACAGATAAAAAAATGTTTTTCCTGATCCTTGTTGTGGCTGCTTTCATTGGCGGCATCCTCATCTATTCAAAGATCAAATCATTGAACCAGATCGTAAAAGACAAAACAGGCTCAGCATAATAACTTTTCACCCTGCACACAAAGGCGGTATCAAAAACCGCCTTTTTTGTTTTTGCTAAAGGTTGTTTTCCTATCTTTCATTCTAAACTATCCGCTATGTGGAAGAAGCATCCGAAAGCATTGCCTTTTCTTTTCTTTTCCGAAATGTGGGAACGGTTTGGTTATTATTTAATGATCGGCATTTTTACGTTATACCTGAAAGACGCTGTTGCCGGATTTAATATGAATGAAAAAGATTCCGCCAGCTTATATGGAACTTTCATTGCGCTTGTATTCTTTACCCCTTTCCTCGGGGGATTAATAGCTGACAGGTATCTTGGTTACCGCCGCTCCATTATTATGGGAGGCTTGTTAATGGGTGTTGGTTATTGTACGATGGGTATCCATAATGAAACGATGCTTTATGTTTCTATGACACTGGTGATCGTTGGTAATGGTTTTTTCAAACCTAATATATCAACACTTCTTGGCAATGTTTACTCTACTCCGCAACACATGCAACAGAAAGATGAAGGATACAATATATTTTACATGGGGATCAATGTTGGCGCTTTTGTTTGCAATTTCTTTGGCGCTGCTTTATACACCACTATCGGATGGGGCGCTGCATTTGCCGCTGCAGGAGTCGGTATGTTCATTGGAGTTATCACGTTTATCACCGGTACCAGACACTATGCAGCGTATGATGTAAGAAAACCGTTGAAGCCGGGCGATATGCCACTGGGAAAGATTTTGGCGATGGTTATTCTTCCTTCGTTTGTTTTTGGTGTTATCGGATGGTTCATCAAAGGTGATGGGTATCTTCTTGACAGCAACAGTACCGATGCATTTATATTCGCCTGTGTTCCCGTTGCCGTTTTTTATACTGTTCTTTTGCTGCGGAGCAGTAAAGATGAACGGCCTGCGATGGGAGCCATGCTTTCCATTTTTGCCGTGGTCATTTTATTCTGGGCCATTTTCAAACAAAATGGTTCCGCATTGAATACCTGGGCCAGCCGCTACACCGACAGGCATGTAACCGGTACAACAGGAGATGTGTTAGCCGCGTTAAAACAAACGGATAAACCCATCAATACAACGTATAAACCGGATTCCGCCTTAAAGTTAGATAACCAGTTCAGGCGGGTAACAGAGAATGGCGTTGAAGTAAAAGAATTTACTTATCCATCGTATTTTAAAAATATACCACCGGAAAAATTACCAGCTGAAGGAGAGACAATAAACGCATGGCTGCCCAGCCTGAGCCAGTCCATCAATCCATTCTGGGTAATTGTATTGACCCCATTGGTTGTAGCATTCTTTACCTGGCTCCGGCGAAAAGGTAAAGAACCATCAACACCCACCAAGATCGCTTTTGGTTTATTGATTTCGGCTTTATCTGTATTGGTAATGATAGCTGCGGTAAAAGCAGGAAATAATGGCGCGGAAAAAGTCAGCGTATGGTGGCTGATCGGGAGTTATGGTGTTATTACAATAGGCGAATTATTTTTAAGCCCGATGGGATTGTCACTGGTTTCCAAACTAAGCCCGGTGAGAATAACATCTCTGATGATGGGCGGGTGGTTCCTTTCCACATCTATCGGTAATAAATTAAGCGGCATCCTTGCCAGTCAATGGGATGAATACGATAACAAGGTCAATTATTTCTGGCTGAACTTTATTTTACTATTCGCCGCCGCTATATTCTTATTTGTATTGCTTCGCTGGCTCAACAGGGTGATGAAAGAAAAAGGAGTGAATTAAAATGCGAAGACCGAAGTCGGAAGTACGAAGTCTGAAAGAGTGCCTGGGTTGAAATATTCTTTCCGATTTCCGGCCCCTGACTTCCGACCTCTTTTCCTTATCTTCCCTTTTACAAAACTATTGCTATGGCAGAACAACCTATTTTCAAACCATTTGTACCGGCCGAGACAAAGATGGCTGAACTTACTATCAAGTCAATTATTACCGGTGCTATTTTCGGAATTATATTTGGCGCTTCCACGGTTTACCTGGCATTGAAAGCGGGACTGACCGTTTCAGCATCCATTCCCATTGCGGTTATAGCGATAACATTGGGGAGAAGATTTTTAAAAACTACTATTCTTGAAAATAACATCATTCAAACAACTGGTTCTGCGGGAGAGAGTATTGCAGCAGGTGTTGTATTTACATTGCCGGGATTTTTGTTTTTAAGCGATCCTAACAGCGCTAATTTTTTCAACTACTTTACCATTCTTGTACTTGCCATCTTCGGCGGCATACTGGGAACATTGATGATGATCCCTCTTCGCCGTTCCCTGATCGTACAGGAACACGGCACCTTACCTTATCCTGAAGGAACAGCCTGCGCATCAGTATTAAAAGCAGGTGAGAAGGGAGGTGAGTTTGCTAAAACAGCTTTCATGGGTCTTGGTTTTGCTTTTGGGTATGCTATACTGCAAAAGATATTTCATGTAATTGCTGAAGTGCCCGCATTTTTTACCAAACAAACAAACAAAATTTTTCCATCAGCCAGGGTGAGTGGCGAAATCACTCCTGAATACTTAGGCGTTGGTTACATCATCGGGCCAAAGATTGGCGGAGTATTGGTAGCGGGTGGTGTATTAAGCTGGTTTGTACTGATCCCACTGCTGTCTTCATTGATCAGTCCTGATGTAATCGCAGCGCAACTGCATAAGCTTGGTTATATCACTGATCTTGCCAAACAAGGTCCGGGTAATGCGGGAACCTGGGATCCGGTAACTCACAATTTTGCTGACTGGTCCTCGGCTATCTATCGTGCATACATACGACAGATAGGAGCAGGCGCTGTAGCAGCAGGTGGATTCATTACACTGATAAAAACAATTCCCACCATTATCTCTTCTTTCAAAGGAAGTATGGGTTCGTTGAAAAAAGGTGGAGCAAATGCAGATGCAGAGGTCCCGAGAACTGAAAGAGATCTTTCTATTAAAGTAGTGGGTATCGGCAGTCTTGTCTTGCTACTTGTCATTGCACTGATGCCTAATACACTCATCCCGGGAACTAATATCGGCAGCAAATTATTATTAGGATTGCTGGTTATTGTTTTCGGTGCATTCTTTGTTACCGTAGCATCACGTATTGTTGGGTTGATCGGTTCATCCAATAGTCCTATCAGCGGTATGACCATTGCGACATTGATGGGAACCTGCCTCATATTTATTGCTGTAAAATGGACAGGACACGTATATGAACCAATGGCTTTAGTCGTTGGTGGTATGATCTGTATTGCAGCCGCTAATGCCGGCGCTACTTCGCAGGATCTGAAAACCGGTTACCTGGTTGGCGCTACACCCAAATACCAGCAGATAGCTTTATTTGTCGGCGCTATTGTTTCTTCATTAGCTATAGGGGCAACGATAAAGATACTTGACCAGCCTACTGCTGAAATGGCGGCACAGGGTATTCAGCATGCTATTGGTACCGATAAATATCCTGCACCACAGGGAACATTGATGGCGACATTGATCAAGGGAATTCTTTCATTTAATCTTGACTGGCAGTTTGTACTCGTAGGCGTGTTTATTGCTATTGTGATGGAGCTGTGTGGTATTAAAGCATTGAGTTTTGCCATTGGCATCTATCTTCCTTTATCAACTACACTTCCCATTTTCATTGGTGGGGCCATCAGGGGTATTGTAGAATGGAGACAGAAAAAGAAAAACATTCACATCGCTCCGGAGGAGGAAGATCTTGGAAAAGGAAATTTGTTTGCCACCGGATTAGTTGCGGGTGGTGCATTAGCGGGTGTACTGGTAGCCATACTCTCGTCTATTGATAGCGTGAATACAAAACTGGGTGAAGTTAATGCGGAACATAAATTATCATCTTCTGGTTTTTTAGGAGCAGAAGGTTACAAATGGTTAGGTGTTGCCTTCTTTGCGTTAATGGGTTTTGTTTTGTACCGAATCGCAATCGCGAAAAAAAAGACAGAGTAGCGGAATAAAGACTTTTGCATAAAAAAGAGTTAAGTAAACAAGAATGTTACTTAACTCTTTTTATTTAATACAGTAAAAAGAACGGGTTAACCTAATGATGCCGGGGGCTCCTGTTTTTGTTCTGTTTTATCTTTCGTAGATTTCTTCACGGGCTTTTTACTTTTATCCTTCGCTTTATTAGCAGCCTTTGCTATATCATCGGCAAACAACTTACTTGCTTTCTGCAGGTTGCTTTCGAATTTTTTATCCTTGATGGCAGTTTTAAATTCTGCCAGGGCTAAAGCCAGTTTATCATATACCTGTTGTCTCGCTTCTTTTTTAGATATTTTTTTTGAAGACTCTTTTCGGCTCATTTGGTAATAATTTAATCACACTAAAATAATATTAACTTAATACATCCAATGTTAAGTTTTTTATTCCCGGCTATTTGCCAGGAGAGCGACTATTTAGCCGGGAACAACATAGTGATGATGTCTTTCTTTGGTAATAAAAGCAGGAGCCAATATTAAATTTTCATTTTTTGAGCTTTCCTGTTACCTGATTGTAAAAAAATTGTTACCTTAAGATTAATTGACCGGACAATATTCCTAACCAAAACTCTCATGCTTATGAAGAAATTACTAACTGCTAAGGCAGCAATTATTGCATTGCTGCTATTGACTACGTTTACCGGACCGGTAAATGCACAAGTAACCACAGCCACATTAAGCGGGATTGTAAAAGATGCGAAAGGAGCAGTCTTATCAGCCGCATCGGTTACCGTAGAATACCCTGATGCGGGGATCACGCAGGTACTTATTACCAAATCTGACGGGCGATTTACAGTTCCCAACTTAAGAGTAGGCGGCCCTTATAAGGTTACTGTTATTCATGTCAGTTACCAGAAGGCTATTTCAGAAAATATTTTCCTTGAACTTGGACTGAACAACACTATTGAATTTAAGCTGGAAGAAAAATCCACTGAGATCGCAGGGGTAACCGTTGTCAGCAAGTCGCGGATCTTTGATGACAAACGAACCGGCGCTTCTACTAATATCAGTAACAGGCAGATTCGTTCGCTGCCCACCATCTCCCGTTCGGCTGATGATTACCTGAGATTAACACCATCGGCTTCTGCTACCTACAACGGGTTGTCATTTGCCGGAAGAAACGGGCAGTACAATAATTTTTCATTGGATGGCGCTGTGTTTAATAACCCTTTTGGTTTGGATGCTCCAACACCCGGAGGGCAAACGAACGCACAACCTATTTCATTAGATGCTATTGACCAGATACAGGTGAATATCGCACCTTATGATGTAACGCAGGCTGGCTTTACGGGTGCCGGTGTAAATACGGTTACAAAATCCGGAAGCAATACTATTACAGGAACTGTATATGGATTTTTCCGTAACCAAAGCCTGACCGGTAAAAAAGTGGATGGAGTAAAACAGACGGTGCCGGATCTGAAACAATTACAGGTAGGTGCAGCACTCGGCGGCCCGATCATTAAAAACAAGTTGTTTTATTTTGTCAGTTTAGAAACAGAACAAAGAACCGATGAGGCTACGGCATTCCAGGCAAGAAATGCATCGAATGCAGGAAAACCTACTACAGCAAGGGTATTGGAACAGGATATGATTGACGTGAGGAATATCCTGAAAACAAGATTTAATTATGAAACGGGCGCTTACCAGGGATATACGCATGATCAGACCAATTATAAATGGCTGGCGAAATTGGACTGGAATATCAGCAACGTTCACAAACTTTCATTTACCTATAACGGACTGGACGCCACTAAAGATAAACCTGCGCATCCAAGCGCCATCGGTCGCCGCGGACCTGATTACACCACTCTGCAGTTTCAGAATTCAGGATATGAAATCGTAAACAAGTTGAATTCATTCAGCTCGGAACTGAAATCCAACTTCAAGGGTAACTATGCCAATAAGCTGAGATTGGTTTATACCATATTTAAGGACAAAAGAAATCCTTTCTCTGCACCATTCCCGGTTGTGAATATTTCAAAATACGGAACAAGATATATTGTAGCCGGGCATGAACCTTTTTCCATTAATAACCGGTTGAACCAGGATGCATTCCAGGCGACCAATGATTTTACTATTTATAAAAAGAACCATACTATCACAGCCGGGCTTTCGTATGAGTCATTCAAGTTCGGCAATTCATTTAACCTGACGGGTTATGGCCCCACCTTATTTGGTGATATAGATATTCAAACTTTCAAAGACAGTGTGCCTGTTGGTGGTGCAGTTGTTTTCGGCGCTTACCCGCTTGACGTGGATGTTAACTATGCAAAGAACCATGCAGCAGCGGATCAATGGACATGGTATTATTTAACAGTGGGACAATTGTCTGCCTATATACAGGATGAATGGCAGGCAAGTGAAAGGTTCAGGCTTACCTATGGTTTGCGGATAGACAGGGCCCTGTATTTCAACTCCAGTTATAATAGTGCAAACATAAATGGCGATGGAACTTTTGCAGGTTCATTTACAACCGGCGATCCTACCGTACCTAATAACGATAACCTCACTCTTTTTGATAAAGACGGGAAACCTGTAACTAACGGCGTTGGAAAAGATTTGGATAATACACGGTTACCTAAAGGAACATTATTATCCCCGAGAGTTGGATTCAACTGGGATGTAAAAGGTGATAAGACAGTGCAGTTGCGCGGTGGTTCAGGATTGTTTACCGGCCGCTTTCCCTTTGTATGGATCGGCAACCATATCGGCAACCCATTCAGCTCTTTCTATAATGCCACTGATAAAAATTTTAAATGGCCGCAGGTATGGAGAACAAATATGGGAACGGATTTCAGGATCCCCTACGGAACAATCTTCTCCCTGGATGTTGCTTACACAAAAGATGTGAAGGCAATGATGGTAAGGAATTATAAATTGGGAACGCCGACCGGAACATTAACTTCCGGAACAGGCGATAACCGGAAAATTTATACTGCGGCCAACCAGGGAGCCGCTAATACGTATGTATTCACGAATACTAATGTTGGTTACCAGTTCAATATTACAGCGCAGGCTCAGCAAACTTTTACAGGCGGATTGTTTGCTATGATCGGTTATAATTTCTTAGTGGCGAAAGATGCAAGTTCTATCTCTGCCGAAATTTCCAGCGATGCCTTTGACCGCAACCCGGTACTGAGCAATGCCAATGAAGCAAGACTGACACCATCACTGTATGGTAATAAACACAGGATCATTGCTGCTGTGTCAAAAAAATATGAGTATGGTGAAAAGAAAGCACTGGCTACTACATTTTCTTTATTCGGTAGCTGGACGTCAGGCAACCGCTTTGCTTATGTATATGGCGGTGATATTAATAACGATGGCACCGGCACTAATGATCTGCTCTATGTGCCAACAGACACGGAGATTGATGCTATGAGTTTCAATCCTGTTACTGATGTCAATGGTGTTGTTCAGAATGCCGCGGCGCAACGTGCAGCACTGAAACAATATATACGCCAGGATGAATACCTCAACGGATTGAGGGGAGAGTACACGGAAAAATATGGAGGAGAAACTCCCTGGTTCAGCCAGGTGGATCTGCGCATACTGCAGGATTTTAATTTCAAAAGCGGGAAGAAAACGAACACGGTCCAATTCAGTATTGATGTAGTAAACCTCGGCAATATGATCAGCAGTAAATGGGGCGTGAGAAAGCTGGCCACTAATTCCGGTTACTTCCAGCCATTATCTGTGGGTCTCAGCGGCAGTACACCTACTTACCAGTTTGATCCATCTTTGAAAGAAACTTTTACCGCCAGCCCCGACCTGATCTCACGCTGGCAGATGCAGTTTGGTCTCAGGTATATTTTTTGAGACAATAAAAATTGACTGAATGCGAAAAAGGGATTTTCAATCAAATTGAAAATCCCTTTTTTATTTTTCTAAAAAAGCAACTGGCGTACACTGATGATATGGTCAACTTTTATACCAATCAGGCGTACAAAAAATATCTTTCGGCATTAAACTAACAGCTAAATCTTTTACCACATTAGGTTCATAGATACATAGAAATACACACATAGAATTCTATCCACGCCTTTGGCGGGACAAGTTGTGAAAACCTATGTGCCTATGGTTCTATGTGTTTCAAAATAAAAATCTTTACCCGCTTTAAAGTATGTGCTTTAGTAACTTTTAATGTTTAATTGGCATTATATTCAGGAAGAATACTGCATAAGGACAGAGGGAAGGTCAACCTGTTGTTTGGCTAATTCATTTGAAAAACGATATTTTGTATTCGCATGAACGGTAAGAAGACGGTCTAATACCTTTGGAATAGTGTGGTTGTAGTTGACTTGTATAGAGTTTTTTGCTTCAAGCCATTGATAAAGTTCGAAAGCAAAGTTTTCGCCCGGCTTTTTTAAACATACCACATCCATCTGTTGTAATGCGGCGGCATTGCAGAGTTGTTCATATTGTCCCCTTACCGGAATAGCCATTACTTTTTTACCAAGATGCAACGCTTCCGCTGGTGTTTCAAAACCGGCGCCGGTAATGATGCCCGTACAATGAATCAGGCTTTGATTAAAAAGGAATTTATTGACTGGGAGAAACGTGATATTGCTTTTTGTTGCCGGGTGTTTTATTTCTTTTGAGAATACCTGGAACCGCAGGTCGCGGAAAGGCTGAAATAGTTTTTCTAACTGCTGCTCAGAATATGCCGGGAGATAAACTGTTATATAATTTTTATCCGTTGGTTCGGCATCTGTTATTTCTTTTTTGATAACGGGGGGTAAGATAAATTCATCGTAGTTGTCAAAATGTAATCCAATGTAGTGAGTAGATCTTGCATAATTCTTCAGTATCCATTCCCCGACAGCATTTTTGGCGGAAGGTCTTGGTGTTAAACGTGATTGAAAGCTGGCCTGGTGACCGAGATGAATGGAAGGGATTTTTTTCTTTGCGCAGGAAGCGGCGGTGATATATTCAAAATCATTGATCACCAGGTCATATTTTTCTACCGGCAGATCACTGATCTCTTTTTTAAGTGTAAGCGGATGAAAGCCGCGCAGTATTTTCCAGTAATCTAATCCGCCGGTGGAATTAAAATAAAGACTCAAACCTTTACTCCGGTATTTTACCGGTGCATCCATAGCCAGGTTACTGTTATCCCCGCTGAGAAAAATATCTACTGTTCCATATTGCTGCAGCCAGGGAAGCAATTCCATAGCCCTGCTGATGTGACCATTGCCCGTGGCCTGTACGGCATAAAATATTTTCATAGATGTTCTTTTTCAATGAGTAACGGGATCATGGTTTTGCCAGCGAGTTAATAAACAACCCCACTTCATTTGTCAACACATTCAGTTCAGGCAATTTTTTATCCATACTTACCACCTTACCTGATTGAAAATCTTTTTCATGGTACTGGAATATTTCCCATGCATTGTTATTGTATTCAAGGGACGTGAGGTTTTCCACCCAATCGCCGCTGTTCAGGTAGGTCACTTTTCCTTTCTCTGTTTCAATGACTCTTTTTTGCGGCTGATGAATATGACCGCAGATGATGTAATCATATTTTTTTTCGATAGCGAGTTCCGCAGCAGTTTGTTCAAAGTCGCCGATCCACTTCACCGCTTTTTTTACACCATTCTTTATTTTTTTACTGAAGCTCATTTTCTCTCTCTTCATCAGCTTCAGGAACCAGTTTACAGAACGGTTCAGCAATATCAGCAGATCATAACCATGCCCGCCAAATTTTGCCAGTAGTTTAGCGCTTCCTTTTGTACTGGTATCAAATACATCTCCATGAAAGATCCAGGTCATCTTTCCATTCAGTTCCATCACTAATTTATCGCATAGCTGGAAATTGCCGAGTTCCACATCGCTGTAGCGGCGAAGCATTTCATCGTGGTTGCCGGTAATATATATCACACGGGTTCCGTTGCCGAGCAGGCTCATTACTTCTTTTATCACCTGCATGTGGGCGGCGGGAAAATATCGTTTGCTGAATTGCCAGCCATCAATGATATCGCCGTTAAGAATAAGTATCTGCGGGGCAATGCTTTTAAGGTAGTTAACGATCTCTTTGGCGTGGCAACCGTATGTTCCGAGATGCAGATCAGACATCACTACTACATCAACGTTTCTTTTTTTCATTCAGGGGGTTTTACAAAGGTGTATAACAAATATGAACAAACTGTTAATACAGCGTGATGATATTGTGAATAAATGGGCAATGAGAATCCGCAGTATGGCATTAAAGAATTGTGACCCCCATGTGAAAATTATATGATGGTACAAACATTAATACGGGACATAATTATATCATGTTGCGGTAATCATTTCTTCATATCAGCATAAGACTCTGTTCACATTGCAATGTGATTTTCGCAAAGCAATCGTTAAAAGAACCTAAAATTAATTCCCCTGCTTATGCTAGTACATTTTATTTACCGCTGCAAAAGACAAATCCTTTTTACAATTTTATTCCTGACGGTGTCATTGATTACAATGGCTCAGCGGACCGTTAGCGGTAAAGTAACCGGTGAAAGTAACGAGCCACTGGCAGGCGCCACAGTTTCAGTAAAAGGAACAAAAAAACAAACGGTTACAGACCGGAATGGAACTTTTAGAATTGACGCTGAAGATGCGGATATTCTTTTAATCAGTAATGTCGGCTATTTCGGTAAAGAAGTAAAAGTATCGGATGCATCCGCCATTGTATTAGCGAGTAATGCACAGGATCTGTCTGAAGTAGTTGTTACCGCATTAGGTATTCGTAAAGAAACTAAAAAACTTACGTATGCTATCCAGGAAGTAAAAACAGCGGACCTCGTCAAGGCCCGTGAGCCGAACCCCATCAACAGCCTCAAAGGAAAGGTTGCCGGCTTAAATGTAAATATCAATAATGAATTACTCCGGCAGCCTTCTATTAATTTTCGTGGTGAGGGTAATATATTATTTGTAGTGGATGGTGTTCCTATCACTACTGATACATGGAATATCAGTCCCGATGATATTGAGAGCTATACTTTCCTTAAAGGACAGGCGGCTTCTGCTTTGTATGGCAGCCTTGCCCGTAACGGAGCTATCGTTATCAATACAAAAAAAGGAACAAAAGATAAAAGAGGTGTTTCTATTGAGTTTAACTCCAGTACCATGTTTGATAAAGGCTTTCTTGCTTTTCCCATCTACCAGGATGAATATGGTCCCGGTTCAAGAGGTAAGTATGCATTTAAAGATGGAATTGGCGGTGGATTGAATGATAATGACTATGATGTATGGGGGCCACGTTTTGACGGGCAGTTATTACCCCAGTATGATGGACAGGTTACTCCCGGTACCATCTATACTACCACATTTGCAGACGGCTCTTCATTTACAGGAAATATCAAACCTACTCCCTGGACAGCCCGTGGAAAAGACAACCTGAAGAAATTTTTGCAAACAGGTATTTTATCCACTAATCATATTTCTATCGCCGCCAGCGGTGATAAATATGACCTGCGTTTTGGTATCGGGCATACTTACCAAAAAGCGATCGTTCCTAATATGGATATGAATACGACAAATTTTAACCTGAGTGCGGGATATGATTTTACGGATAAAATAAGACTGACTGCCGATATCAATTACAGCCGGCAGTATTCACCCAATTTTCCCGATGTGAACTATGGGCCAAACAGTATGATATATAATGTAGTGATATGGGCGGGCGCCGACTGGAGCATGGATGATATGAGCAATTACTGGCAACCGGGTAAGATCGGTCTTCAGCAGATATATGCGGAGTACCAGCGTTACAACAATCCATGGTTCATGGTGAATGAATGGCTGCGCCCGCATTATAAAAATGATGTGTATGGATATGTTTCGCTTAACTGGAAGTTTGCAAAGAATTTTGAATTGATGTACAGGCCGGGTGTTTCTACCTATAATATTTTCCGCCAGGAAAAAATGCCTGTATCAGCCGGTTCTTATGGCCGTGATGAGAGACTTGGTGATTACCGTGAGGATACCAGGAGTTTCTTTGAAGCCAATAATGAAGTACAGGTTAAATACAATTCCCGGTTCTTCAATAACTTCCTGAGTGTTGATGGTTTTGCGGGAGGTAATATAAGAACAGCAAGGTACAATGGAAATTTCGCCAGTACGGATTACCTGAATATCCCCGGTCTTTATACACTGGCCAACTCTTTGCGTCCTCCTAAAATAGCATCCATATCGCTGGAGAATATTTTTTTAAGCGCCTATTATTCATTTGATTTTGGTGTCGGGAAATATTTATCTGTGAATACGACAGGGCGTGTGGACAAATCCAGCACATTGCCCCTTGAGAACAATACATTCTTCTATCCTTCATTTGGCGTTTCTACTGCTGTTACAGATTATGTAAGGTTGCCAAAAACCATTTCATTTCTTAAGTTTCGCGGATCTTATGCCGAAGGAAGAAATGCAGGCATTTATGCAACTATCGGTCAGCCTACTATCAGTATCGGAAGCGGCCAGGGTTATGGCCAGCAATATTCAACCCCTATCAATATGGGTATATACGATCTTACTTCTATTGGTTACAATATTGCAAACACCGGTACCTATAATAATGCACTGGGTGCAAGCTATACTAATGGGTTACTGGATCCTGCGCTTACAGCGGATAATAAAAAGACCGTGGAAATAGGTATGGACATCCGCTTTTTGAAAAACAGGCTCAATCTTGACGTAGCCTGGTTTAATTCCAAATCAGAATTACTGAGCAACAGAACCGATATCATTTCCCAGGCATCAGGGTATGATAATGTAAGAACCAACTACGGAAGTTATAAGAATACGGGAATGGAGATCGCTTTGTCAGGATTCCCCATTTCAGGAAAAGAATTTACCTGGAATGTGAATGTAAACTGGGCAACATTTAAAAGAACATGGATCAAAAATCCTTCACCTAATGCATGGAGCAAAGATGGTTCAAGACTCGACCTCGTTTATGATGAAGGTTTCATCCGTACACCGGATGGCCAGGTCGTACACGGAACGGATGGCCTGATGATGCGTTTTCGTGATGCAGGACAAGGCGGGGCCAAAAGAATTTTCGGACATGCTGATCCTGACTGGTCGTGGGGTATAACGAATACATTTGGATACAAAGGGTTTCGGTTCAGTTTCCAGTTTGATGGCGTAGTAGGTGGCGTACTCCATGATTATGTTCGTCAAAAAACATTACAGGGTGGCCGTCATTTAGAAACAGCTACAGGACTATGGGGGGAAAACAGGGTAAATGATATAAGTGGTGGTACATTGGTAGTTCCCGGTGTTGTATTGACAGGCGGTACTATCCAGCTTGATCCGGTGACAGGTGAAATATTAAATTTCAAAGACCTTACTGTGTCGCAGAATGCTAACGCGACTTCTGTGCAAAACTATTCAAGCCGTTATGCCAGCATACTCGAGATGAACATGATTGATAAAACGTTTGGTAAGCTGCGGGAAGTAACGCTCACTTATCAATTACCAGCAACATTGCTTGGTAAATCATTTATCAAAAAAGCGGAGGTTTCATTTGTGGGCCGCAACCTCCTATTGTTTTTCCCGGAAAAATATAAAGATGTGGATCCTGATCAGTTTACCCAGTCAGGCGCTTCTGATCTGCAGACACCCACTACCCGGCGCTTTGGTTTTAATGTCAATCTTACTTTCTAAACGAAAAAAGTTTATTACCATGAAAAAAATATTTTATATAATATTACTCGTCGCAGCAGTCAGCAGTATGACATCCTGCAAAAAGAGATTTGAAGAACTACAGAACAACCCGAATATCGCAACATCAGTTCCGCCCGATTTATTGCTGAACAGGCTGATCAATGGACTTTCCGGCGGACTGGGAGGTATTGAACCCTGGAGTGCTGTTGCACGGTATAACCAATTTTATTGCCGCAATTACCAGTATTATGGCGATAACCAGTATAACTGGAATAATGGACCGTTTGATGTTTACCTGAATACACTTAAGAATATCGCGCAAATGGAAACGGAAGCGGCAAAATCAGCAGGTAATGATAAAACACCGTATCATGCTATCGCAAAATTCCTGAAAGCCTATTATTATTACAACCTTACTTCACTGATGGGTGATGTACCTATGAGTGAAGCGGTCAGAGCGCTGGATGGAACTTTGCAGCCGAAGTATGACAAACAAAAAGATGTTTTTGTGCAGGTATTAAAATGGCTGGAAGAAGCCAATACTGATTTCCAGGCGCTCCAGGCAAGCAATGACCTTTCCTTAAAAGGAGATATTTTTTACAATGGCAGCAGTCAATATACCAAATGGAGAAAATTAATAAACTCATATAAGCTGCGGATACTGATTGCTCTTAGTAAAAAAGAAGCGGATGCTGATCTTAAGATCAAACAACGGTTTGCTGAAGTAATGAGCAACCCCACCAGCTTTCCCAAGTTTGAAAGCATGGATGATAATTTATCCTACAAGTATATTAATAATATAAACAACTATCCCACCAATCCTGTCAGTTTTGGTTTTGACGCATTGCGTTACAATATGGCTGAGACCTATGTAAAAAATTGCGCTGATATTCAAGATCCAAGAATTCTTGTTACCTGTGAACCCGCCTGGAAGCTGGTGAATGACAACGGATGGTCACCAACAGATTTCAGGGCTTATGTGGCATCCGGCACCGGTGAATCGCTGGATATCATGGAAAGTAAAGCCCTGGCCTATAGAATAAGCCTGATAAACCGGTATCGTTATTACAAGAATAATACGGCTGAAGATTTTATCATTGCCGGTTATCCTGAAATGTGTTTCAATATTGCTGAAGCCATCAACCGCGGCTGGGCCACAGGCGATGCAGAACTATGGTATAAAAACGGTATCCAGGCTTCTGTTTCTTTTTATGGCATTGTGAACGGAAGCAATACTGGCTATTACCTGGCGATTGGCGCTTCGTTGGGCACATGGACTACTGCTGCTTACAATTTTGATTTCAATACGTACTACAATCAAACCGCTGTAAAATACACGGCTGATGCAGCCGGCCTCAATAAAATATTGCTGCAGAAGTATATCGCTTTTTTCCAGAATTCAGGATGGGAAGCGTATTATAATTACCGCCGCACAGGTATTCCTGCTTTTTCTACGGGAGTGGGAATCGGCAACAACGGAGTGGTGCCCAAAAGATGGACTTACCCTTCATCAGAAGAACAAAGAAACAAGGAAAACCTGCAGGCCGCTCTTAGCAACCAGTTTAGCGGAACTGATAATATAAACGGAGCCATGTGGTTGATCCAATAAAGTCATTTTATTTTTCTCATGCAAGCAGTTAGGGTTAGCAGAAGCGGAGCCTTTCTATGCTCCGCTTTTCATTATTAAAAAAATTAAACCGGCAGGATAAAAAATTAAACTAATGAAAAGAACAATTATTAAAAATTTGATCGCATGTTGTTTTGTGGTAATACACGGTCTTATAGCCGAAGCACAGCAAAAAACGGAAAACCTGGTTATCATAACCCTGGATGGTATGCGCTGGCAGGAAGTATTTAAAGGTGTGGATGAAGCGCTGATGAATGACAGTACATATAATCATGGCATTAAAGAAATGAAAGAAAAGTTCTGGGTAGTTTCAGAAGAAGAAAGAAGGGCCAGGCTTTTTCCCTTTGTATGGAACACTATTGCAAAGCAGGGCCAGGTATATGGCAACCGTAAGTATGATAACAAAGTGGACAATGCCAACCCGTACTGGTTTTCTTATCCGGGTTATAATGAAATTTTTACGGGTTACCCCGATACTGCGGTAAACTCCAATGATAAAGTGTATAACAAAAATGAAAACGTACTGGAATTTATCAATAAACAAAAAGGATACAAGGGTAAGGTAGCCGCTTTTTCAACATGGGATGTATTTCCTTACATATTGAACGGGCCACGTAGCGGTATTTATGTAAATGCGGACGTGGATACACTGCGCTTTAAAACACCGGCATTAAGCCTTTTGAATGATATGCAGTTTTTGACCACGAGGCCCATTGGTGTACGGCCTGATGTGATCACTTATTTTGCAGCAAGAGAATACCTGAAGGAGTATAAACCAAAAGTACTATACATAGCTTTTGATGAAACCGATGACTTCGCCCATGCAGGTATGTATGATCAGTATATTGGCAGCGCTTATGCACAGGATGCTATGATCGCTGACCTGTGGAAATTGCTGCAGTCATTATCGCAGTATAAAGACAAGACCACATTATTAATAACCTGCGATCATGGCCGCGGTGATAAACTAAAATCAAACTGGAAACATCACGGGAAAAATATTGAAGACGCCCATGAAATATGGATGGCTGCTATAGGCCCGGATACAAAACCAATGGGTGAAATGAAAACAAGTATGCAGTTGTACCAGGCTCAATTCGCTGCTACCATGGCAGCCTTACTTGGTTTTGATTTTAAGCCTTTGCATCCGGTAAAAGAAGCTGTTTGGCCTGTTGTTAAATAACAGGATTATGAATCATTGTATTCCCATCCCGGGTAATATAACCTGTAAAAGTTCAATTATAAAACTATGATACAGCAAATGCAGTCAGAAAAAACCGTAGAAGAAATTATGGCGCTATATCACCAGTTTGGCGATGAAGATTATATCGGCGAACCTGTTTCTCAACTGGAACACATGTGCCAGTGTGCTGAACTGGCGGAGAAAGAAGGGTATGACGAGGAAGTAATATTAGCTGCTTTCTTTCATGATATCGGGCATTTTTGTGAACACATCATGCCGGTACAGCATATGAACGGATACGGTGTGGTGGATCATGAAAAATTAGGCGCTGACTTTTTGCGGAGCAAAGGGTTTTCACCCATGATAGCCAGTTTGGTAGAAAATCATGTGCAAGCCAAGCGTTATCTCACTTATCATTTCCAGGAATATTATGACCAGTTATCAGAAGCCAGTAAGCAGACACTGGAGTTCCAGGGAGGAAGAATGACACTGGAAGAAGCGATGGCTTTCGAATCAGATGCATTGTTTGATCTGCATATCAAACTACGCCGCTGGGATGAAAAAGCGAAGCTGGAAAATAAAGCTCTTCCTTCTTTAGATAAATACGCAGACATGATGCTGCACCATTTGCAAGGTAAACAACTATAAATAAGATATTGATGCCAGTTAAACTCGCCGTATTTGATATTGCCGGGACTACTGTTGCCGATGATAGTGCAGTGGCCGTTGCATTCAGCAAAGCATTTGACGTATATGGTTATACTGTGGCTGAAGAAGATATAAAGCCATTGATGGGGTATAAGAAACCTGTCGCCATACAGATCATGCTGGAGAAAATAGGAGCGGAGATGGATGCAGAACTGGTAGATGATATCCACCGGGAGTTTGAAATTGAGATGCTGGATCATTATGAATATTCTCCTGCAGTAAGAGCTATGCCCGGCGCAGAAGAAGTAATGATGCAGTTGAAAGAAAAAGGAATCAGGATCGCATTGAATACCGGTTTTTCCAAAGTAATAGCCGATGCCATCATGAGCCGGTTGCAATGGGTAGAGAAAGGGCTGGTGGATGATTATATCGCCAGCGATGAAGTGGAAGAAGGACGGCCACAACCTTTCATGATACAGGCGCTGATGCAGCGTGGAGGTATAGATGATCCAAAAGAAGTGATCAAGATCGGCGATACCGAAGTGGACGTGAACGAAGGACGCAATGCAGGCTGCGCCATAGTAGTGGCGGTAACGACCGGTGCATTTACCAGGTCCCAGCTTGAGCCTTATGCTCCCGATCATATCATTAACAACCTTTCTGAATTACCAGCTTTAATTTTTGAACGTGACTGATATAGTTGCACCCTCTATACCTAAGGCAGGAAGCAGGCGTATTGTAATTGCTGTGTGTGCAGCCCTGGTTGCTTTCCTGGCTTATTCATCCGTATATGCTTTTCGCAAGCCTTTTACCGTTGCGACTTTTGATGGAGTAAAATACTGGGGCATGACTTACCAGACGCTGCTTATCATCAGCCAGGTAATAGGGTATATGCTC
>JAATGJ010000125.1 GCA_015654695.1 Chitinophagales bacterium | reverse complement strand
CCAGGCGATCTTGAAATAATTTTTTATCATGTCTGTACTTTTATTCTGTTCGTAATGACTTTACCAATGGCCAATCCCGAAATATTGATCAGCGAAAAAACTTTATTGCGCCAGAAGTTCCTGAGAGCAATTACGAAATAATTTTTGAACATAACTATGGTGTTTATTCTGTTCTCAAACTTTTAACGGGGTTTGTAATAGCCGCCCGGACTGTCTGGATACTTAATGTAAACAGTGCCATAAAGATCATAATAAAACCGCCCATTATAAATATCCACCAATTGAGCTGGGTTCGGTAAGCGAAATCCGCCAGCCATTTGTTCATAACCCACCAGGCGAGCGGCGCTGCAATGATAAATGCAAGAATGACCAGTTGTAAAAAATCTTTTGACAACAATGAAACGATCTGCGAAACTGAGGCCCCAAGTACTTTTCTCACACCGATCTCCTTTGCACGCTGCGTAGTAGTATAGATCACCAGCCCAAGCATACCGAGGCAACTGATAAAAATAGTCAGCCCGGTGGCCCATACCAGTAAACGGGAAATATTCTGTTCCGCCTTGTAAAAACTTTCAATGGTCTTATCAAAAAATGAATACTTAAACTCAAATTCAGGATATACTTCTTTCCAGTCGCTTTCCATTTTCGCAATCGCTTTTTTCCATGCAGTCTTGTCCCCGTTACCCGTCTTTAATAATATATGATACGTAGAACTGTTGCCTTTTACGTTTGAATAGGCCAATGGTTTAATCGCAGAATGAATGGACTTATCATGAAAATCTTTGAGTACACCCGAAATGGGTACTTTTTTTTCTCCCCTGTCCAGCACTTTCCCTACTGCTTGATCCGCTGTTTTAAATCCCAGGAACTTCGCAAACGTTTCATTTATGATATACTCTGTCACTACCGTATCGTTTTGAAGCGGCAAGCGGCCGGCCACGAGTTGCATGTTGTACAATTTGAAATACGTATCATCCGCATATTTTATTCCTACAGTAGTTTCTATCTCTTTTTTCCCATCATTGTATTTCATGGTAGTGGAAGAATAACCAAAAGCGGCCGGTGTACTGCCCCCAAGGCTAACCATGGCTATTTCCGGAATGGCCTGTAACTTATTTAATAATACAAACCGTTTGTCTTTACCCGGTGCATTCCAGGGTGCGCTGAAATTAATGATAGCGTCCTTTCTGAATCCCATGTCCTTATTGATCGCATACTGTATCTGTTTGCTTACAAGAATAGTTGCTATGATAAAGAATTGCGCAATGACAAACTGGGATATTGTCAGTGACCTGCGCAATAAAGCTTTCCTGGTTTTGCCGGAATACACCTGTGATTGATTCTTGATCACTTGTGCCGGCTTGAATTTAGATAACACAAGGGCAGGATAAAAACCGGACAGCAGCGTTACAGCAATAATCAGCACAATGATAAAAATGATTATACCCGGCTGTCCTGCAATAGTGAACTTCAGTTCAGGAGGCATGAAATCTGAAAACATTTTTAAAATACCGGGAGCGATCAGGATGGATACTACAGTCGCCAGCAGGGTGAGCAGAAAAGTCTCGCCCAGGAACTGGCCAATAAGATGAGCCCTTGAACTACCCAATGTTTTCCGTATGCCAATCTCTTTTGTCCGCATAGCGGCCTGTGCCGTGGTCAGGTTGATAAAATTGATACAGCCCAGTAATAAAAGAAAAGCAGCTACCGCAAGTAATCCAAACAATGTGGGTTTATGCGCTTCCCGGTTAGCGAAAGAATCATAATCATTGGAAAAGTGCAATGCTGACACCGGCTGCAACAGGTTCTGCGTTTTCATGTAATCATCTTTGGCATATTTAGTTCTCAATGATGCCAGTTGCTTTTCAATTTGCGTGACAGTAATCCCTTTAATGAGTTTTACAAAAAAAAGTGAAGAGGAATTAACGCTGCCCCATTCATCCCAGCCCATACTGTTTTTTAACCCGGTGCTGGTAACTGTAGCAAGAGAAACAAATTCTTTAAAAGTAAAGTCAGTTGGTTGATCAAAATCTTTTACAATACCGGTGACTGTTGCTGTTATTGAATCATCATAAGTAATGGAGTTTCCCGGGATAGTTGTTATGTCTTTACCCGGGAAATATACCCTGGCCCTGCTTTCTGATAATACAACACGGAAAGGTTCCGACAGCGAAGTCTCCGGTGAACCGGCTAACCATTTATAGTCAATAAGCCGGAAATAACTACTATCCGCAAATATGATAGCAGGCTGGTTCTTAAAAACGGGTTTTGTTTTTCCGTCCGGGGCCCCGGGTGTAACTTTTATATCACCATTATATAAATGAAAGGCGGCGGATACTTCAAGCCCGGTAACTTCCCGTTTTACTGCGGCAGGTAAAGGCGAACATACTCCCCCATTCCTGATCACCTGGTCAGGAAAATCAAGTTTTGATACTACCCGGTATATCCTTTCCCGGTCTTTATGAAATTTATCAAAGCTGAATTCATAACTCACCAGCAGGTAGATAACCAAGGCTGCACTAATGCCAATGGCAAGACCAGCAATATTGATAATAGAAAAAATCCTGTGCTTCCAAAAATTCCTGATAGCAATAAGAAAATAATTTTTGATCATATCGCCTGATTTTGAAAATTATCGCGGTCGTGTTAGTGAAACCCATCACACCAACCTCTGTGCCACGGCCAAAAGCCCTGATTGACAAGGCTTAAGCAGGACGTTTGAAAACGAGGTGTACGAAAACGGACAGTT
>JAATGJ010000019.1 GCA_015654695.1 Chitinophagales bacterium | reverse complement strand
TTGCCACCGCATGTAAAATCAAATTCATGAAATGTATTCGAGAACCCATTGGGGCCCCACCACTTTGCTAACAAAACAGGATTTGACCAGGCATGGAATACCGACTCCCTGGGATAGTCAAATACTCTTGTGCTGATTATTTCCCTACGTGACCTATTTTCTCCTGGCATTTGTTCTCTTTTTATTTTGAACATTTTTTTTCGATTGCAATTCGTGCAGGTATGTTTCTAAAGAATCCAGTTTTTGTTCCCAGAACTGGCGGTATTGTTCTACCCAGCCCGATACTTCATTTAGCTTCTGCAATTGGGCTTCACAATATCTTTCCCTTCCCTGCTGTTTGATAACGATCAACCCGCATTCAGTCAGTATTTTAATGTGCTTTGAAATAGCCGGGCGGCTGACATCAAAATTTTCTGCCACCGCATTTAAGTTCAACGATTGTGTAGCTATCATATTAATAATAGCCCTCCGGGTAGGATCCGCTATTGCCTGGAATACATCTCTTCTCATTAAAATAATTTATTTGAGTAACCGTTTGGTTACACGAATATAGGAAACCTTTCGGTTACGCAAAATATTCCAGGAAAATTTTTCCTGTAGCCAGCTATTTATTCTGACTTGTAATTAACGGGGAAATTATGACGGCTGGGGTAGTTTACTTTCATCCATATACAGTACTTCCCACTGGTGCCCATCAGGATCTGCGAAACTATGCTGGTACATCCAGCCATGATCGGCAGGCTCTGCATAGATGGAGCCGCCTGCTTCCACTGCTTTGTTCACCATTTCTTCAACCTTCTCTTTACTTTCTGCATCTATGGCGATCAGTACTTCGGTTGTCCTGGTGGCGTCAGCAATTTCCTTTTTGGTAAATGTTTTAAACATCGCTTCTGTGAGAAGCATAGCGTAGATGCTGCCATCATTGATAACAAGACAAGCTGCTTTGTCATCTGTAAACTGGGTATTGAATGAGAACCCAAGGTGAGTAAAAAAATCCATTGATCTTTTCAGGTCTTTTACCGGCAGGTTGACGAAAATTTTTGTTGCCATTTTTTAATTATTTTGTTGTTACTAAACATTAACGTCTCATTTAGAATAAATAAAGTTCTTTGAAATTCTTGATTGGCCTGCATTTGAAGCGATTTTACGGCGGTGACGATTTGAACGCATCTCTGACATTTTTGGCTTGCTTTGAGCCATGAACCAGGGAAAATATGTATTTACTCAAATCAGTTCCTTTTTGCCACAAAGGATTTTTGACCGGATAGTAGCCAGCTATAGGGGCAATTATAAAATCAGGCATTTTAGCTGTTGGAACCAGATGATGTGTATGATGTTTGGACAACTGAGCAACAGGGATAGCCTTAGTGATTTAGTATTAACCATCAATGCGCATCCTGCTAAGTTTTATCATTTAGGGTTTGGAAAAGGTATTTCAAAAGCTAATCTCGCTAAAACCAATGAAAAAAGAGACTGGCACATTTATCAGGACTATGCTTATCACCTGATTGGAATAGCAAGAAAAGATTGTTTGCCTGATGATGAAACGGGCTTTTCCTTTTCCAACGCTGTGTATGCTTTTGATTCTACTACCATTGATTTGTGTTTAAACGTTTTTTGCTGGGCTACTTTTCGAAGAGCAAAAGGTGCTGTCAAACTGCATACACAATATAACGTTCGCACTTCCATACCAGTATTCGTGCATGTTTCAGCGGCATCAGTACATGATGTCAATGCGATGGACAATTTAACCTACGAGCCCGGCAGCTTTTACATTTTCGACAGGGGCTATCTTGATTTTGAAAGACTATACATGATTCATCAATCAAAATCATTCTTTGTTATCCGTGCAAAAAACAATTTGCAATTTGAACGGTCATACTCTTCTCCGGTTAACAAAAGCACTGGTGTTCGCTGCGACCAAACCGGTCACCTGAAAGGATTCTATTCTTTGCAGGGATACCCGGAAAAAATCAGGCGGGTAAAATTCCATGATGAAGAGCAAAACAGAACCTTTATTTTTTTAACCAATAATATGGACTTGAAGCCCGAAGAAATTGCAGCCCTTTACAAACACCGGTGGAAAGTTGAATTATTCTTTAAATGGATAAAGCAACATCTGAAAATCACCACCTTTTGGGGAAGAACCCAAAACGCTGTAAAAACACAAGTGTATATAGCAGTCATTACCTACACATTGGTTGCTATAATTAAACAGCAGATTAAATCAACCTATTCCACGTATGAAATTTTACAGATTTTAGGAACATCGCTTTTAGATAAAACTCCCATAAATCAACTACTTCAGAAAAAAAACAATCAAGATGTCAAAGAACTTTTATATAATCAATTGAAAATCTTTTAGTTTAAACGAGACACTACTGGTTACTAAACATTATTTATCTCTTTTGCCATGCCCATATAATATTCGCGTTTCTTCTTATCAAGTTTCTCAATGGAATACCGTAAGAATGTGCGGGGTATCGTCGCTGCATATTTATCTAAAAAATCCTTTAGCTTCTGAGGGTCTTTATCCCCGGCAAAACGAAGCATCCAGCCGGTTGCCTTATGAACTAAATCCTCTTTGTCATTAAGTAGTATCTCAGCGATCTTAAATGCATCAGCAAGATCACCCTGGCGGATAAAATAGCAGGTGCTGAGAATAGCAGTACGCCGCTCCCACAGGTTTTTAGATTTTGCCAGTTTATATAATATAGTACGTGGTTTATCAAACAGGTAACTTCCGGTCATATTTAAACAACCCAGGTCAACCAGGTCCCAGTTGTTGATCCTGTCGTGCCGCCTCATATACAGATCATAAAATTCTTTTCTGCGGCTCCCTGTGATTTTTTTGTTGCGGGATGCTTTATCCATAATGCTGACGGCCCCGGCTCTCGCTTCGTGGATGGGGCTTTCCAGCAATTTTTCAATTTCAGCAACAGGCATTTCACCAAACTCAATTGCGAGTGCAAATAACTGTCCCATTTTTACTCCCATGAACTTATCACCTTCACCATACTGTCCCTCGCCGGATTTAAAGTAGCGTTGGATCTTTTTCAGTTCTTCATCCGATTGCAGGGCTTTTAATCGTTCAATAAACTGTTTTGCTGTAAGCTTTTTACCTGAAGCAGCCTCTTTCGTTATGCCAGGGTTGGGTGATTTCTTTATTGTTATCTTTTTAGCCATTTAAAATGTTACCTTTCTAATTGTTTAGATGACTACGCCTTCACCAGGTCTTCAATAATTATTTTTTTCATTTTCATCATAGCCAGCATTACTCTTCCTGCTTTTGCCCTGTCCTTATCGCCCAGCAGTTCGCCCAGTACAGGAGGTACAATCTGCCATGACAAACCAAATTTATCTTTCAACCAGCCGCACATACTTTCCTGCCCGCCATCGGCAGTAAGCCTATTCCAGAAATGATCTATTTCCTCCTGGGTATCGCAGTTTACATACAATGAAATGGCTTCCGTGAATTTGAACATAGGGCCGGCATCAAAAGCATAAAACCGTTGTCCCTCCAATTCAAAAGTGCAGTTCATTACCTGGTCTTTGGGGAAAGGGCTTCCTTCTCCCCAATAAGAAATGTTTACGATCCTGGAGTTTTTAAAAACAGAAGTATAAAGTTTTATAGCTTCTTCCGCTTTACCATCGAACCACAGGAATGGGGTGATCTTTTGTTTTTGATTAATTGCCGGCATTATCTTTAGTTTTTATTTTCTGATAAATCTTTTACAAGTTTCAACGCTTTAGGCCACATATCCATAAACATATCTTTAAACTCATCTGTAATATCCATATCAATACTCAACTCCGTGACACCGCCTGTTTCTGTAAGCGTATAATTTTCGGTAGAACCAGCCCACTCTTTTATTTTTTCACTCGTAGTATCCTCTACGCCATCCTTTACTTCACCAAGATGTTTAAAGGACATGTATTCATTTGCCCGGTTAGCGGCTACAGTACTTACCATACCACTTCCCCCGGGTGAAAGAAATAAAATCTTAGTTCCTTCTTTCCAATTGTCAGTGACCACGTAAGAGCCTTCACTAAAAGCGCTTGTCCATTGCCTGTAAGAAGAATCGTTCCAAAGAACCTGCCATACCTTTTCTTTAGGCGCATTGATGCTGATGGAAAAATTAATTCTTTGCATACACTAAGATTTAATTATTATTAATTGATTGTCTTCATAACGCGTATTCTCTGTCATTACTTTTAGTTTACACTTTAGTTTGGTTGTCATTTCTTTTTTGCTTTTGACCGTTCCAAATTTTCCTTCACCCTGAACTTTACGATTTTGGTTATGAGGGCCAACGGAAGAGGCTGTTCAATGGGAAATTTTATTGACCCCTTTGCTCCTTCATACACGGATAATTCTTTTTTGAATGCTTCAATCCCTGATGGTGCCGGATAAAATCCGATATGATTTTTGAAAGCGGCAAAATGGACGAGGTTGCCTTTTAAAATAAAAGTAGGTATGGCGTAATTAATCGTTTCTTCCGCTCCGGGCGCCGCCTTACTGATAGTGGCCCTGAGTTTTTGCAGTAATTCCTGGATGTGTTTGGGAAAACCTGCAATATATTTATCTATACTTCCCTCCTGGATATTTTTACCAGTTATTGCCATACTACTGTTTTGAAATAAAAAAACTTGCTATTTTTCGAGGTTGTACTTCATATTCACCAGGTTTTGCTGCATATCCTTTCCTACCACTTTATCCATCACCAGGTTCATAATGTTCATCGGGAATTTTGATTTGCCATAAAACAGGTTAGTTACTTTTGTTTGGTCATTCCCGGCAGCGCTTACTGTTGTAAGTGCATAATTGGTCGCTTCAAAAGGTTTTTTGAACCGTATCACCACTTCCATACTTTCTCCCTCAGTTATCTTTTTTATTTCCTGCTCACCGATACCAACATTCTTATCATTACTTTCCCAGGATGATGTAAATCCTACCGTACCATCTGTTCCCGTATAAATTATTTTTATATGGGGATCTTTCATCACCCACACACTGTAATGCTCCTGGTTCCTGATCAGCTTCAGGTAGTTAAATACTTCCTGTTTAGATTTATTAATGACGACTTGCTTTTCAAGACTAAATTCCTTTTTAGTAAGTAAAGCAATGATCAGCAGCAAGGCTATTAAACTTCCCAGCACAATTAAAATAGTAATTAAGATGTTCATATTGGTTGATATTAGTTTACCGCTAAAGCTAAATTATTTTTTGAGTTTTGTATCCTTCGAAAATGACATCCCTTTTTCTATCAATGCCTGTTTGATGACCATTGCATGATTGGCAATACGATGAAGCCCCGTTATATCTTTTTCCCTGAATGTTGATAGTTGTTTCAGCGTTTTTATACCTGCATGGGCTAAAGCCCGCCGGGCAGGCCGGGCTAATTTTACCGGCAAGCCGCTATTCTTTTCCTTAGTTTTATTGTTTGGCATTTTTATCATAGTTAAGCATCCATCTTACTCCGAATTTATCTGTAAATACGCCAAATATGGCTCCCCAGAATTCTACCCGTAACGGGTGTATTATTTTGCCGCCAGCGGAAAGAGTGGAAAAGAAAGAATTAATTTCTTCTTCGCTGCTGCAATTCAGTGAAAGCGACATCGTATTTCCTTTGATAAATCCATCGGGTCCTACCATATCGGAGCCCATCAGTAATATGGCGTCCTTCATTAATGAAGCATGTAATACCTGGTTTTTTATAGCTGGTGGACACTGGGCTTCAATAGGTGAACCTTCCACTGCCTGCAGGGCCAGTTCCCCTCCAAGGCATTCTTTATAAAAGTTCATGGCATCACGGCAATTGCCATTGAAATTTAAATAAGCATTGATCTGTGTCATAGACTGTACTATTGTTTATAATGAAGTTTTATTTCATTGCATAATTCTAATGGTAACTCTTTTTAATTATCGGGTAAGGATTCAGCATTACATCCCAGTTTTTTTAACCAGTCAATAAAACAGGCATTTTCTATATCGCCCCCGCTGCTCACTATCCGAAGCACTTTATCACAATCATCCAGGTCAAAATTGGCTTTATAACCCGCAAAGGTTTTATGTATCTCTTCAATCAGCCGCTTTGCTTTTTCCCTGTCTGTAACATTTGTTTTAAACACTTCAATCACCGGCATTGGTACTTACTTTATGATTACTAATCCGCCAGTTCACCACATGTTACGTTTATTACAGCTGCGGTTATTGCACTTGCATTATCAGATGCTATCAGCACTGCAGCATTACCTATTTCTGCAAGCCTGGGTAACCGCTTCAGCATGGTTCTTTCTGCAAACTCAGTTTCAAATGCTTCCCTCGAAATCCCTGCATTTTTTGCATGAAGGTTAAAGACTTCATCTACACCGGGAGCATCCGGTGAACCTGCCGACCGGATACAAACCACCCGGATGCCGTGCTTACCTTCTTCAACCGCTAACTGGCGGCAAAAGCCTTCGATAGCTGCACAGGCCACTCCAAATCCACCTGCATTAAGATGGGGTTTACGGGCAGCATTGGCGGTGACAGCGAGTATAACTCCTGATCCCTGTTTCGTCATATAACGTGCTGCTGCGGTGGCGGTGATAAAATGCGTGTTCATTGCGTTTACGACCGGTGACATGAATTGATCCTGTTGCATTTCAACAAGAGCAGAGCCCTGCGTGTCATTAATTGAAATTGCATTAAAAGAAATATCAACCCTCCCGGCTTTTTTTATGATCTCACTGAGATGCGCCTCTACGGATTCTTTGCTAAGGGCGTCTGCCTGTGCGGTTTCAGCGATACCACCTTCCTCAGCAATTTTTTTAGCCACTGCTTCTAATGTGTCAAGACTGCGACCAGCCAAAAAAACGCTTGCTCCCTCCCGGGCAAAAGCCATTGCAACGGCGCCGCCAATAGCTCCGCCGCCGCCATAGATAACTGCATTTTTATTTTTTAGCATCATGTCCCTTTCCCTTTTATATGAAGAAGACAAACCTAAACTAACCAAACAAAATAGCCGGGGTGCAAATACGGCAATCTGAGGGGTTGATTGCGACGAAGGTTTTCCATAATTTAGAATCATGAAACACATATCTATTCTTGTTCCCACAGGTGCAGTCGCCCTGTCCTGTATTGAAGGGCCTTTTATCCTGTTCACCAAAGCGAATGAATTTTTAATAAGTATGGGAAAGCCCGCTTTATTCACTGTGCAACTGGTCGGGTTAACCAACAAAGCCCAGGTATATGACCGGTTCTTTACCGTATGCCCGGATGCCGGTATAGCTGATGTTACAAAAACAGATCTTGTTATTATACCTGCCGTGAATGGTGATATGAAACAAGTCATTGAAACCAATAAGGGATTTCTTCCCTGGATCATCCATCAGCATCATGAAGGGGCGGAAGTAGCCGGTCTTTGCGTGGGTACTTTCCTGCTGGCGGCAACTGGTTTATTAAAGGGAAAAAAATGTTCTACTCACTGGATAGCCGCCAATGAATTCAGGCAACTGTTCCCGGATATAGACCTGGTCTCCGACAGGATTATTACGGATGAACAGGGTATCTATTCAAGTGGTGGCGCCAATTCTTTCTGGAACCTGCTGCTCTACCTGCTGGAAAAATACACTGACCGGGAAATGGCCGTTCTTTTTTCCAAGTATTACGAGATAGAAATTGACCGTAGCAGCCAGTCTCCTTTTACCATGTTTCATGGACAAAAAGTACATGAAGATGAAGCGGTGAAAAAAGCGCAGGAGTTTATTGAAAAGAATTATCATGATAAAATAACGGTAGAGCAACTGACCTCCATGCTGGCGCTGAGCAGGCGGAGTTTTGAACGCAGGTTTAAAAAAGCTACTTCCAATACAGTAGTGGAATATATGCAGCGGGTAAAAATAGAAGCCGCTAAAAAGGGACTGGAAACAGGGAGAAAAAATGTAAGTGAGCTGATGTATGAAGTAGGATACTCTGATACCAAAGCTTTTCGTACGGTATTTAAAAGAACAACCGGCTTGTCGCCGGTGGAGTACAGGAATAAATATAATAAAGAACCGGTCATGCAATAATTTTAATAGCCTCCTGTAACATGGAACCAATTACATTATAAAGTTCTTTATGCGGATTCACGGTTTGCTTTTACTCATTGAAGTATATATCTCTTTACGCCATTTACTTATTCGAAAAGCTTTATTGTATAATCAAACAATTCAGTTCCCCCGTTTTTTCCATGCCCGGGAATTACCGTTTTAGTTCCGGGATAACGTTGTTTAAGCCTTCTGACCGTCTCAGACCATGCGGCTACATTCGCATCTTGTAAGTTGCCTTTCTTCGCACCTGCTTCTTTAATTAAACAACCACCGAAAACCACTTTATCTCCCGGGAAGTAACCAATAACGTTATCTTTTGTATGCCCTTCTCCGAAATAGTTGATATAAACTTTTTTGGCGCCGATATTCAATACAAGGCTGTCGTCAAAGCCGTGTATAGGCTTAGAAAAGAGCCTGCCTTTGTCTTTTAGCAATGCTATTGTTTTATTGGACGCGTAGGCGGAAATATCATTTTCATTAAACTTTTCCAGGCCACCCACGCAGTCTTCATGAAAATGAGTAGGGATGATTCCTTTTATTTTAAAGTTATGCGCTTTAGACAGGTAGTTTATCAATTCCCCGGAGCTTTCATCGTCTGCGGGCGTATCAAAAATAATTGCTTCGCCATCATTTACGACAATCATTCCATTACAGTCAACTTTTCCAAAATCTTTTGTATTCAAAAAAGAAATATGCTGATAAACATGGTTTGATATTTTTTGAATAATTAAATTACCCGATTGATATAAGATCATACTGTCTTTTAATAAAACATTTGCAGCAAGGGTTATTGTACCCTTCGCCTGATTTTTTTGTGCTGATGAGTTTTTACAGGCAATCACTACCAACCCTGTGAATAGAAAAAATAATACTATCGGTTTCTTCATTCTTCTGTTGGTTGTTTTTGTTTTTATTTATCCGGATGGGTTTTATCCGCAGGTTTGAAGTACCAAAATCAGAATTAGAAATAACTACTAATCATTTAATCCCTTTCCATTAATAATTTGCCGGCTGCATTTTTCAACTCTTGACTCCCGTGTTTTGGATTGTTTGGGTGCGGAAAAATGCAGTATATATCCTCTTTGCCGTCCCGGTGTCAATGATTTAAAAGCTTTTTTCAAGGCAGGCGTCTCATCTAATTTTTTTTGAAATTCTACAGGAATTGTGAATTCTGTAATCTTTTTTAAATTCACTTTCAAACCGGCTTTTTGCACTTCAATAGCTTCATAGATATAGGCTTTCAGGATGGGTTTTACTTTAACAATTTCCCCAACATTGGTGAACCTGACCTGGCGTGCCGCCTGTACATTCTTCGTTTGCCGGACCACGATACCATTAGAATCATTCAACAGGGCGCCTTTGAAAAATAAAAGCGCACAGTATTCTTTAAACACATGTATCAATACTATGTTACTTTTCTGAAACGTGTAACAAGGAACACCCCATTTCAATTCTTCGGCGAGCCCGCAGCCAAGAACGATTGTTCTCAATTGCTCCAGTTCTTTCTTCCACCTGGCTTTACTAAAATAAAAATCAACGGCAGGATTCATTTCACCCATTGTCATACTATATTATTTGTTAGACCCTTAATGAACCACGAAAGCCCCTGGCGGCATAATAAGATTCCGCACCGTTGTGGTAAACGAAGACATGACCATAGCGCCAATCAGCAAAGATGGCACCACCGAGTTTCCTGATATCAGCAGGTGTTTTTATCCAGCTCGAAGTTTTCGTATCGAAATTTCCTCCCGCCAAATGGCGGGACTGCAACTCCCGGTATTGTTCTTCCGTTAAAAGTTCAATGCCCATATCAGCAGCCATCTCAACCGCGCTATTTTCCGGTTTATGCTCTTTCCTTGACTCCAGCGCTTCGTGGTCGTAACAAACACTTCTGCGGCCTTTAGTACTTTCGGCTGAACAATCATAAAAAATGTATTCGCCCGTCTTTTTATCATGATCAACTACATCCGGTTCACCGCCGGATGTTTCCATTTCATTGAGCTACCACAATTTTTGGGTATTAGCTTCCAGCTTTGCTTGCACTTTAGCCCATTCAAGACCTTTGTGGCGGCTCTTGTTTTTCTCAAATCGGGCTTTTAATATGTTGAGCAGTTCTTCCCGCCTGCCTGTCGGCAAGGCAGGTTGTTTTGATGATAATTCCTTTTTCATTCTATTCATTTATTGGTTAATTGTCCCGGTATTTATCGGGATGATTTTTCTACCAGCAGGCCTGGAATACCACGACACCATAGTCAGGATCAGTAATAACAACGGGGGAAATATCTCCTTCACGGAATTACCCGTTGCGATATGTGAAAATACCGCTCCCGACATAGCAAAGAAAAAGCCCGCATAAGCCCATTCCTTTAGTAAAGGGAATTTAGGAATAAGCACTGTTACAACTCCCAAAATTTTCCAACTACTCAGTATTGTCAGAAAATAGGCAGGATAGCCCATGTGTAAAATAAAATCTGTTTCCGATTTCACTTTGAATAACTGTACTATTCCACTTGATAACATTCCTAATGCAAGCCAGATAGTAGCAACCCAGTAGATAATTTTATTTCTCTTTGTCATACTGTGCTATTTTAATTTGCGTACGATGTCCTGCAACCGGTTATGTGCCATATTTATGCCCTGGGCAAAAGGTAACTGCAGCATTTGGTCTCTGTCTGCGACTGATTTATATATTATTTGCATAGTGAGTTTACTGCTGTCGCCAGCGAGTTGTTCAAACTCAAGGAACTCAAGCTGCACGGGAAAAGGCGTATTCTCCATTTCAAATGTCCGTATGATTTTCTGGTTCGGAACAAACTCATGGACCACTCCGTTGGCCCGAAACACCACATTTCCTTCAGCATCTGACGTTTCAAATTGGTAACCGCCATGCTTTTTATTTTCAAGTTTCAATACTTTCGTTCCCATCCATTGCTCAACAATTTCGGATTCTGCATATGCTTTAAAAAGTAATTCCAATGGCAGATCAAATTCCCTTGTAATCACTAAATCCTGTTTGCCTTCCCCGGCATTGATTTTTGTTTTTCGCTCCACGTTATTGGCTTTTATATTTTCTCATTATGGTTTCTAATTTATTAAACCTGTCATCCCACATTTTGCGGAATGGTTCAATAAAGTCGGCTACCTCTTTCATTTTTTTTGCATTAGTATGATAGGAAATCTCCCTGCCGTTTTGCTCTTGTTTAAGCAATTCGCACTCGGTGAGTATTTGCAGGTGTTTTGAAACTGTCGGTCTCGCTGTGTCAAAGTTTGAAGCTATTGCACCCGCTGTCATGGATTGCGAAGCCACCAACAGAAGTATACCCCTTCTTGTCGGATCGGCTATGGCTTGAAATACATCCCGTCTTAAATTCATTATGTAGCTATTTAGCTACAAATGTATGTGTAGTTATTTAACTACGTAAATTTTTCTCCGGTTATCCTGGCGGATATTTTGTGGGTCGTTGCCTGTAAGTCCGAATGATTGTCAGCGAAGTAGTGTGCCGTTAAAGTTGATGGTGAGATATTCGGATGCTCAGGGCTTGATACGTCTTTGTAATGCATAATTTTTGCGAACTTTCCGCCAAATACTGATTTGTAAAATATGAACCCTTCCCGGGCATTTCCATTGAAATAAATGTAAGGGTTTAAAAGTGCCGTAATTTTTTAATTCTTATTCCAGGTAATTATTTTTTTAATCATTTTGCCAGATCATCCTTTTTCATCCGGAACCTCAACCCTATATCGTATGGCTGCTTGAAGTATATCAACGTTTATGTCTTTTATAGTTTTGAACTTAATACAATAACCGGTCACACTGGCCTTGCCTAGTTTTTTCCCGTACGTTTTGAGTAAGTATGTTTTATCATCAATGCCAAGAATGTAGACAGAGATACCTGTTGTGTTTGCACTCAAACCAACCTGGTAAAACTCCCTGGTTTTTCCACCGGCAAGCTTCATGATCTGAAGCCCGTATCCGATGTTTGGATTAGAAACAATTTTTCCTTTTTCGTCTTTTCCATCCAGGAACCATAATTTACATTTTGGCATTATTTGCAGAATGATGTTGTGCAACGCTTTCATGTCACTGCGTTTTGGTTCAGGCTGGCTGGTTATATACTCTTTTATTTGTTCCTGCACGTTCATACGAATATAAAAATACGGGTTGCCTGGTTTGATTTTTCAAATCACATTTTTTCTCCAGTTACAATTGTTATTTATTTTCGGGGTCAAATTCCACCATCCATTCAATACCGTATTTGTCTCTGAAACAACCAAAATATGAACCCCAGGGACTATCACCAATCGGGCCTTCTATTTGTCCTCCCGCTGAAAGCCCATTAAATAATTTGTCTGCCTCTTCTTTACTTTCCGCTGTTATTACAATTTTACTTCTGTTCTCATTTTCGTTTGTTCTTCCCATAATTTCCGGAACATCATTTGCCATCAACATACTCTTACCGACAGGCAAAGCAATATGCATAATTTTATTCTCTTCTTTTTCCGCTACCGGGAATTCAGAACTTGCAAGGTCTTTGAAACGAACAATCTTTGCAAACTCTCCGCCAAATACTGATTTGTAAAAAGTAAATGCTTCTTCGGCATTTCCATTGAAGTTAACGTGAGGATTGATAAGTGCCATAATTTTTATTGTTTAGTTTATTTAATTCGTTACTCTTTTATTTATTTTGGCTGCCGTTGAAATTGAAAATCATTTTTTCGACAAAGTCGCCAATAAATTTTCCAAATTGATCATTGATGCTTTATATCCTTCTGTGAAGCCCATTTCAAGCATTCTCTCCATACGTTCAAACGATTCATTATAAATACTGATATGCACTGTTGTCTTTCCATCTTGTTCGCTAAATGTGTAATCCCAATCAGAACCCGGCAATTGAGGGTTTTCATTTTCGTCTGCAAAAGCATTAAACATTTTGAAATTGGTTTTCGGGTTAATGGAAGTGTATTCCTGAATTGCCCAACGTTCTTGCCCTTCGGGGCTTACCATTGCATAAAATCTTTTGCCACCCACTTTAAAATCCTGGTATTTCGTTTTAGATGACCAGGGTTTGGGAGCCACCCATTGGTCAAGGATCTCTGCCTTGGTAAATGCATCCCATACCAGTGAAAGTTCGGCATCGAATTCCCTGTGTATGGTTACTGTTTTTGTTGCTTTGTCAACGGTGAAATCAAATAGCAAGTTGTTCATTTTTTTTGTTTTTTCATTGTTGATAATATGTTGTCTAGTTCGTTAAAGCGGTTTTCCCATAATTTCCGGAATTGCTCTAACCATTTATCTATTTCTTTCATTTTTTTAATTTCAAGCTGGTAGTAAATCTCCCTGCCCGATAGTTCTTGTTTTACCAATTCGCATTCGGCTAAAATTTTTATATGCTTTGATACCGCCTGCCTGCTTGTGTGAAAATGCTCCGCCAATGCATTGGGCGTCATTGCCTGTATAGCGATCAATGCAAGAATAGCCCGTCTTGTTGGATCGGCAATTGCCTGAAAAATGTCTCTTCTTGTTTCCATTGTTATATTATTTGCTACTACATGGTTGCAAATATAAATGCAACTATCTGATTGCACAAGTTTTTATGAACTATTTTTTGTTAGAAGGAAAACGCCGGGAAGTTTGAAGTAGTTGAACGCCGCTATAGCGTGGCAGCTAACTTGTTGGTGGTAGTTTATTTTTATTCAACATTGTCTTTCAAAGCATCCGATGAGTCAATGCCCTCTTTCTATTCTTTATTTTATGTTATTGTACACCAATTTTTTAATTTCACTTATCTGTACAACAGGCTGAATATTGGTATAATTTCTAAAGTCACTGATAACTGCATCTCTGTTTTGTACTATCGCTTTATTATATTCAGCAACATCATTAATATAAAAATAACCGATGGCAACAAAAGGTACTTTATCATTTGGTGTTCTGCCGGCTACGCCCTTATCAATTTCATAAAATTTTAAGTTTTTGCCTAAAAATTCAGCTATCATTGGCATGTGTCTTTTTTCATAATAATCCATGTCAAAGGTTTTATCTTCCCCATTTGGATAAAGTATTGCTACCTTAAACATCCCGGTTTCCGGAGCGGGTGAGTGTTTCAATTGACTGGTTTTGCAACTTATCAAACCTATAAAGGCGAGGATCAGCGGGAAGAAATTAATCTTAGTTATCATATAAATTACGTTGTGTCACTTGTGAGATAATGTTTGTTTTAATTCGTGAAGCCTGTTTAATATTGCCAGCAATGTTATGACAGTTTTTCTATTCAATTTTCAAAAAAAGTTATCGGCCTAAACTTCGAAGAGCTAAAACGACATCGGTGGCAAGTCAATGATCGCCTTCATAAACTCCGGAAGCGAGTATTTAAATGTAGTTTTGCAAGGCGGTATCTCTAACGGTAATGGCATAATTCCATGCCAGGCACATACTGAATGCCGAATTATAATGTTCGGGCTCACGAACAGGATACTGTAATTTATTAAGGAACCCGATCCATTCATTTGCAATAGTGGTTTCAGGGCTTGTTGTATATCAGAATTTACGAAAAGAAAATACAGAAAGTTACAACCCCGCCTTCTTACTTATCTCCAGCATCCTGTCAATGGGTTTTTTTGCCGCCAGTCTCAACTCTTCATCCATAATGATATCAGGTGTTTCATACTCCATGCATAGATAAATTTTTTCCAGTGTATTACGTTTCATGTGGGGGCAATCATTGCAGGCGCAACTATTGGTAGGAGGAGCTGGAATAAATGTTTTTTGCGGGTTCGCTTTCATCATCTGGTGCAGTATGCCGGTCTCTGTAGCTACAATGTATTCCTGTGATGAATCTGATTGCGTGTATTTCAATAACCCTGTAGTAGAACCTATATAATCCGATACACGCAGTATCGGGTCTTCGCATTCCGGGTGCGAGATCAGTTTGGCGTTGGGATGCCTTATTTTTAGTTTAGTTATTTTTTCCAGGCTGAATATTTCGTGTACCATGCAGGCTCCGTTCCAGAGAAGCATGTTTCTTCCCGTTACTTTGTTGATATAAGCGCCCAGGTTCTTATCCGGTGCAAAAATGATGGGTTGATCTTTAGGGAAACTTTCTACAATGATCTTCGCATTGCTGCTGGTTACTATCACGTCACTCAGCGCTTTGATACCGGCGCTGCAGTTGATATAGCTGATAACGACATGATCCGGATGCTGATCTTTAAATTTTTTAAACAATGGCGGCGGGCAACTATCGCTGAGGGAACAACCGGCTTTCAGATCAGGTATCACCACTTTTTTTGATGGATTAAGAATTTTCGCTGTCTCCGCCATGAAGTGTACACCGGCAAACACGATCATATCCGCAGTTGTTTTATCAGCTTGCTGTGCCAGGCCAAGACTGTCGCCGATATAATCCGCCACGTCCTGGATGTCCGGTTCCTGGTAGTAGTGCGCCAGCACCACGGCGTTTTTTTCTTTTTTCAACCGCTCTATTTCGGCAAACAGGTCCAGCGTAGGATCCAGTTCAATATCCAGAAACCCTTTTTGGAAAACTTCGTTTTTTGCGGTGGTAAGTTCGGCGGCGATCATGTCAGTTTTTTTATCGGGAGAGCAATATTCCAACAAGCATTTTGATTTTTCAAAAACATTTTCTTTTTATACTTTTCTTTTATAATAATAGTACTAATACATTTTTATAAAAAAGAGTTTATTATTATTACAGCTGTGGATTCGTGGATAATTATAATTAATACCTTTTGTAAAATTAGTAATTAACAGCTATCCACATTTAAAACAGGGAAATCCACATATTGTTTTGTTGCTGTTGCTGGTTTTGGCGATGGTTTTCAACAGCGGTGTGCGGAAGCCAGGATTAAGTGAATGAATAAGTTTTTTTAGAGTAAACCTGTGGATACCGGAAGAACAACCCGTCACCGGGAGCCAGGTTGCAGGGTTATCCAGGTTCAAGTGCTATTTTATATCTAATAGTGAAGTTTCATATCCACGTTTCACAGTGGCTTATACACAGAGAATATGATTTCTGCACAAGCAATAGTGAAGAAATACTTTGATCAGGCTCATTAAATGAGGTCTGTTTGTTTTAGAGGATGTAGCTAAACGGTAAACAAAATAGTTTTTTGAGCATGTACTAAAAAGGCGATTGCCATTTTCTTTCCGTCTTACCAGCGATAAATAGCTTTTGAGTTAAGCCTCTTACCCTGCTTATTTCAAATCCGTTAATTTTAAGGTTCAAATCTCTTATATGAATTTTCTCCGATCATTACTTATAACGCTATTTGTGTTCCTGTCATCGTTGGCAATAGCTAATGATGGTATGTGGCTGCCACTGCTGCTGGAAAAACTGAATGAAAAAGAAATGAAAAGCCTGGGGATGAAGATCAGTGCAAAGGATATATATAATGTAAACAGCGGCAGCCTGAAAGATGCTATTGTAAGTTTTGGAGGGTTCTGCACGGGAGAAGTTATTTCTACTAAAGGGCTTGTGCTGACCAATCACCATTGCGGGCTTGAGTCTGTTCAGAGCCACTCCACGATTGATCATAATTATATACGAGATGGCTTTTGGGCAAAAAACTTTGGCGAGGAACTAAGCAATCCTAAACTCTATGTCACATTTATAGCGCGTATGGAAGATGTAAGTAAACAAATATTGACGGGTGTTACACCATCCATGACCGAAAGCGAGAGACAGTCTGCGGTTGACAAAAATATCAATGAAATAAAAAAGACAGCAAAGAAAGAATCCTACCAGGAAATATTGGTAAAAGGGTTTTTTGAAGCCAACCAGTATTATTTATTTGTAACAGAAACATATAAGGACGTCAGGCTGGTGGGAGCGCCACCTTCTTCCATTGGCAATTTCGGGCAAGACACCGACAACTGGATGTGGCCGCGTCATACAGGAGATTTCTCTATGTTCAGGATATATGCGGGTAAGGACAATAAGCCGGCTGAATATGCTCCCGGGAATGTTCCCTATATTCCCAAAAGATCACTTTCCATTTCCCTGGATGGAGTAGCGGAAGGAGATTTTACCATGGTATTCGGTTTCCCCGGCAAAACAACAGAGTACCTGCCTGCGGTGGCGGTGCAGCAGATCATGGAAGTGAATAACCCGGCTAAGATTGCCATCCGCGACAAAGCGCTGGCGGTAATGAATGAGTTTATGCGCAAGGACGAGCAGATAAAAATTCAGTACACCAAAAAATATTCAACGATAGCCAATCCCTGGAAAAAATGGAGAGGTGAAATACTTGGCCTTACGAGAACTGACGCCATCAATAAGAAGAAAATATATGAAGCGGAATTTCAAAAAAGAATAAACCTGCCTGCTGGCCGGCAAGGGGCTAATCCGCAATGGAAGGAACAATATGGTAATGTATTAAGCGAACTGGAAGCAGCTTATGCGGAGCTGAAACCTTTGGGCAAAGCAAGAGATTATTATTTTGAAATAAACAGCAAGATAGAGTTGTTCACCGTTGCCCGCCGCATCAACGCATTGCGAAATGCAAAGAATAATGGAGGCAAATACGATTATGCGGAAGGGTTGACGAAGCTGAAAGACACACTTCCGGATTTTTATAAAAATTACAGCCCTGTACTGGATAAAAAAATGTTTGAAGTGCTGATATCAATGTATGTAAATGACCAGGACAGCAAGATGGTTTCCCCCTTATTGCTTATGCAGATTAATGCGTTTAATAAAGATGTATCAAAACTCGCTGATGATATATATGGGGGCGCTGAATATACGGCCGCCAACAAAATAGTACCCGTTCTGGAAAAAAATCCCGCCGAACTATTGGAACGAACGAAAACCAGTAAAGCAAGCGTATTATACGATGATATGCTGGCCACTTATAACAGGGAAGTAGCCTCAAAGCTGAATGAGGTACAGAACCGCATCAACAAACTGCAGCGGTTATATATGCAGGCGCAGATGGAAGTAATGAAGGAAAGGAATTTTTACCCTGATGCGAACAGTACATTGCGGGTAACTTATGGCAATGTAAAAGGATACAACGCAAGGGATGGTGTGAAATACGATTTTATCACCTATCTCGATGGCCTGGTGGAAAAATACATTCCCGGCGATTATGAGTTCGATGTGCCCGAAAAGCTACGGTCATTGTACAAGACTAAAGATTACGGCCAGTATGGTAAGAATGGAAAAATGCCTGTTTGTTTTATCGCCACCAATCATACCACGGGAGGAAATTCCGGTAGTCCCGCATTAGATGCTTATGGTAACCTGGTGGGCTTAAACTTTGACCGGGCCTGGGAAGGAGTTATGAGCGACATCAGCTATGACCCCTCTATTTGCCGGAACATCATGGTGGATATCAGGTATGTGTTATTTATCATGGACAAATATGCCGGCGCCGGCTACCTGGTAAAGGAAATGAAGCTGGTACACCCAAAGAAAGGAAAATAGCCGGGGAGCTTACAGGCTGGTAAGGCGGAACCCGGTTACCTGTCAATCAGTTAACCAATAAATAACCGGGAGCTATTTTCGGGAGTCTTTCCACATCATATCCCCAAATACCCTATTTTTGCCATCCGTTTTTTAAACCCTACATATATACTTATATATTATGTCAGTTATCCAGCAGATACAGGAAAAGTATGCGAAACTAATGGCGGTCATCATCGCCCTCGCGTTGATCATTTTTGTGGTGATGCTTGCTTTTGAAAATGGGGGCAACCTCTTTCAGGGGGGTAATTCTACAACAGTGGGTAAGATAAATGGAAAGTCAATAGGCTATTCCGAATTTCTTAAAAAAGTAGATCAGCAGGAACGTAACCTGGAAGCGCAATATGCTCAGTATGGCGGCACACCTCCGGGAGGACTGCAGCTACAGGCTGTTGATAACGCCTGGAACCAGGAAGTAACGCAGATCCTGCAAACCGGGGAGCTGAATAAACTTGGTATCAAAGTGGGTAAAAAAGAAATGGGCGATATTTTATATGGCGCCAATCCACCGGAGGATCTGAAAAAACAATTTACTGATAGTGCCACCGGCGCCTATAACGCCCAGATGGCGAAGCAGCAACTTGATATGATCCTTAAAAATAGAAAGGGGACAGCGCAACAATTAGCGCAGCGGGAACAACTGATCACCTATATCGAGTATTTAGAAAATACAAGGCTGACGGATAAATATAATTCCCTGTTCAGCAGTAGTATTAATTATCCTAAATGGTTCATTGAAAAACAAAATGCAGATAACAGCCAGTTAGCGAAAATATCATTGGTAAGGGATAATTATGCCAGCAATGCGGACAGCACGATCAAAGTAAGCGATAAAGAAATAGAGGAATATGTCAGTAAGCATAAGGACGAATACAAGCAAACTGAAAGCCGCAGCATCGCCTATGTAGCATTCAGCGCATTACCATCTGCAGCCGATTCCGCCGCCGCAAGAGATAAGGTGCTGGTACTGATCCCTGGGTTTGATAGCACAAAAGAGATAAACAGGTTTCTTGCCATGCAGGGAGTGCAAAATTTTTATGACGGCTATCTCAACGGGTCAACAATACAAATAGCAGTAAAGGACTCTATTTTCAAAATACCTGTTGGTGCTGTATATGGACCATATATAGATGGGAACAGTTATTCTATTGCAAAATTACTGGGAGTAAGGCGCCAGCCGGATACGGTAAACGTCCGTCATATTCTTGTTGCTACATCACAGCGTGATCCGCAGAGCGGGCAGATGTATCCTGTCAGGGATTCGGCTATCGCCAGGAAAACAATTGACAGTGTTCAAGCCGCTATCAGAAACGGATCAAATTTCGATACAGTTTGCGCAAAGGTATCAGACGATGGTACCAAAGACAAAGGCGGAGTATATGAAAACGTATCACCCGGTCGCATGGTGTCAGAGTTCAATGATTTTATTTTTGGAAACCCTGTTGGATCAAAAGGTGTTGTAAAGACGGAGTTTGGATATCATTATATTGAGATACTTTCCCAGAAAGGTGGTTCCGCTGCGTATAAGATAGCTTATATATCAAAGCCAATAGAAATAAGTTCCGAAACAGATAATACAGCCAACGGTGAGGCGTCTTTATTTGCAGGAAACAGCCGCGACCAGAAATCATTTGATGCCAATGCTGAAAAGCTGAAAGCAAAAGGGATCAATAAGAGTTTAGCCACCGATATAACGCCAATGGCTAACCAGGTTTCTTCGCTGGGAGCATCAAGGACGTTTGTAAAAAATATTTATAAAGCCAAACTGGGAGAGGTGCTTGATCCGGAAAAAGTGGGCGATAATTATGTAGTGGCCATTGTAACAGAAATAAATGAGGAAGGAGCCTTACCGGTTGCTAAAGCAAGGATGCAGGTAGAGCCTCTTTTGAGAAATAAGAAGATCGCAGAAAAACTAAAACAAAAAGTGGGCGCCCCGGCTACTCTTGAGGCCGCTGCGGCAACATTAGGCGGCAAGCCCATTGAAACAGCGGATAGCATTCGTATGACCAGTGTACAAACAGGTTCTGCCAGTATCGTTAGTACTGAACCCAAAGTGCGGGGTGCTGCATTTAATCCGGCTAACAAAGGCAAGATCGTTGTTGTGGAAGGAGCAAACGGAATATATGTGGTGCGTGTTGATAATGTAATGGCAACTGCACTTGGAGACGCCAACGTAGCCGAGCAGCGAAAAACGCAATACCAGCAGGCTAAACAGCAAGCTATGTACCGCACATCAGTAATAGAAACGCTTAAAAAAATAGCGACTATAAAAGATAACAGAAGCGAGTTTTTTTAACTATAGCAACAAAGAATCGAAACCTACTGCCCGAATAGCCGTCTCACTTTAAAAGAGGCGGCTGTTTATTTTTGCGGTTATGGTAAACCAGACCCTCTTTTAATTGTTATTTTTGTATAATACACAGTTGTTCAGCAACAACTGAGATTAATTTCTTTCATGAGTGATCCTTTCATCAATAAAGTAGCCGAAAGCGGGTTAATAACACTTGACCCGGAAAAGTATTATCCCCGTGGAGAGACTTCGGTATTTGACCTGAAGGATTTTTTATTCATGGGGCTGATATTAAAAGAAAAAGATTACCGCGAGGCCTTGAAATCTCTTGACTGGGAACAATACAGGGACAAGATCGTAGCGGTAACCTGTTCCGCCGATGCTGTTATACCTGTATGGGCATATATGCTGGCTGCATCTTATCTGCAGCCTGTAGTAAAAGACATGGTAATGGGCGATGAAAAAGAATTGCACAAAACCATTTTTTTGAAAAATCTTTCACAGATAGATACAAACGAATTCACAGATAAAAGAGTGGTGATTAAAGGTTGCGGCGAAACACCCATCGGTGATTTTGTGTACATGGAACTGACCAAATTACTGCGGCCTGTCGCCAAAAGTATTATGTACGGAGAACCCTGTAGCACCGTACCTGTTTATAAAAGAAAGTAATACGCAGAAAGTATTTAAAAAGTCAATTCGGAATATTCGCCGGTAAGGTGATAAGACGGTAAGGATTAAATTATAGTACCAGTTTCTCACCGCCTTTCCATCTTCCCGGCAAGAGACAAGTTTTGACAGTTTCTTTTATTGATAATAACCGGCCAAAATTTTTCGCTTATGGATGCAGAAATATTGTCCCGCATTCAGTTCGCTTTTACTATTTCCTTTCATTATATCTATCCTCCATTAAGTATTGGGCTCGGTTTATTATTGGTTGTTTTTGAAGGCATGTATTTAAAAACAGGCAATAAGGTCTATGAACAGATCACCCGTTTCTGGATAAAGATATTCTCACTCATATTCGGTATCGGCGTGGCTACCGGCATTATCATGGAGTTTGAATTCGGCACCAACTGGGCAACCTATTCAAAGTATGTGGGAGATATCTTTGGCAGCGCATTAGCGGCAGAGGGAATTTTTGCTTTTGCACTGGAAGCCGGTTTTCTAGGTATCCTCATCTTTGGGTGGAACAGGGTTAGCCCAAAGGTTCATTTCTTTTCCGCACTGATGGTTTTTCTTGGTGCTATGTTCTCGGCAATATGGATTGTAGTAGCGAACTCCTGGCAGCAAACACCAGCCGGTTATCATATTGTTGGCGAGGGAATGAATGCAAGAGCAGAGATCACTGATTTCTGGGCAATGGTATTTAATCCTTCCAGCGTTGATCGGCTGATTCATGTATGGATCGGTGCATTTCTGGCCGGCACTTTTTTGGTACTGAGTGTAAATGCATTTTATATTTTAAAGAAACGGCACCTGGAAATTGCAATACCTTCTTTTAAAATAGCATTGGTGACCGCTACCCTTTTTTCTTTATTGCAATTACTGGCAGGCAGCCGCAGCGCAGAAGGTGTGGCAAAAAATCAACCCGCTAAATTAGCTACGATGGAAGGGCATTATGATTCCTCATCAAAAGCGGATATGTATTTATTTGGCTTCGTCAATAATAAAGAACAAAAAACAACGGGTATTAAAATACCGGGCGGACTTTCTTTTTTATTACATGGAAACTTTAATGAACCGGTAAAAGGATTGAACGCCTTCAGGGAAGATGAGAGACCCAAACAGGTAAATGCTGTTTTCCAGTTATATCATTTGATGATCGCTATCGGTATGGCGCTGATAGCATTGACACTATATGCCTGTATCCAATGGAAAAGAAAAAAACTGTTTGATCAGCGATGGTTAATGATAGTTTTTGTATGGAGTGTATTATTACCGCAGGTGGCTAACCAGGCCGGGTGGTTCACAGCGGAAATGGGAAGGCAACCCTGGGTAGTGTATGGATTGCTGAAAACATCAGACGCCTTATCCAAAACAGTTTCAGCCAACCAGGTATTGTTTTCTTTGATATTATTTATGCTGGTGTATGCGCTGCTGTTTGTGTTGTTCCTGTATTTACTCAATAAAAAAATAAAACACGGCCCGGCAGAATACGGGGCGAAAGAAAATATTGACGAAGGAACGAGAAGAAACAATCCTGTGATACAACAAAAAAACTAAATGGGAACTTTTATTGGAATAGAATATAATGTCTGGTGGTTTCTCGTCTTTGGCGCGGTGATCAGCGGGTATGCTATTTTAGACGGGTTTGATCTCGGTGCAGGCGCATTGCATTTGTTTTTAAAAAAAGAACAAAGCCGGAGAATTGCATTGAATGCTATCGGTCCCGTATGGGATGGTAATGAAGTGTGGCTGGTAATTGGAGGCGGAGTATTATTTGCAGGGTTCCCCGTTGCTTATGCGGCTATCTTTTCTGCTTTCTATATTCCGTTCATGATCTTTTTAATGGGAATAATTTTCCGCGGAGTCGCCATAGAATTCAGAAGTAAAGAACCCGGGGTGTTATGGCGAAAAACCTGGGATGTTGTCTATTGCGTATCCTCTGTCGTTATCGCTTTATCATTAGGATTGATGCTTGGTAATGTAGCGTATGGCATTCCTTTAAATGCGGAAAAGGAATTTGCCGGGAGCGGGTATTCTTTTTTTAATCCCTTCTCCATTATGGTGGCGGTTACTACACTGGCTTTATTTATGATGCACGGGGCCATCTATCTTACCATGAAAACAGAGAACAGGCTTTATACCAAACTTCACCTGCTGGCTAATAGCTTCACTGTTTTTTTTGTGCTGAGTTTTGTGATTACTACGTTTTATACTTTGTTATATATTCCCCATCTCAGCGATTATTTCAAAAGCCACCCTGCCTGGTTTATTATACCCCTGTTAATGGTACTGGCTATTGCTAATATCCCCCGCCAGATCAAAGCGGGTAAATACCGGTATGCGTTTATCAGTTCTGCAACTACCATTGCATTGTTACTGATCATGGTAGCCATAGAAGTCTTTCCCTATTTGTTGTATTCAACAGGAGACCCGCAAAACAGCATCACGGTTCACAATGCTTCTTCATCGGGAAAGACGATGAAAATATTGCTTATTATTGCATTGATAGGAACACCGCTGGTGGGTGTTTACACTGCATTTGTATTCTGGACCTTTAAAGGGAAAGTACAACTTGACGAAACGAGTTATTAAAAGACGGATAAACTAAAACCAACCCCTGCGCCGGAACATCACCACCATCCATACAGGAATAATCAGCATGACAGAGACAGCGATCCAAAAGCCATACTGATTATGCAAATAAGGGATCTCCTCAAAATTCATCCCGAAAATGCCGCCGATAACAGTAGCCGGTGCCAGCAAACAGGTAACAATCGCCATTACCTTCATTACCTCGTTCATGCGGAGGTTGACGTTATTGATGTAAAGATCCTGCATGCTCATCATCATATCGCGGTAGTTTTCTGTCAGGTCAATGGCCTGCATAATGTGATCATATATATCTTTAAAATATTTGGTGGTACGGTCATCCAGCAATTCACTTTCGCTGCGCAATATCCCGCTTACCAGGTCTCTGACAGGCACAATATTTCTTTTTAGTACGATCAGCTCTTTTCGCAATTGGTTGATTCTGGCCAGTGATCTTTTGTTGCTGTTCCGGATCACTTCTTCTTCCAGCATTTCTATCCGGTCCCCCAGTTTTTCCATTACCAGGTAATAATTATCCACGATCAGGTCAAGCATGGAATAACACAGATAGTCAGCCCCCCTTTGCCTGGCTTTACCATTCGCCATCTTCAACCGTTCACGCAAAGGATTGAAAACATCCCGGCTGGCATCTTCCTGGAAGCTGACCACAAAATCTATTCCGAGCACAATGCTGATCTGTTCTTGTTCTACGGTTTGTTTTTCCGTATTGTAATAAAGCATATTGAGGAGGCAGAAGAGAATACCTTCAACCTCATCCATCTTGGGCCGCTGGTTGATGCTGAGAATATCTTCTACAATCAGCGGGTGAATAGCATAATGTTCACAAACCCGGTCTACATCGGCTTTTCGCAGTCCATCAATGTTTATCCAGCTGATACGCTGGCTGCTTTTATAAGGAAAACAGGCTTCAACGGATGATAATCTTTTTTCTTCCAGGCTGGTACTATCATAGTCAAAAACATACACCACCACTTCTTTGGCTTCTTCCCGCTGTGGTATGATAGTTGGGTTGACAGATAATATCTCTTTGGTCCGTTGCGTGCCAAACAGGTTAGGCAGGTACAGGTACTTAAGATATTTTTCAGGTCGTAGCTTCTTTACGTTCATAAAAGAAAGTTAGTAAAAGAACATGAAATACAGCGATGCAAGAATTGTGCTGAGAATAAAAAAGGAACAGTCCCGGAAAACCGGGACCGCCCAGGTCTAAAGAGAAGGGACTAAAAACTATGTATTGGCCTGCTAGCAAAAACAGGTCCATTTCCGCTAATTACTTGTCTGCTGTTTTGGTACCCGGTGCAAGATCATTCATGAAAGGTTCCAGGACAATACCCGTCATATGGTATTTAAATAGTAAAGACTACATTGAGGAAATATATAACCGAAGTAAAAAATGCCGTCACCAACAAAAAAGCCTGCAGGAAACAGGGTTTTGATCATTTTGCGATTGCTGGTCCAGTCATTCAGTGAGATCAAAAAGAACGATCCTTTACGAATGGCGGGGGCTACTGCTTTTTTTACAACCTTTGCCCTGCCGCCTATTCTCATTATACTCTTCCAGGTGTTTGGCCTCTTTCTTAATCAAAAACTGGTGGGCTCCGGGTTGGGCAGGGTATTATCTGATACACTTGGAAGCGATGTGGCTGCACAAATACGTCAAACAACAAGGGGATTTCGCACATTGGTACAGCACTGGTATACCGCCATTCCCGGGTTTTTATTCCTGTTATTCGTGGCCACAACATTATTTACCGTTATTAAGAATACGCTGGATGATATCTGGAATATAAAGTTAAAAGAGAAGCCGGGCATCTTATTCAACTTAAGATTGCGTGCACGGTCTATAGGGATCATCCTGGCAGCGGGTATTTTATTTCTTGCCGGGATAGTTATGGATGGATTTGAGATACTGGTGGGTAACAACATAGAAAAAATCTGGCACGGTGGCGGTGGTTTTTTCAAAGGAATTTTAAACGAAATCGTTGGGGTCGTTATCGTGACTACCTGGTTCATCGTTCTGTTCCGTTTTCTTGCCGATGGACGCCCGGTGTGGAAGGCAGTGATAGCAGGTGGTTTATTAACGGGACTTTTATTTTCGATAGGAAAAACGCTATTGTCCTTCCTCATGAAAAGTAGCAATATCGGAAACATTTATGGTGCATCCGCATCCATTGTACTTATCCTGTTATTTGTATTTTACTCTTCTTTTATATTATACTTCGGGGCAAGTTTCATCAAAGTGTATTCGGATGCAATTGGTAAGCCAATCGAACCGGTTGATAAAGCGTATCGTTATCGCCTTGAGGAAGTACATTAAGATTCATCGTACAGGTCAACCTGCGATGAAAGGATCTCCCGGTATTTATTAAAGAGCTTCGTTTTGGAAATAAAGCCAATGAATTTTTTATCCTTGCTGAGAACCGGCAGGTACCAGCTTTGGGTGATATCAAATTTTTCCATCACGGTATACATATCCTGGTCGTCATATAAAATAGCAGCTGGTTTTTTCATAATGGATTGCAGCGGTGTTTTATCAAATAATTCGGGAAGGAATAATTGCTGCTTGATATCGTTCAATTCAATAATGCCGGCAAACCGCCCTTTTGCATCCTGAATGGCGAAAATATTCTTATCCGTTCGCTTGATGATCTCTACCAGGTCCTTCAGCTTTTTTTCTATGCTGATGATTTCATATTTATCCTGCAGCATATCCTGCAGGCTGATCGAAGTAAGAATGTTCTTTTCCTTTTTATGGGTAAATATCTGCCCTTCCATCGCCAGCTTTTTTGTTTCCATGGAATAAGGTTCGTAACTCTTTACAATAAAGAAGGAAATAGAGGAAACAATCATCAGCGGAATGAACAGCTCGTAGCCGTTTGTTATTTCGGCAATTAAAAAGATTGCTGTCAGCGGGCAATACATCACACCACTTAATACACCGGCCATACCCACCAGGCTGAAATTACCTTCCGGGATTTTTAGCCAGCCGGTGCTGTTCAATGACCTGGAGAAAAAGAAACCTAAATAGGCGCCGGTAAATAATGAGGGGGCGAAATTTCCTCCATTACCACCGCTACCGATCGTAATGGCGGTAGCAACAGGCTTTAATAAAACAATAAGTCCGGCAAAAATGATCAGGGAGATATTTTCATCCATCAATGAAAATAAAGAAGTGTTATCATTGATTCTTTCCTGTGTACCGTTAGCCACCAGCTTTACACTTTCATATCCCTCACCGAATAACGGGGGAAAAATAAAAAACAAAGCCATTAACAGCAAGCCACTCATTACTGCTTTGCTATACGGATTAATTTTCCAGTGATGAAGTTTTGTTTCAGTGCCTTTAAACACTTTTGCATAATACAAACAAATAAAACCCGACAGGATACCTAAGAAAAGATAAGCGGGAACATTTTTATAATCAAAGTGCTCCCGCAATACAAAATTAAACAAGGAGGATTCGGCTAAAATTATTTTGGAACACAGGGCACCAACAACTGATGAAATGATCAATGGTATAAAATAGCTGACCACCGTTTCTGTCAATAAAACTTCAATAGCAAAGATGACGCCCGCTATCGGGGCATTGAATACTGCCGCAATACCCGCTGCCGCGCCACATGCGATCAGCAATGTTCTTTCACCGTAATTCAGATCACTGATGCGTGCTGTATTAGAACCGATAGCGGAACCTGTAGCTACTATCGGCGCCTCCAAACCAGCAGAGCCGCCAAGGCCTACGGTAATGGAGCTGGTAATGACATGCTGATACGTGTGACTAAGCGGAATGAATGAAGACCTCCGGGCAATGGCTTTTAATACCATGGCAATTCCTTTTTCTACCTGTGTGCCGAAAAAATGACGGACAATAAATACGGTAACAACCAAACCAAGAGCGGGAAATAATAAATAAGCAAAACGGCTGACATCAATTTCTTTTATCCAGTGTTGTAAATAATGCACCAGCGTTTTCAGCAATACGGCTGTTAATCCGGAGAACAGGCCAACCATTGTCGCTACGATCATTATATATTGCACCCGGCTTAGTTTGGTGCGCAGGTAAGTAATAATGAACTGGTACAATTGTTTGATCCGGCGCATGGAGTTTTTATTTCATCAATAAAAGAAAGGACAAAGCAATGAATTATTCAATTAAATCTTTGTATGAATCTTCTGTTTCCTTTCGCACAAGGTCATTATCCATATGATTGACTATGGCACTGATAATGGCGATATCTTTTTGCAACCAGCGGAGGGCTTTTTTTACCTGGTAATTTGTTTTGCCTGTAAATTTTTTTTCCAGCCAGATTTGTGAACTCATAGAAAGCTCTTTAGAATAAAGAGCGATATCAGAACTTCTTGAGGTGTTTTGAATAGCCAGTTTATATGCTTTCATCATTAAATCATAAAGTCTTTTACCATCTGCGTGATTGACAATAATCGCATCAGCTACTTTTTTTGAGCTATCGGCTTTTTGGAGCGCCAATTCCAGCGCCTGAATTTGTAAACCTGCATCTAGGATAACAGCAAAAGCAGAGTCTGTAACAGTTGACCTCAGCCGGTCTAGTTCCTGTTTGGCTAATTTTTTAGCCAGGGCTGTGTCATTGTTCTTTAAGGCAAGATCAATTTCCTCTTCTGCTTTCTTAGTAGTATCAGCCGCCTGGCAGGAGACAAAAAATATGAGGAGCAGGAAAAATTTCAAAGTTTAATTATTAAACAGGTATAACCTTTTCATTCAAAACTTTTCTGACAACACCCACTATCTTCTCTCCCTTTTCCCTGATTTGTTCTTCACTCCACAATAAACTGATAGCAGTAGAAATACAACGGCTCATTACCGCATCACAGGCGGAAAAGTCTTTTGTTTGCAGATCATTCAGGGCAGATCGCTGCGTGTCGCTGATAGCATGAAGTGTCACCCTGTTCTTTAAATGATCCCATTTGCGGATATAATGCCAGTTATTATCATACCAGTAAAAGTTGCCGCCTAAAATCCCCTGTGCTTTCAATTCGTTCACCACAGCGTGTGTGATTTCTTCTGTTGGGAGGAACCAACTTAAGAAAGTACAACTGTCACCATCCGGGTCAGGAATTTTCCGGAAAGAAACTTCCGGCACCTGCGATAAAATATTTTTTAAATGAGAATGATTGCGTTTCTGAATTTCTAAAAACGTATTCAGTTTTCTTATCTGCGCCAGCCCCACTGCAGCATGTAATTCAGAGATACGATAGTTGTATCCAATAAAAGGATGCAGGTCGGCACCGCGGTCAACGCCTTTGTGATCATGCCCATGATCCGTATAGCCATCACATTTTGTATACACTTCTTCATTATTGGTCATTACCACACCGCCTTCCGCACAGGTAATTGTTTTTACAAAATCAAAAGAATAAGTACCGGCATGACCGATGGTTCCCAATGCTTTTCCTTTATAGGTTCCGCCGATACTTTGACAAGCGTCTTCCAGTAAAATAAGATCGTGTTCTTTGCAGATAACCAGTAATGCATCCATATCAGCCATGCTGCCGCACATATGGACAGGCATCACGCATTTTGTTTTTGACGTAACGGCATTTTTAACCGCTTCCGGGTTTAATGTCAGCGTTTCATCTACATCTACCAGTACGGGAACAGCTCCCACACTTAATACCGCTTCAAAGCTGGCCACAAATGTGAAGGCAGGCAGGATCACTTCATCACCCGCACCAATACCCAATGCGGCCATCGCGGTAGTAAGCGCCGCCGTGCCGCTGGAAGTAAGTTGTGCATACTTACTGCCAAATGTTTTGCAAATAGCATCTTCCAGTTCTTTGGATTTCCAGATACCCTTGCGTGGTCCATCAAAACCATACCGCATCAGGATACCTGTTTCCAGCACATCGTTCACTTCTTTTTTTTCTTCGGCTCCCCAGAATTCAAAACCAGGCATAAATAAAAGTTTATTGTTACAAATTTTTATCAAAAGCTGAGGCCGGATGGCAGAAATCGGAAAGAATTCTCCATATGAAAACTCTTTCTGACTTCGGACATCATACTTCTGTCCTCCTTCACAATTTTTCAAACAAAGTCCTCAGCTTTTCTCTTGTCATTATCTTCTCCCAGTCTTTTCCAAGCGCATTTTCCCAGAGCGGCTTCATACCCATGGATACATTAATCATCTTTTCAAAATCTTCATCACTTAATCCTTTACAAATACCAGCAGGGATCTCGATTTTATTTTTTTCCACCATGTATTTGAATTCTTTCACACCGGCAGGATAATATTCTTCCAGGTGGTTCATCACAATACAATTGCCAATTCCATGTTTGGTACCGAGTAGGTAGCTCAATCCATAACTCACCGCATGTGCAACACCCACCTGTGAATACGCAATACTCATACCCCCGGCATAAGATGCCATCATGAGCATATCATCACATTCATCATCCCATGTATCTTTTTGTACAAATACTTTCTGGCAAAGTTGTAAGGCTTTTTCACCATAACTCTTGCTGAATTCGTTCAGATAAGTGCCTTCCAGGCTTTCAATGCAATGTATATAACAGTCCATGCCGGTATAAAAGCGCTGGTTGGCAGGTGCGTTGGTTGTTAATTCAGGATCAAGAACGATCTGGTCAAAAGGAGTGAAGTCAGAATTCATTCCGAGCTTTTTAGTGGGCCCGGTCAATACCGTGGTTCTGGAAACTTCTGCACCTGTTCCGCTTAATGTCGGGATACCGACTTTATATACACCTGGATTTTTTACCAGGTCCCATCCCTGGTAATCTGCGGAAGAACCCGGATTGTTCATAATTAGCGAAACAGCTTTGGCTAGATCCATCGTACTGCCGCCGCCAATACCGATAACACCGCTGACTGAACCGAACTCATCTTTCAGTTGCTGTGCCAGTTTATCCACGTAAGTGGTTTTGGGTTCATAAGTGACATCCGCAAAAATGATGGTATCATTTCCTTTTGCAGGTACACGGCTGACCAATGGCTTTCTGTCAAAAAAATGATCCACCAAAAAAACCATTGGCTTCCCGTTTTTTCTGTGCGGAGTGATGATCTCATCCAGTTGATTAAATGCACCCCTTCCATACACCACGTAATCCACCATCTTAAAATTTCTGAACTTCATGTACCTGTTAATTGAGCTGCGAAGATACTAACAATACAAAACCCGGAATACATAGTAATGGAAGCGGCTTCCATCACAAAAGATCAGCGAAAAAAGGTATCGGACAAGTAAAATATTTGTTTCATCTTGGTAAAAAATTTACATGCCGGAAAAATCACAAACCATTGCTGTTTCTGGATATGACAGCGTTAAACTTCAGGCCATTGCTCATGGAACGCTCGAACAGCTTGGCTGGACCATTAAATACGCAGGCGAAAATACACTTGTAGCCTATACACCCCGGAACTGGAAAAAGTATGAAGACGAAATAACCATCCAGACAGAGGACAACCGGCTTACCGTTACAAGTAAGATGATACATAACGAGCTGGCTGACCTGATGGGACGGAATAAAAAACATATCACTGAATTTTTAGCCGCATTTGAAATGGTGAAAGCAAAAGCAACTGACCTTAACACCGGGGAGTGGGCTGAAAAAATCAATTTGCTAAAAGAAGATACCGTTAAAGTGGCCGAACAGGAGATAAAACACGCTGAAGAGATTGATAAGGTGATGAATTTTTCAAAGAGTAATTTATACCTGACATACGGTATCATTGGTCTCAACCTGCTTGTCTTCATCCTGATGGTAGCAGGTGGTGCTGATTTTATGCAACCAACTGGTATTGATATCATACGCTGGGGTGCCAATTATGGCCCGCTTACTTTATCCGGTGATTGGTGGCGGCTGATCTCCTGTGTATTTGTGCATATAGGCATCATCCATCTTCTTTTTAATATGTATGCGTTGTACATGGCGGGTGTTTACCTGGAACCCTTATTGGGAAAGGCAAGATATATGGTAGCATATCTCTGTACGGGTGTGTTTGCCAGTCTTGCCAGTTTGTGGTGGCATAATAATCCTACAGCCAGTGCCGGGGCGTCCGGAGCTATTTTTGGCATGTATGGGGTCTTTTTAGCATTGCTTAGTACCAATCTTATTCCCAAACAAATAAGAAATGGATTACTGCAAAGTATCGGTGTTTTTATAGTGTATAATCTTATATACGGTATGAAGTCCGGCGTGGACAATGCAGCGCATGTGGGTGGATTACTGAGCGGGTTTGTAATTGGTTATTTGTATTACCTGTTTGGGATGAAGGAGGAGAATGCTGAAAGGAAAAAGAGCATTATTACGATCGCTGTAGCTCTCCTGACAGTTCTGATTACCATTTTTTATTTGGACAAGAAGAAAGAAACCGTTGGGGCAAGGAATAAGGCAAAGAACGAAATAGAACAATACAATTATAAAGATGCGGACAAATTCAATAGCAAATACAATAGCATTATTGAAATGCAGGACAGGGCAACAGTCCCGCTTAATGATACCACACTCACTGATGACCAGTTGCTGGAAAAAATCGAAAGCATCACGTTGCCGGAATGGGAAAAGGCGGATCTGGCGGTAAAAGAATTAAAAGCATATAACGTTTCGGATAAGGCAAAGCAAAAGGCAGAGGTAATGCAACGGTATATTGATCTGAGAAAAGAACAGGCCCTGCTTATTCGGCGACTGATCGTAGAAAAAGACGAAAGTATAAATGCTGAAATAAGTAAACTGGTCATTAAGTTAAACGAAACGGTTGAAGAACTGGATCGGTTATAAGTATAGAACTTACCAGGCTGATCCCATCTTCCATATATTTAACGACGCTAATTTAGTAACTCCGTTAATGCTGAACAATTCAATCCCATTATCTTTTTCATCCGGGAAAAACTGTGCGGTTAAAGCCGCTTCGCCATTATTGGCAAATACCTCCACAATACTGTTGTCAAAGAAAATATTCAGACGAAGTAATTTGTTGGACAAAACCAGCTTTGTTTCATAGTGAGATAGTTTTTCAAAATTTTCATTGAATGAGCGGTTTGAAGTTTTACTTCTGTCAATATATAGTATTTGCGTTTTCGCATTGTATCCTATTTCGATCTCATGGCCATTACCTGCAGCCAGCCTCACACCACTGACAGTTACCACCGATGGCTGAAGCACTATTTCTATTTCACATTGTTGTGTTTTTATGGATAATTTTTTTGTTTTATCAATCGTTTCGTTTTTTAACATCAGCAATACCTTCTGACGAAGTGATTTTACAACATCAGCGGGTTGCTGCAACAATATCCATTCATTGTTAATTTTCCTTATCGCTAATTTTCTTGGCAGCGACATAGCGCTTTTCCACGGCGTGGTGGGAATATCGTTAGCATAATTCCAGTTATTGATCCAGCCAATGCTGACAGGGGAAGAATTAGCCGGAAGATTCCTATAAGTGATCGCTGCATAATAATCCGGTCCATAATCCGGGCGGAAAATTTTATCAGCCGGGTTTTCATTCCTGAATGTAGTTCCATCAAAGTCACCAATAAAATATTGCATATAGGGTGCAGGAGAATGCATCAGTACCCATTTGGTTTTTCCTGGTTCACCAATAACAGGAACTTCAAACAGATCAGGGCACTCCCATATACCGCTTATGTCACCAGCGGGACCGAATTCACTCATCTGTTCCCACTGCTTTAAATTATATGAGCTGTAGAAACGTATTTTTTTGTTTGTTGCCAGCACCACACTCATTACCCATTTCTTTTGGGGTGCATACCAGAACACCTGCGGGTCGCGGAATTCTTTTGAACCAATATCCAGTATGGGGTTCTTATTATATTTTGTCCATGTTCTTCCATCATCAAGGCTGTAAGCGAGGTGTTGCGACTGGCTCACATTTTCAATATGTGCTGTATAAATAGCTACTAGTGGTAGAGTTCCCGGTTGATCAGCAAAGCCGGATGTATTATTGATATCGGAAATGCAGGTGCCGGAAAAGATCATAGTGTCTTTTTCTTCCGGGATAGCGAGTGGTAAGTGCTGCCAGCGAACCAGGTCTTTGCTTATTGCATGTCCCCAGCTCATGTGCCCCCATCGGTTACCAAACGGATTGAACTGGTAAAATAAATGATACTCTCCCCTGTGATATACCAATCCATTCGGATCATTCATCCAGTGAATAGCCGGGGTAAAATGAAATTGCGGCCTGTATTTTTCTTTGTAAAAAGAAAAAGGTTGTGCATTCACTGATGCTGTACATATAATCAGCAATAAAACAAAGAAAGACCTCATGGTAATACTTTTTAAATAATCATACAACGGGGAATATAATTACCCGGCCAGTTTCTTTTCCAGTTCTTCCAGTGATACACCTTTTGTTTCAGGAACTTTTGTCAATACCCATATCAGTTGCAATACCATCATAAAAGCAAAAAATGCAAATATGGGCCAGGGATTATCTTTAAAAATCCCATGATCTTTATCAAGAAAAACCGGTGTGATAAGTGTAATGATACCGGCGAATATCCAATGGACACTGGCCCCAAATGATTGACCCATCGCCCGTATTTTATTGGGAAAAATTTCAGAAAGAAAGACCCAGATCACTGCTCCCTGGCCAATAGCATGGGAAGCGATAAACAGCAATAAGAAAGTCATTAAAAGGACAGGGCTTGCATGTGAAGAAAAACACCAGGCTACCATGGCAAGGCTGAAGATATAACCCAGTGAACCAATGATAAGTAATGTTTTTCGTCCCAGCCTGTCAATAAGATAAAGACCGACGAATGTAAAGACCAGGTTGGTACCGCCAATAGCAATGGAATTCAACAAAGATTCTTTTGCTCCCAAACCGCTCAGAGAAAGTATTTCGGGGGCATAATAAAGAATGAAATTGATACCGGAAAGCTGGTTAAAAAATGCGATCATAAAAGCCAGCCAGATAATTGTCTTATGTTTCGAACTAAAAAAACCTGAAGTATTTCCGGTTAATGTTTCATGCTGGTTGCTGGCAATAATAGAGGAAACTTCTGTATCCACATCGGCAACACCTATTTCAGATAAAACTTTTTTTGCAGCGGACAGATCATTCCTTTTAGTAATTAACCAGCGCGGGCTTTCGGGCACACCGAGCACCATTAACGTGTATATTACAGATGGCACTACCAGTACACCCAGCATCCACCGCCAGTCATTGTCGCCACCCGCACCCTGTAAAAAATAATTGGAAAGGAAGGCGATCAAAATGCCAAATACAATATTGAATTGGTACATCGCTCCCAGCCTGCCCCTTGTACCTGGTGCAGAAATTTCGGAAATATAAGCAGGAGCTACTACTGATGAAACACCGATACCAATACCACCCATGAACCGGAAAATAGAAAAAGTATAAGGGTCCTGTGCCAATGCGGAGCCTATGGCGGAAACAGCGAACAGCACGCCGATCCAGATCAATACTTTTTTTCTTCCGTATTTCTCAGCCGGGATACCACCGAACAAAGCCCCCACTACTGTTCCCCATAAAGCCATTGACATGATAAACAGGCCATGAAATAATTCTGAAGTATGCCACAGATCTTTTATCGGCTGATTGGCGCCGGAAATAACAACGGTATCAAAACCAAAAATGAAGCCGGCCAGCGCCGCCACTACTGAATAGCGCAGCAATTTATTTTGATTCATAGCAAGTATCGTTTGAGGCAGGAAGTTACGAAAAGATGTTCCGGACTTGTACAGAAATAAATCCCGCATGATTTATTACTTGTTCAACCAGTGAAATAATAGCAAAAGGTTGTTATTATAGACCAGGAGATAGCAGCTTACTTGCTTTTTGCAGATCTTCCGGTGTATCAATCTCTACACCCATATAGTCAACTACTATCATGCGGAGGGAAATACCGTTTTCGAGGTATCGGAGGCATTCTACTTTTTCTGCCGCTTCTAACGGTGTTACCGGCCATTGTGTAAAATCAATCAATGCTTTTTTACGAAAAGCATAAACGCCAATATGCTCATAATAAGTAACCGGAATATTTTTGTCACGCAGGTAAGGAATCACCGAGCGACTGAAGAAAAGTGAATTCATATTTTTATCAACGGCCACCTTTACAAAATTCGGATCATCAATCTCCCATTGTTTTGTCAGTACCTGCATCATCGAAGCTACCTGTACAGAGGGGTCATCGAACTGCCTTAATAATTTTTCCAGCGGTTCTCTCTTTACAAACGGAGTATCACCCTGCACATTTACAATAATATCAACATTCATTCCTTCAGCGGCTTCAGCTATCCGGTCGCTGCCACTTTCATGTTCCTTTTTACTCATCATGGCTTTGCCGCCATGGGAAGTTATTTCATGATAAATAATATCACTGTCCGTGACAACTATCACGTCATCAAATAATGCTGTTGCCACCGTTGCATCATAAGTTTGCCGGATCACTGTTTTATCACCGAGCAATTGCATCAGTTTAGCGGGAAATCTTGTAGCGGCATACCGTGCCGGTATCATGGCGACCTTTATCATGTCACAAAACTACACCCCCGAACCATAAAAAATCACCAGCTGGTTATCTATTTGATACATTTCAAAATTATAAATAGCGCCGGATTCAAATTCAAGGGAGATCTTTTTAATCCATGGGGTATCCGTGATCATTTCTTTCTCTATCTTAATACTGTATTCCCGGTTTTCTTTTTTATACATTTTATCTTTTACGGGGAACTCATCTTTTTCATCAATGGCTTCGCTGAATTCAGCGATCATGCGAACCAATAAGAAACCTTGCTGCAGGGTAAACTCAGGAAGAAAATACGTAGTTGAGCCATATTCGTACCCCTGGAACTCATGCCACTCGGAGCCATTCTTATATAATTGCTTGTGTGTTTCGGTTCCCATTTCTTCACTACCGGTTTTAACTACCAGCTTTGATCCAAAAGGAGCTGATAATTGAGTTAAATATTCTTGCATCGTCTTTACACCTGCTTTTGGTGGTGCAAAAGGAAAAAGATAGGAATCTATGATATAACCTGTTTTGTTATTGTACGTTACTTTTCTCCAGTAACCTGTGAGGCCTTCTGTGCTGATCTTTTTTAATTCTTCAGCGTTTTCCTGTAATATAATTTTTGCAGCATAAGGAATTTTATCCAGCACTTTAGCATTGACATCGGGTTTTTCCCGGATGTTCAACCCGGTTTTAGCCGCCACGAACCATGCATTTTCCTGTGCTATGCTATTTATTGCATATAATAGTGCTATCGAAATAAACAATTTTTTCATTACCTGGAAGGGTTGTTTAAAGAAATGACAGTAAAGCTACAGTAACAATAAAAACACCGCCGGAAGAAATGAGTAAACAGCAGGTTTTTATAAGCGGTCAGCAACAGGGAAGATCAATTGTCTAATTTCTGAAAAGGCTTTTTCATCAACGCGATAAAATCTTCATCCTTCTCATTGGGGTAATAACGGTCAAGACCGTAACGGATCTCTTTCGTATCAAGCTTCATAAAAGTTCCAAGCAGGCGATCCCAGAAGGAAAACACAGCGCCATAATTACTGTCTGTGTAGGGTTGTTTCCAGTGGTGATGCACTTTGTGCATATTGGGAGAAATAAGAATATAGCTGAGAGCCTTATCCAGTTTTTGTGGCAGACGAATATTGGCATGCGTAAATGCAGTAGAAAGAACAACCAGGGTTTGATAAATCATAACACTGTACATAGGGGCACCGGAAATAAAAATCAGCATCAGATAAAATATTCCCCGCAATAAACTGTCTCCGGGATGGTGACGCAAACCCGTCGTTACATCTACATTGGTAT